>NZ_JBGCCU010000003.1:322498-644997 GCF_041261445.1 Catenulispora sp. EB89
GCGAGCACGCCGACCGGCAGCTCCTCAACCGGTTCCACCGGCGGTTCGACAGGCACTCCGACGAGCGGCTCCACCAGTGCGAGCACGTCGGGCGGCGGGCTCGACAGCGGCCCGCCGGTCGACGCCAACTCTCAGAACGGCATCCCCTGCGTGTACTGAGCGCCTTCCCAGCCGGCCGGACGAGCGGCTGGCAACGCCCCGAGCGCTGCCAGCCGTTCCAGGTGGGGCTGGAGCCGCCGGGCGAAGTCCGCCGGATCACGGCGTTCGTCGCTCCACGCCCCTTCGGCCAACGCGCACAGCCGCGGGTACAGCAGATGCCTGACGACCTCGGTCGTCGGTGCGGACTCCGTCCACAGCTGGGCCTGGGTGCCCAGCACGCCGGGCCCGCCGGAGCCGTCGTCCAGGGCGGCGGCTCCGACCGCGGTCAGGCCGGTCGGCAGCGGGTCGAAGGAGTAGGCGTCGGCCAGGGTCAGGACGCGGTCGTCCGCCGAGGGCGGCTCGTCGGGGTGGCCGGTCTGGCGGTAGTCCAGGTAGGTCTGCTCGTGCGGGGCCATGATCACCTGGTGGCCGCGGGCGATCGCCTCGGCGGCGTGCTCCGGTTTCAGCCAGGCGGTCGCGACCACGCCGAGGTCGAGGTTGTCGACGCCGACGCCGTCGTTCCAGCACACGGCGCGGCGGCCGTGCTCGGCCAGGAAGGTGTGCATCTGGCTGAGGAACCAGCCGAGCAGGCCGGAGACGTCCGGCAGGCCGAGGCTGGCGGCCCGGCCGCGCGCGTCGGGGTTCTCCTGCCACTGCCCGGTACGGCACTCGTCGCCGCCGATGTGGACGGCGCGGGACGGGAAGAGCGTCATCACGTCGGAGAGCACGTGGCGGCAGAAGTCGAGGGCTTCGTCGTGGACGGCGAGGATGTCCTCGCTGATGCCCCAGGACGTCCACACCGGGAGCCGGACGTCCGGGTGGTTGCCGAGCGCCGGGTAGGCGGCGATCGCGGCGCGGGTGTGGCTGGGCATGCCGATCTCGGGGACGATCGTCACGCCGCGGGCGGCGGCGTGCTCGACGAGCGCCGCGAGTTCGCGGCGCGTGTAGTGGCCGGAATGTGGGACGCCGTCGAAGACGGTGGATCCGGCGCGGCCGACCATCGACTCGGCGCGGGTCGAGCCGATCTCGGTGAGCAGCGGCAGGCCGTCGATCTCGATGCGCCAGCCCTGGTCGTCGGTGAGGTGGAGATGCAGGACGTTGAGTTTGTGCAGCGCGATCTCGTCGACGAAGCGGTGCAGGAAGTCGACGGGCATGAAGTGGCGGGCCACGTCGAGCATGACGCCGCGCCAGGGGAGGCGGGGCGCGTCGCGGATGTGGCAGGCGGGCCAGCGCTGGGGCGCCGCGGACGCGGTCGCGGTCATCACGGGAAGCAGTTGTCGCAAGGTCTGCACGCCGTTGAAGAGCCCTGCTTCGCCGGCCGCCGCAAGCCGCACGCGGTCCGGGTCGATGCGCAGGTCGTAGCCCTGCGGGTGGTCGTGGGCGCCGGGGTCGAGGCGGAGTTCGACGGCCGGGCCCTGTTCGGTGCGCGGGCGGTCGCCGAGGTAGGAGGCCAGCAGGTCCGCGGCGCGTTCGGCACCGGGATCGGCGGCCAGGTTCAGAGCGGGTCCCAGGACGAACTCGCCGGAGTGCGGGGTGTACTCGGCGGGACGGGGGATTATCACGAAAAGCCTTTCAGTTCGGCCCGGATCGGCATGGATCGGCCCGGTTAAGTACGGCTCAGTCCGACTCAGCCCTTGACGGCGCCGGCGGTCATGCCGGCGGTGAGCCGGGTCTGCGCGATCAGGAAGAAGACGACGGCGGGGACGGCGAACAGCGTCGAGCCGGCGATGAGGCCCGCGTAGTCGGTGCCGGTGTTGGTGGAGAAGGTGGCCAGCCAGACCGGAAGCGTGTAGTGGGCGTCGTCCTTCATCATCACGTAGGCGTAGATGTAGTCGTTCCAGGCCGTGATGAAGGCGAAGATCGAGGTGGCGATGATGCCGGGGGCCAGCAGCGGGAGCATGACGTGCCGGATGACCTGGCCGGGGCTGGCGCCGTCGAGCTTGGCGGCCTCCTCCAGCTCGACCGGGATGCCCTGCGCGAAGCCGCGCAGGATCCAGATGGTGAGCGGGACGACGAACGCGGTGTAGGTCAGGCCGAGGGACAGCAGGTTGTTGAGCAGGTGCAGGTTCTTCATCGTCAGGAACATCGGGATCACCAGCGCGGGGGCCGGGATCATCTGGATGCCGAAGATCGTGACGAGCAGCGCGCGGCGGCCCACGAAGCGGAAGCGGGCCAGCGCCAGGGCGGCCAGGAAGCCGACGACGGTCGCGACGACCACCACGGACAGCGTGACGATGAGGCTGTTGACGACGTAGGAGCCGAAGTGCGGCTTGCCGACGGCGTCGGCGAAGTTGGCCAGGGTCAGCGGGAACGGGAGGAACTTGGGGGTGGAGGTAAGGATGTCGTGCTGCGGCTTGAAGGCGGTGTTGACCATCCAGTAGAGCGGGAAGGCCCAGACCAGGACGAAGGCCCAGCCCGCGACGTTCAGCAGGACCCTGTTACGCGGCGATGCTCTCATGACTGCTCCCTCATGACTGCTCCCTCACGATTCCTCCCCGGACAGGACCAGGCGCCGGACCCACCAGCCGACCAGCACGGCCAGCAGCACCACCGAGAAGACGGCGATGGCCGCGCCCTGTCCGTAGGACTGGGAGGCGAACGCCTTGGTGAACGACCAGATCGCGATGGTGGTGGTGGCGCCGTCGGGGCCGCCCTTGGTGAGGATCCAGATCTGGTTGAAGACGTTGAAGTCCCAGATCACCGACAGCACGGTGACCAACAGGAGCACCGGCCGCAGGAACGGCAGCGTGACGGTGCGCAGCCGCCGCACGTACCCGGCGCCGTCGATCGCGGCGGCCTCGTAGTAGTCGCCGGGGATCTGGCTCAGGCCGGCATAGAGGGTCAGCGCGACGAAGGGCACGGAGATCCAGACCACGAGCAGCCACACCACGACGAAGCCGGAGGTGGTACCGGCGAGGAAGTCGTGCTGCCGCAGGTCGCCGAAGACGTGCAGCTGGGTCAGCAGCCAGTTGACGACACCATAGGTGGGCTGGAAGAGCCACTGCCAGACGAGCGTCGAAGCGACCGTCGGCATGGCCCAGGCGCCGAGCAGCGCGAGCATCATCGCCACCCGCAGCCGCCGCCCGACCGCGACCAGCATGAGCGCCGCCCCGAAGCCGATGACGACGGTCCCGGCGACGAGCGTCGCGGCAAAGACGACGGTCCGCACGAGGACGGGAACGAGCTGCGAGTCGTGCAGGATCGCGGTGTAGTTGGCGCCGCCGACGGAGGTGGCCCGCCCGGTGATCAGGGTACGAAGGCCGAAGCCCTGAGTGGAGATGACACCGAGCCGCACGAGCGGATACCCGACAACCGCGCCGAGCAGCACGAGGGCAGGCACGAGCAGCACGTAGGGCTGGAGCTGACGGCGACGACGCGGACGGGGCGCCGCCCCCGAGCCCGGGTCGGCAGGGGCGGCGGGCCTGCTCGGCGGCGCGCCCCGGCGCCGGAGCGCGGGGGTGGGCGGGGCGTTCACGGGTGGGTTCCTTTGCGACGGTCGGGCGGGAGTGGCAGCGCAACAAACCGAGCCAGTCCGGCAAGCTCGGCCAATTCAGATGGCGCGACCGATTCGGTAGGTGCGGCGGCTGCGGGCGGCGCGGTTGCTGCGAGCGCGGTCCGCATTGCGGGTTCGGCCAGCGCAACCGGTGCATCTTGCTCGGGCGGCACCGTGGCAGGCGCGATATGTGCGATCGGCGATGCCAGCGCGGTCTGCAATTCGGGCGCGGCAGGCGCAGGCTGAACTGCCGGCCAAGCCTGCTCAAACAGCACTGCCGGCGCGACCCACATTGCCGGCGCGGCAGGCGCCGGCAGCGCTGCCGGTACGGTGACCGGCGCAGACTGCACTGCCAGCCAAGCCTGCTCAAGCGGCACTGCCGGCGCGACCCACATTGCGGGCGCGGCAGGCGCGACTGGCTTGGCGATCCTGCCTAGCGCGAGCGGCGCGGCCGGTGCGAGCGGCGCGGCCTGCGCGAGCACAGTCGGCGCAAGCGGCGCGGCCGGTGCAAGCGGCGCGGCCTGCGCGAGCACAGTCGGCGCAAGCGGCGCGGCCGGTGCAAGCAAAGTCGGCGCGAGCGGCGCGGCCGGTACGTCGTACCCGGCCGGCGCCCCCGCAGCGGTGCGCAGCCTCATTGCGCGGGCGCGTTCAGCGCCTGGCTGAGGTGCGCGTCCAGGGTCTTGGCGGCGTCCGCCGGTGATTTGCGGCCGGTGGCGATGTCGGCGAAGAAGTCGTTGATGGACTTGTCCGACTCCACCGTGGCCCAGCCGGCCACCGCTGGGGTTGCCACCGAGGTCTTGGCTGCCGTGAAGAAGGCTTTTGAGGTGTCCGGCAGGGTGTTGATGGTCTGGTCGATCACCTCGGTGGAGGCGGGGATCCAGTGGTCGATGCCGACGATGGCCGAGGCCTGCACGCTCGGGTCCGTCGCGGCCTTCAGGTACGCCAGGGCCAGGGCCTGGTTCTTGCTCTTGGCCGCGATCGCGAGGTCGGAGCCGCCGAGGAAGACCGGTTGGGTCTTGCCGTCGGTGGCGCTGGGGAAGGGGAAGGTGCCGATGTCGTTCTGCAGGGACGGGTCGACCTTCAGGACCCGGTTGATGGTCGAGTTCAGGATGGTCGCGGTCTTGCCCTGCGCGAACAGGGTGTTGAAGTCCGGCGCGGTGGTGTCCACGTCCTGGGAGGCCGTTGAGGAGTACTTGCCGACGAAGCTCTTCCAGGCCGCCAGGCCCTGCTGCGCTTGCGGCGACTCCAGGGCGCCGGACCATTTGCCGCCGGATTCCGTGGCGAGTTGGCCGCCGGCGTCCCAGACGAACTGGAGCGCGCCGTACCAGTAGCGGCCGGGGAAGTAGAACGCTGAGAAGTCCGGGGCCGGGTTCTTCGCTTTGATGGCGTCCAGGTCCGAGGTCAGCTGCGTGAAGGTGGTCGGGGCTGTGGTGATGCCTGCCGCGGCCCAGATCTTCTTGTTGTAGATCACCGCGCGGTTGCCCGCGAACAGCGGTGCGCCGTAGCTCTTGCCGTCGACGGTCGCGGGGCCCTCCAGGCCGGGCAGCCAGTGCTGGCCGTTCTGCAGCTGCGGGAGTGCGGAGGTGATGTCGGTGAGGCCGGAGCTCGCCGCGAACAGTGGGACGTCGGTGTTGCCGATCTCGATCACGTCCGGAGGGTTGTCCTGGGCGAGTGCGGTGGCGATCTTGGTGTTGATGCCGTCCCACTGCTGGATCTCGACCTTCACCTGGGCGCCGGTGGCGGCGGTGAACTTGTCGTCGATCGCCTTCTGGGCCTCGGTGGACAGGTCGCCGTCCATGTACCAGACGGTCAGGGTCTTGCCGGTGCCGGATCCGGGGCCGGCCACCGCGGCCGGCTGCGCGCCGCCGGTCGAGGACGTGCCGCTGCCGGAGGCGGAGCTGGAGCAGGCCGTGGCGCCGAGCGCCAGCAGCGGGACGAGAACAGTGCCTGCGGCCTGGGCGGCCGAGATGCGTATGCGCATGGTGATCCTCTCACCTTCGAGCTCTGTCGGATGGAGATGAGCGAGGTGCGACGGATGCTTGCACTTTCCCATTGGTAATGTCAACGGTTCGGTCGTGACGCGGTCCAGCGGGTGGAGCAACTGACCGAAGGTCGTCTGTGACCACAAGAAATGGCCATATCGGGCACAGCGGAACGAGGTCTTGACAGACCAGTGGCTCGGTCGCATCCTGAACGCCAGCAGCTCCAGGAAGTTACCTATGGTCCTGTCCAAGGTGAACACGGGGAACCGCCTCGGCAGCCACCGACCCCACAAGGAGTTCTTCTCAGATGCGCCACAATCCCGCCCCTCGCCGCTCGATCGCGGCGCTGGCCGCCGCCGGTGTCGCCGGCGCCTTCGGCCTCACCGCGGCCGCGTTCTCCACGACCGCGAACGCGGCCGGCGCGCCGGCCGCGCTGGCCTACCACGTCGGCTCCGCCGGCTCGGACATGGTCGAGCCCTGGTTCACCGTCACCAACACCGGCGGCGGGCCGCTCGACCTGTCGACGGTGAAGATCCGCTACTACTTCACCGTCGACTCCTCGCCGTCGTACCAGTTCTCCTGCGAGTGGGCACAGATCGGCTGCGGGAACGTCACCGGCACCATCGGCACGCTGGCCTCGCCGACCGCCACCGCCGACCACTACCTGGAGGTCGGGTTCACCGGCGGCTCGCTGGCGCCCGGCGCCTCGACCGGCGACCTGCAGCTGCGGATGAACGCCGCCGGCTGGGCGCCGGTGGACCAGGCCGACGACTACTCGTTCAACGCCTCGCAGACCTCGTACGGTCCGACGAACACGATCACGCTGGCGGTCAACGGAACGGTCGTCTCCGGCACCGCGCCCGGCGGGAACCCGCCGCCGACCAGCCCGTCCAGCTCCCCCAGCACCAGCCCGTCGAGCTCGCCGAGCTCCGGCGGCGGTGGCGGGACACCGTCCGGCGTGCTGTTCGACGACTTCTCCTACAGCGGCCCGTCGGACCCGAACCTGGGCGCGCACGGCTGGGCGATCCGCACCGGCGCCGGCGGGCCCGGCGTGCAGAACTCCTGGACCGCGGACACGTTCAGCTTCCCCGCCGACAGCACCGCCCAGGGCGGGCACGTCATGGACCTGACGGCCTCCACCGACGGCACCACCTCCGGTACCAAGCAGGCCGAGATCGACACCACGCACCAGAAGTTCTTCGAGGGCACCTACGCCGCGCGCGTCTACTTCAACGACGCCCCGACCACCGGCGCCAACGGCGACCACGTGAACGAGACGTTCTACACGATCACCCCCGACAACTCGCTCTACAGCGAGGACGACTTCGAGTACCTGCCCAACGGCGGCTGGGGCGGCCCGGCGAACTCGATGTACACGACCTCCTGGTACAGCGCCGACGCCATGGACCGGGTCACGAACGACACCATCGGCAGCCTGCAGGGCTGGCACACGCTGGTGGCCACCGTCTACGGCGGCACCGTCACGTACTACATCGACGGCAAGCAGGTGTTCTCCAGCACCGGCAAGTACTACCCGCGCGAGGCGATGACCATCGACTTCAACGAGTGGTTCATCGACCTGCCCTTCACCGGCGCCCGGACCTGGAACGAGAAGGTGAACTGGGTCTACTACGCCAAGGGCGTCGCGCAGTCCCCGACCGATGTGCAGAGCGCGGTCAACGGCTACTACCAGGGCGGCACGCACTTCACGGACAGCGTCCCGAACAGCTGACCCGCGGCCGGCGACAGCTGATCCGCGGCACCGAACCGGTGTCCCGGGACCAGGCCGGGCCACCGGCCTGGTCCCTCCCGACCGGCGGCGCGGCCCGACCTGAGCCCGGGCCGCGCCGCCCTACCGATTGCTCCGATTGCTCCGATGACTTCCGTACCTCCCGCGCCTCCCGTTCCCCCGACTCCCCCGCCGACGCCCCGCCGCGGCGGCGGGCCGAGACGCCCGCCGGGCCACCTGGCAGAATCGTCCGATGTGACAGGCAGCGAGACCCGCCCGGCCCGCAAAGTGGCCACCGCCAAGCGCGACCGCGTGCGCGACCACCTGCTGCAGCTGATCGACACCGCGGCGCCGGGCACCAGCCTGGACTCCGAACGCGACCTGGCCGAGGCGCTCGGGGTGTCCCGCCCCACGGTCCGCGCGGCGCTGCAGGACCTGGCGCGCTCCGGCTACCTGGTCCGCCACCAGGGCCGCGGTACCTTCACCAGCCCGCGCAAGATCGACCAGGCACTGACCGGCGACAGCGCGGACGGCGCCGCGGCACTGGCCGCACCGTCGGCGGAGGGCACCTGGACCAGCCACGTGGTGACGTTCCGAACCTCGCCGGCCGGCCCCTCGCGCGCCACCCGCTTCGGCATCGCCGCCGACGCGCCGATCCTGCGCATCGTGCGGGTCCGGCTGGTCGAGGGCGAACCGATCGCGATCGAGCGCCTGGACGTCCCGGCGGCACTGGTCCCGAACCTGAAACCGGACGACGTCGAATCAGGCAACTTCTACCACCTGCTCCGCGACCGGCACGGGATCACGGTCTCCGACGCCGTGCAGACGATGGAGCCGACGGTCGCCAACCCGGAGCAGGCCGAACTGCTCGACATCGAGGTCTACGCGCCGCTGCTCCAGGTCGAGCGCACGACGAAGGACACCACCGGCCGGGTCGTGGAGTTCGCGCACTCGGTGTATCGCGGCGACCGGTACCGGATCACGACGCGGCTGCATCTGGACGCCACGTCGGGGTGAGGGCGGGGTGACGGCGGCGGGGCGCCGCGGGGCGGCACAGCGGTTGCGCTGCGCCACCTGCTCAGCGCCGTGACCGAAAAAACAGCGCAGCCGTCCACCGAAAACACCCGGCGGCGGACGGCCCGCGCCTGCGTTATCCCGCGCGCCTACTGCGCCGCGGCGTGGTTGCGGTGGTTGCGGACCACCTCGTCGATGATGAAGTTCAGGAACTTCTCCGCGAACTCCGGGTCCAGCCGGGCCTCCTCGGCCAGCGACCGCAGCCGCTTGATCTGCACGGCCTCGCGGTCGGGGTCGACCGCGGGCATGCCGTACTGGGCCTTCAGCCGCCCGACCTGCTGGGTGCACTTGAAGCGCTCCGCGAGCAGGTGCACGACGGCCGAGTCGAGGTTGTCGATGCTGGCGCGGAGCTCCAGGAGGCGGCCGCGCGCGTCCTCCTGTGATGCTTCGGTGTCTTGCATTGTGGACAAATCACTCGTCATGTAGCCAGACTACCGGTCGCTGCGCTCGAAACCTCAGTGACCTTGTCTCGGATCGCGAGATGACAAGGTAACTCCTATATCAGGGCTCTGTATCGGGTGGCTCAAGCCGCGCGGCCGACTTGAGGATCGGCCACGGACCCGGCCCGCATCTCAGGACTATGATCCACTACGGGGCGCCAACACCCCCGGCGCCCGAACAACCCCCGAACACTCACGAGGTGTCGCACATGGTTCGTCCTTTCCGATTCGGCGTCAACATGATCACCCCGGCCGCGCGCGACCGGTGGCGGGAGAAGTGCCGCAAGGCTGAAGCGCTCGGCTTCGACGTGATCACCGTGGCTGATCACCTGGGCATGCCGGCGCCGTTTCCCGCGCTCGTCGCCGCCGCCGAGGCCACCGAGCGGCCGCGGTTGGGGACCTTCACGCTCAACGCCGGGTTCTTCAACCCGACGCTGCTGGCCCGCGAGGTCGCCACCACCGATCAGCTCACCGGCGGCCGCCTCGAACTCGGACTCGGCGCCGGCTACGTGAAAGCCGAGCACGACAAGGCGAATCTGCCGTTCGGCACCCCCGGTGAGCGCGTCGCACATCTGCGGGCCACGATCGAGGAGCTCGATCGGCTCGCCGTCGCCGAGGACTTCGCACCGCATCCGGTGCAGACGCCCCGCCCGCCGCTGCTGATCGGCGGCAACGGCGACCGGGTGCTGGAGCTGGCCGCGCGGCACGCCGAGATCGTCGCGTTCACCGGTGCGGGCGCGAATCCGGCCGATCCGAGTGGGATTCCCCGTGCTCTCACGGCGGAACAGCTGGAGGAACGCGTTGCCGCGTACCGGAAGTTCGCCGCTGAGCGTCCGGAGCCGGCCGAGCTCAACCTCATGATTCACATGGTCATGCCCACGGACGACCGCCGCGCCGCGGTCCGGCCGCATCTGGGCAACATCCCGCACCTCACCGAGGACCAGGCGCTCGATCTGCCGATCCTGCTCATCGGCACCACCCAGCAGATGGTCGAGCAGCTTCGGGCGCAGCGGGAGCGCTTCGGCTTCTCGTATCTCACCGTGCTGGAGCCGTGGATGGAGGCCTTCGTGCCGGTCATGGAGGCACTGCGCGGCGAGTAGTCGCCGCCTTTCAACAACTCGACGACTCGACAACGCTCTGGGCCGAACCCGGTCCAGAGCCGTCGGCCTTCCGCGCCTACCCTTCTGTACCTACTGGTATGTACACTGGCTCCGTGAGTACGAGAGAGCGGCTCATCGAGAGCACCCGCACGCTGCTGTGGGAACGCGGCTACGTCGCGACCAGTCCGAAGACCATCCAGCAGCTGGCCGACGCCGGCCAGGGCAGCATGTACCACCACTTCTCCGGCAAGGAGGAGCTGGCACGCGTCGCCATCGACCGCACCGCCGAGGAGATGCGCGCGAGCGTGGACGCCGTGCTGTCCGGCCCCGGTACGGCGCTGGAACGCATCGCCGCCTACCTCCGTCGCGAGCGCGACGTCATGAAGGGCTGCCCGATCGGCCGACTGACTCAGGACCCGGATGTGATGTCCACGCCGATGCTGGTCGCGCCGGTCGCCGAGACGCTGGGCTGGCTGCGCGAGCGCCTGGCGGCCCTGGTGGCGGAAGGCGTCGCCGACGGCGGACTGAGCCCGACGCTCGATCCGGTGACCACGGCGGCCGCGATCGTCGCCACCCTCCAGGGCGGATACGTCCTCGCGCGCGCCGCGAACGACCCGCAGGCCTTCCAGCAGGCGATCGAGGGCGTTCTCGCGCTGCTCGGCGCCCCTTCCGTCCTCTGACCACCGAAGGAAGACCGATCATGCAGATCTCCCGCACTCCCCGCATCGGCGTGCCCGCCCTGTCCGAGTGGATCACCGGCGGCGCCCTGATCGACGAACTCGCCGCACCGGCCGGCCCCTCCCGCACGCAGGTCGACAGCGTGCGCTTCGAGCCCGGCGCCCGCACCCGCTGGCATCGCCATCCGCTGGGCCAGGTCCTCGTCGTCACGGACGGCACGGCGCTCGTGCAGCGCCGCGGCGGTGCCGTCGAGACCGTCCACACCGGCGACAGCGTGCGGATCGAGGCCGGCGAGTGGCATTGGCACGGCGCGACGCCCGACGGCGCGATGACCCATCTGGCCATCGAGGAGCTGCCGGAGGACGGGAGCACCGCGGAGTTCGGCGACGCCGTGACGGACGCTGAATACGGGGCCGGGGCCGGGCATACGGATACGGCGGGCGCCGAAGCCGGCTCCGCCGAACCCGAGCCGCCGATGAGCCGAGTCATCGTCATGGACCAGAAGCTGCCCGAACCCCTTGCCACGCACCGCGTCGAGATCCGCCGGATCACCATCGCCCCGGGCTACGCCGCCGGGCTGCACGTCCACAACGGCCCGGTCTTCGGCAGCATCGAGACCGGCTCGGCCGTGTACCAGATCGAGGGCGAGCCCGCCGTCGTGCTCGGGCCCGGGGACGTGTTCCACGAGCCCGAGGGCGTGCGGATCGCACGCTTCGACGCGGAGCAGGACGGGGTGACGTTCCTCGGCTACTTCCTGCTCGCCGACGGCGTGAACGCCGAGCTCGTCTTCCCCGACGCTGATTGATTGTTCAAGTCATAACGGAAAAGGAGGTGCACTACAGCACCGGCCTTCCCCCCTTCCACTTGACGCTTCAAGTCATAAGACCTAGAGTCGCACTTGAAGGAGCACGTCGAA
Source organism: Catenulispora sp. EB89 (assembly GCF_041261445.1). Classification (NCBI taxonomy): domain Bacteria; kingdom Bacillati; phylum Actinomycetota; class Actinomycetes; order Catenulisporales; family Catenulisporaceae; genus Catenulispora; species Catenulispora sp. EB89. Next base: position 334,049 of record NZ_JBGCCU010000003.1, read on the forward strand.
ACCGCACCAAACCGCAGAAGGGTGAAGACCATGAAAGTCGCACTCACCGGCGCCACCGGGTTCATCGGCTCGCACGTCCTGACCGAGCTCCGCGAGCACGGCCACGAGGTCGTCGCCCTCGTCCGCGACGAAGCCGGCGCGAAGACCGCCGAGGCCAACGGCGCCACCCCGGTCGTCGTCGACCTCGGCGACCGGGCCCGGGTCGCGCGGCTGCTCGCCGACACCGACGGCGCCGTGCACACCGCCAGCCCCGGCGACGCCACCAGCGCCGACGTGGACACCGCGGTCGTGGACGCCGTGATCGAGGCCTACGCCGGCACCGGCAAGCCCTACGTCCAGATCAGCGGCCTGTGGGTCTACGGCGACAACACCGCGATCACCGAGGACTCCCCGTTCCGGGCGCCGGCCATGGTGGCCTGGAAGGAGCCGATCGAGCAGCGGATCCTGGCCGCCGACGGCCCGCGCACGACGGTCCTGGTGTCCAGCGTCGCGTACGGCGACGGCGGCGGTGGCATCCCGGGCGCGCTGCTCGGCTCGCCGCGGGACGAGTCCGGCAAGCTGATCATGCTCGGCGACGGCCGCCAGCACTGGTCGACGGTGCACGCCGCCGACCTCGCCACGGCCTTCCGCCTGGCGCTGGAGAACGACGACGCGCGCGGCTACTACGTCATCGGCGACGGCAGCAACCCGACGGTCGCCGAGCTCACCGAGGCCGTCGCGGCCGCCGTCGGCGCGCCGGGCGCGGTCCCGGGATCGGTCGAGGAGGCGCAGTCGCGCTTCGGCGAGTACTTCGCCGAAGTCCTGCTGCTCGACCAGTCGACCACCGCGGAGAAGGCGCAGCGGGAGCTCGGCTGGCGCCCGACGCGTCCGAGCCTGGTCGAGGAGTTCCGGCACGGAAGCTACCGCCAGTGAGCTCGGACCTCCACGAGGGGCTCTGGCTCGACGCCGGAGAGCTGTCCGCATGGCTCGCGGTGGTCCGGTTGATAACCAGGCTGCCGTGGGCCATCGACGGCCGGCTCCAACGAGACGCCGAGCTGAGCATGGTCGAGTACATGACCATGGCGACGCTTGCCAAAACCCCGGCGTGGACCATGCGGATGAGCGACTTGGCCGAGGACGCCAGCGTGTCCCTGTCCCGCCTGTCGCACATGGTCCGGCGGCTGGAGGACCGAGGCTTCGTCCGCCGCGAGCCAGACCCCTGCGACGGCCGCTTCACCCACGCCGTCCTGCTCCCGGAGGGGATGCGCAAGATGGAGGAGGCGGCGCCGGCCCACGTCGCGTTCGTCCGCCACCTGGTGGTCGACAACCTCTCCCCCGAACGACTGCGCCGCCTGGGCCAGGACGCGCAGCAGATCGTGCGACGCATCGACTCACCGGCCTCCGCCGAACGGCGGTCGTCCGCGGCCTGAACCGCTGCCGCAGCGCGCCACCCCGGCGCCAGTCCGCACCCGCTACCCCCCTCTTCGTCGCTTAGGCAATCCTAAGTAAGGTGTGCCTAGGCTCAACTACGAGCGCCAGTCGGTCGATCAGCCGGCAGTTCGTCGTCAACAGGGAGGTTCTCGGTGCTCACGCGTGCCGTACGGTCCGGTCGGAAGTCGGCGGGGGTGGCCCTCGGGGCCGCGCTGACCAGCGTGGTGCTGGCGGCGTGCAGCAGCGGCTCCTCGAAGCCGGCGGCGGGTGGCTCCGGCGGCGGTTCCGCGGCCGGCGGTTCGGTGGCCGGGCAGTCGATAACCCTGTACAGCGGCCAGCACGAGCAGACCGTGCAGGCGCTCGTGAAGGACTTCGAGGCCAAGTCCGGGGTCACGGTGAACGTGCGCTCCGGCGACGAGGCCGAGCTCGCGAACCAGGTCCTCACCGAGGGCAAGGCCTCCCCCGCGGACGTCTTCTTCGCCGAGAACCCGCCGGCGTTGACCACGCTGGAGGAGAAGGGCCTGCTGGCGAAGGTGAACGCGAGCACGCTCAGCGCGGTGCCGGCCGCCGACAGCGCGGCCGCCGGGGACTGGGTCGGCGTCTCGGCCCGCAGCGCGGTGTTCGCGTACAACACCGGATCGGTCCAGACCGCGCAGCTCCCGACGTCGGTGAAGGACCTGGCGGGCGCGGCGTGGAAGGGCAAGCTCGGGATCGCGCCGAGCGAGACCGACTTCACGCCGATCGTGACCCGCATGATCAAGTCCGTCGGCGCCGACGCGACCAGGACCTGGCTGCAGGGCCTCAAGGCCAACGGCAAGGTCTACGGCTCCAACGAGGACCTGATCGCGGCGATCAACAAGGGCGAGGTCGCCGGCGGCGTCGTGGACCACTATTACTGGTACCGCATGCGCGACGAGGTCGGTGCCGGCTCCGTGCACAGCGCGCTGTCCTTCTTCGCCGCCGGGGACCCGGGGTCGCTGGTCGACGTGTCCGGCGTCGGCATCCTGTCCTCCAGCAAGCACCAGGCCGCGGCTCAGGCGTTCCTGGCCTACTTGGTTTCCCAGCCGGCCCAGCAGATCATCGCCACCTCGCAGAGCTACGAGTACCCGCTGCTGGCCGACGTGACCGCCGCGAAGCTGAACAAGCCGTTGTCGGCCGCGGGTCCCGTGGTCCCGGCCACCGATCTGGGTGACGGCAAGCAGGCGCTGGACCTGTTGCAGAGTGTCGGCCTCCTTTCGTGAGCCAGAACTCTTTGTTGAAGACGCTCGGCCCGGCGACGCTGCGTCGCCGGGCTTCCGGCGCTCCGTTCGTCCTTCCGCTGGTCGCCGCCGCGGTCGCGCTGGTCGTCTGCTGCCCGCTGGTGTTCGTGGTGATGCAGGCCGGGCAGTCCGGCTGGGACTCGGTCCGCCGGCTGCTGGGCCGTCCGCTGGTCACCACGCTTCTGCGGCACACACTGGAACTCACCGTCACGGTCACGGCCGCGACCCTGGTGCTCGGCTTCTGCGCCGCCTTCCTGACGCAGCGCACTGACATCCCCTGCCGCCGCGGGTTCACGGTCCTGCTGGCGATGCCGCTGGCGGTCCCGGAATTCGTGCACGGCTACTGCTGGGTCTCGCTGTTCCCGTCGGTCCAGGGCTTCTGGGGCGCGGTGCTGGTGATGACCACTTCGTTGTACCCGCTGGTGTTCCTGCCGGTGGCCGCGACGTTGCGCCGCAGCGACGCCGCCACCGAGGAAGTGGCGCGCAGCCTGGGCCACGGCCGGTGCCGCGTGCTGTGGCGCGTGACGCTCCCGCAGACCCGGCCCGCGCTGGCCGGCGGTGCGCTGCTGGTGTCGCTGTACCTGCTCGGCGAGTACGGCGCGTTCGCGATGGTCCGCTACACCACCTTCGCCACCGCGATCTACACGCAGTTCGAGACCAGCTTCGACACGGTCTCGGCGTCGGTGCTGGCGCTGGTGCTGATCGTGTTGGCGGTCCTGGTGATCGGCGCCGAGGCCGGAGCCGGACGGCGGCGGGGCCGCGTGGTGCGGGAGGGCGCGGCGGCTCGGCCCGCCGACCCGATCCGGCTGGGCGCCGGGCGGATCCCGGCCGTCGCGGCCCTGGCGGCCGTGGTCGGAACCACTCTCGGCGTCCCGGTGTACGCCCTCGGATACTGGCTGGCCAAGGGCAACTCCAGCACGCTGCCGTCCGCCTCGATCTGGACCGCGACCGCGACCACCACCGGCTACGCGCTGGTCACCGCGGCCGTGGCGACCGCGGCGGCGGTGCCGGTCGCGCTGCTCGCCTGGCGGCACCCGGGGCACGTGTCGTTCGGGATCGTGCGCCTGGCGTATCTGACGCGCGCTCTTCCAGGCATCGCAGTGGCCCTGGCCGTGGTGTTCTTCGCGATCCGCTACGCGCAGCCCTGGTACCAGCAGCCTCCGATGCTGGTCGCCGGCTACGTCGTGCTGTTCTTCCCGCTCGCGCTGACCGCGGTGCGCGCCTCGCTGGCGCACGTCCCGCACGGAGTGGAGGACGTCGCGCGCTCGCTGGGCCGGCGCCGCCTGGTCGTGCTGGGACGGGTCACGCTCCCGCTGATCGCGCCGGGGCTGGCCGCGTCGTTCGCGATGGTGGCGCTGACCGCCAGCACCGAGCTGACCGCCACGCTGCTGCTGCACCCCACCGGCACCGAGACGCTGGCGACCCGGTTCTGGTCGTACACCACCGGCCTGGCTTACGGCGCCGCCGCGCCCTACGCGGCGATGATGACCGTCCTGTCGGTGCCGGCCGTCGTCCTGCTGACCCGCCGCACGCTCGCCACCCGCACGTCCGTCGAAGGAAGAAGCCTGACATGAGCGGACTCACGATCACGGGCCTGCGCGCGGGCCACGGCGGCGCCGCGGTCCTGGACGGCCTGGACCTCACCGTCGAGGACGGCACGCTGGCCTGCATCCTCGGCCCCTCCGGATGCGGCAAGAGCACGCTGCTCCGGGTGATCGCCGGCTTCCACCGGTCGAGCGCGGGGACCGTCGCGGTCGGCGGACGCGTGCTGAACGACGACCGCACACAGGTCGCGGCCGAGCGTCGGCGCATCGGGTACGTGCCGCAGGACGGCGCGCTGTTCCCACACCTGTCGGCCGCCGCCAACATCGGCTTCGGCCTGCCTCGCTCCGGCCGCCGCGAACGCGTCGAGGAACTGCTGGGCCTGGTCGGCTTGTCAGGGCTCGGAGACCGGCATCCGCACCAGCTGTCCGGCGGCCAGCAGCAGCGCGTCGCGCTGGCGCGGGCGCTCGCGCCGCGTCCGGAGCTGCTGCTGCTGGACGAGCCGTTCGCCGCCCTGGACGCCGCGCTGCGCACCGAGGTGCGGGCCCAGGTCGCCAGTACTCTGCGCGCGGCCGGCGCCACCGCGATCCTGGTCACGCACGACGTCGACGAGGCGCTGTCGTTCGCCGACCTCATCGCGGTACTGCGCGCCGGACGGATCGTGCAGGCCGACAGCGGCCACGCGCTCTACCACCGGCCGGCCGACGCCGAGATCGCGCGGACGCTCGGCGAAGCCAACCTGCTGCCGGCGGTCGTGCGCGGCGAGGTGGCCGAGACGGCGCTGGGCGCGCTGGCCTTGGAAGACGGCTGCGAAAGCCGGGGTGGATCGCAGACGGTCATGCTGCGCCCCGGACAGCTCCGGCTCGGTGCGGACGGGGCGGGTACCACCGAGGCGCGGATCGTCGACTCCCGGTTCCGCGGCACCGACTGGCGCGTCGAGCTCACCCTGGAGGACAGCCACGTCGTGGGTCCGCCGCTGATCGCCTACGTCGCCGAAGCACCGCCGGCGACCGGACAGCGGGTGCACATAGGCGTCAATGGATACGCCCACCCGATCGGCACCTCGGGCGATCCGAAGAATGCCGTGTCCTCCGATGGTCAGCCCACGAAGGTGACCACCAGCGCCGTCGTGTCCTGACATGGCCGGGCAACAAGATCAGGCGGGGCGCGGCGCACTCTACTGCTGTGTCCCGCACCGGGCCGACGCCGACCAGGCGCCGATCGACGACCAGGAGCGGCAGGGCCGCGCGCGGGCCGCCACGCTCGGCATCAGCGTGCGGCCGGAGCTGGTGTTCGCCGACCGGCAGCGGGCCGTCTGGCAGCCGGACGCCGACCGGCCGGGCTGGACCGCGCTGCTCGCGGCGGTCCGCGAGGGCCGGGCCCGCACGGTACTGGTGTTCCGGCCGTCGACGCTGATCCGCCACCGGCCGGCCGACGTGGTCGAGTTGCTGGTCCTGGCGAAGGCGAAATCGGTGGCTCTGCACGGTTTCGGCGATGCGGTGGATTTGAGCAATCCTCAGATTCGCGAGTCCGCACTTGAGCAAGCGCGGCAACTGCGCCACACCTCCGCCGCACTGTCAGACTCCGTCCGCGCGGCGCACCGGCTGGCTGCGGAATCCGGGCAGCCGCACGGCGGCGGCCGCCGCGCCTACGGCTACGAGACGGGGATGCGGGCCCTGATCCCGGACGAGGCGCGGGTGGTCCAGCAGATCTACTCGCGGTACCTCGACGGCGAGAGCCTGCGCGCCATCGCCTGGGGCCTGAACGCCCGCGGCGTGCCGACCTCCACCGGCAGCACCTGGACCACGACCGGCGTCGACCGGATTCTGCTGGCCCCGCGGTACGCCGGGCTGCGGGTCTTCCGCGGCAGCGTCGACCGCGAGGAGGGCGGGCTGCGTCCGGGGACGTGGGAGCCGTGCGTCAGCATCGAGGACTGGCGCAGCGCGCAGAAGGAGCGGACGGCGCGGGCCGCGGCCAACAGCGGGCACCGGAAACGCGCGCATTACCTGCTGACCGGGCTCGTCATCTGCGGCCAGTGCAACGTCCACATGGTCGGCTCGATCGTCGGCGACTACCGGATGTACGCCTGCGCCTCCCTGAACAGTCCGATGCCCCGGACCTGCAAACTCCACATAGCCGCGGCCTCCTTGGAACGTTTCGTCAGCGAAGCGGCGGTGGGCCTGCTGACCGACCGGGACGGCTCGATCGACCCGGACGGTCCGATCAGCATGCGGCGCGGACCGGCCGAGACGCCGGCCGGCCGCCGCGACGGTTTCCGTCGGGATCACGGACGAGTGGACCTGCGCGACATCCGCGCGCTGGACGGCGTGGCCACCGGGCCGGACGCGGCGCACGAATGGCAGCGGCTGTCGGCGGCGCGGCAGGCTGCGGTGCTGCGCGCGCTGTTCGCGGCGGTGGTGATCGGGCCGAAGACGACCGCGCGCAGCGTCTTCGACACCAGCCGCATCACTTTGGTCCGCGGCGACCCTTGACCCGGTCCCCGGCCTTGACGAGTCCGGGGCCAGCGGATATATGAACTCTGAGATACTACGCGGCGTAGCACTGCGGGTACCGGACGCGGCGCGCGTCCGGTCTCCACCAACCCCCGATTCTTCACCTGATGGAAAAGTACGCAGGCCGAAAGCTATTACTGGCGCGTAGTTCTTCTGCGGTAGCCAGTGGTCTTGTATCTACATACTTATATGAGAGGCCGTTGACCGACCAACTCCGTGGCGCTAATTTCCCCTCCAGATCGATCGGGCTCATCCCCTGCCGAACGGCGTCGTGCCTGACAAGGCGTGCCGCCACCCCACACCGAGAGGGAAACCATCCCCGTGAGAATCAGTTCACGCCTGCGCGCGACCGCGCGCCTGGCAACAGCCGTTGCCCTGGGCAGCGCGCTGGCCGTCGCCGGCGCCTCGGGGGCCACCGCCTCCCCGGCCCCGGCCGCGACCTCCTCGGCATCCGCAAACCTGATCGCCGCGGAAGCCGCCGGTTCCGCCCACGCCTCGCAGCCCGCGCTCTCGACGGCGAACCAGGGCTCCACGCACGCCTGCTCCGCCGTCATCGTCGTCGGCCACCAGTCCTGCTTCGCTCTGAAGCGGAACGGGGTCGGCGTCTCGTCGAATGCGGTCTCCCCGAACGCCATCCCGTCCGGCGTCGGATACGGGCCCTCGCAGTTGCAGTCGGCGTACAACCTGACGTCGACGTCGGCCTCGAACGGTTCGGGCCGCACGATCGCGCTGGTCGACGCCTATGACGACGCCAACGCCGCATCCGACCTGGCCGCGTACCGTTCGGCCGCGGGTCTGCCCGCGGGCACCTTCTCCAAGGTGAACCAGAACGGCCAGACCTCGCCGCTGCCCTCGGCCCCGCCGGCCGGCGACGACTGGACCCTTGAGGAGTCCCTGGACCTGGACATGGCCTCGGCGATCTGCCCGCTGTGCAAGATCGTGCTGGTCGAAGCCAACGACGACTCCAGCGACGGCCTGTACGTCGCGCAGAACACCGCCGCGAGCCTGGCCGGCTACATATCGAACTCGTGGGGCGGCTCCGAGTCCTCGACCGAGAGTTCGCAGGACTCCTCGTACTTCACGCACGCCTCGGGCATCGTGACCACCGTGTCCGCGGGTGACTCGGACTACGGGGCTTCGTACCCGGCGACCTCGCCGAACGTCGTCTCCGTCGGCGGCACGAACCTGACCACCGCTTCGAACTCGCGGGGCTGGACCGAGTCGGTGTGGAACACCACCCCGGGCTCTGAAGGCACCGGATCGGGCTGCTCCTCCTACGAGGCGAAGCCCTCGTGGCAGGCCGCGCTGAGCCTGCCGTCCGGCTGCTCCAACCGCATCGACAACGACGTCGCCGCCGACGCCGACCCGGCCACCGGCGTAGCCGTCTACGACACCTCCAACGGCAACACCGGCTGGAACGAAGTCGGCGGCACCTCGGCCTCCTCCCCCATGGTCGCCGCGATGTTCGCCCTGGCAGGTAACGCCGGCGCCACCCCGGCGCAGGACATCTACCAGCACACCAGCAACTTCTACGACGTCACCTCCGGCAACGACGGCAGCTGCACCCCGGCCTACCTGTGCACCGCCGAAACCGGCTACGACGGCCCCACCGGCATCGGCACCCCCAACGGCATCGCCGGCCTGCAGACCGGCAGCAGCACCGAGACAGTGTCGGTCACCAACCCCGGCACCCAGACCTCGACACAGGGCACTGCGATCAGCACCCTGCAGATCTCGGCGACCGACTCCGCCGGCAAGTCGCTGACCTACTCCGCCACCGGACTCCCGGCCGGCCTGTCGATCAGCAGCTCCGGCGCCATCACCGGCACCCCGACCGGCACCGGCAGCTCGACCGTGACGGTCACCGCATCGTCCGGCACCGCCTCGGGTTCGACGTCCTTCACCTGGACGGTCAACGCCCAGGGCGGCACCGAGACCGTCTCGGTGACCAACCCCGGTAGCCAGACCTCGACGCAGGGCACTGCGATCAGCACCCTGCAGATCTCGGCGACCGACTCCGCCGGCAAGTCGCTGACCTACTCCGCCACCGGACTCCCGGCCGGCCTGTCGATCAGCAGCTCCGGCGCCATCACCGGCACCCCGACCGGCACCGGCACCTCCAGCGTCACCGTGACGGCGTCTTCGGGCACCGCCTCGGGCTCCACGACGTTCTCCTGGACCGTCAACTCCTCCGGCGGCGGCTGCACCGCGACCCAGCTGCTCGGCAACCCCGGCTTCGAGACCGGCAGCGCCACCCCCTGGTCCGCCACCTCCGGCGTCATCAACAGCGACACCACCTCCGAGCCCGCCCACTCCGGCAGCTACGACGCCTGGCTCGACGGCTACGGCACCACCCACACCGACACCCTGTCGCAGAAGGTCAGCATCGCCTCCACCTGCAAGACGGCGAACTTCTCCTTCTGGCTGCACATCGACACCGCGGAGACCACGACCACCACCGCCTACGACAAGCTGTCGGTACAGGTCCTCAACGCCTCCGGCACCGTGCTCGGCACCCTGGCCACCTACAGCAACCTCAACCACAACAGCGGCTACACCCAGCACTCCTTCAGCCTGGCCAGCTACATCGGCCAGACCATCACCCTGAAGTTCACCGGCACCGAGGACTCCTCGCTGCAGACCTCCTTCGTCATCGACGACACCGGTCTGAACGTGAACTGACGACTGAGTAAGTCACCGTCTTAACGACGGCGGGCGGCGGACCGGAAACGGCCCGCCGCCCGTTTTCTGTCCGTCAGACTGAGGACATGGACCACCAGGACCCCTCAAACCTGCGTGAGGAAGTACAAAAGCTGCTGCCCCGAGCGGTGGCGTTGGTCGCCGTGGGGCCTTCGGCGGCACCGCCGTCCGCCCCCGACCTCGACCGGATGATCGAGGAGGCCTCCGAGCTCGAAGCGCGCGCGGGCACCTGCCTCGCCGACGACGACGCGTCGCTGGGCACGCTGCGAGTGGCGTTGGGCACGCTGTACGCGTTCCGGGGCAACCGCTTCGGATGGACGGACGCGCATCGGGCCCAGGCCCTGCGCTGTTTCCGAGCCGCGCGCGCCGGCGGCCACCTGACCGCCGTGGCCAATCTGGAGGCGATGCTGCTGTTCGTGGTGATGCTCGTGCCGGCGAAGGTGGCTGATTTCGGGCCGGACGTGACCGGCAAGCTGGGCTCGATGCTGGCTCTGATCCGGGAGATGCAGGAGAGCGGGCCGATCATCGCCGACCTCCACGAGTTGCGCGAGCTCATCGAGGAGATCGTCGCCGCTCACCCGGACGATCCGCGTGCCGCCAAGTTGAAGGCCTTCAGCGTGACGCTGAACATCTGGTTGCGGCTGATGCGGGATCCCTCGAACGTCACGACGGCCGAGATGCGCGGACACGTCGAAGATCTGCCCGTCCAGCCGACCGGCCAGATCGGGGCGCTCCTGGGCGAGCTGATGAAGCAGGCTGAGAACCTTGAGCGGCGCCAAGATCCTGAGGTACCGAGTCTGCCGGCGGCCGCGGAGACGGCGCTGGCTGCCGACCAGGCCTTGCCCTGGGACGACCTGACCATATTGATCGAGATGTGCGTGCCCGGGGCACTCGATCGGGCCGAGTTCCAGACACTGATCAGCAGCTATGAGGCCGAGGGCACGAGCCGGAGTCTGGGGATCGCCGCGTTCGGCCGGCTCGCCATGGCCGTCCGCACGAATGATCCCCAGGAAGTGGATCGGGCCCTGCGGAACCTGCGGGAGGTGATGAACAGTCCGGACGCCGGTGAGATGGCCTGGCTCCTCACCTCGGTCTATCCCAGCCTGCTGTCATGGTCGGCGTCCTCCCACGGCAACAGGCAGGACGAGGCGAAGGCCTTGGGGCTGTTTCAGGGCGACGGGCTTCAAACGCCGGATCCGGAGCTCGACGAGATCGGTCTGGTGAGCGGAAACCTCGGGCAAAGTCTGCGAATCTCCCAAGCCATCGAGGCCGAGGACGAATCAGCCCTGGCCGGTCTCATCGCAGAGTTCGCCCAAGCCGGTCCGACTCCGGATGCCTTCGCCGAGTGGCAGTTTCTCCAACCGATGCAACAGGCGCTGGCGAAGCTTGCGTTGGCGGTGCGCCGTCACGACGGGGACATGGCTCGCGAGGCGTACGCGCATCTCCAGGTCGCGCGCGAGAAGCCGATGCCGGAGGCGGTACGACCGCTCATGGAAAGCCTCGCGTCCTCGGCGCACATGATCGTCGGGGCGCTCGAGAATCAGCCGGTGGAGGTCGGGAAGGCTGTCGAGAGCGCGCGCGACCTGCTGATGACAGACCTGGGCCCCTACGACGGGGCTGTCCAGACCCGGATGCTTCTGGCCTCCGGGCTGATGGCGCAGTACCTCCTGCTCAGCGACGGTCCCGCCAGGGCAAAGTTCCTCGGTGAGGCGATCGATGCCCTCGAACAGGCCAAGGACCTGCTCACCGAGCGCACCGGCACGCAGACCGCGAGCCGCGTCCTGTGGAGCCTGGCGGAGGCGCTGCGGAGTCGGCGCGACGCCGCGCGGCGCGACAACCGCCGGGCGGTGGCGCTGACGCGGGAGTCGCTGGAGCTGGTGGCCGGGGACGTGCTGTTGCAACTCGGGGCCGAGCACGGGTTGCAGACGGCGCGGACCGGCGCTCTTCGTGGGTTGCGAGCCGCCGGCTGGGCGCTGGAGGAGTACCGCGTCGAGGACGCGATCAGGGTGCTGGAGCTGGGACGAGGCCTCGTCCTGCGCGCCACGGCGACCGCCGGGACCGTGCCGGACCGGCTGCGTGCGGTCCATGAGGTGGAGCTCGCTGAGCAGTGGGAGCGCTCAAGTGCGGGTTCTGGGAAGGATGCCGGCCGGGTCGGCGAAGTCGGCGGGAACGGCGAGGCGGTGTCGGACGCAGCGGTGCCCGGTGCGGACGCCGCGCAGTTCAACTTGCCCAGCGATCTGAGGCGTCGCGCGCTGGAAGCCTTACGCGCGCCGCGTACGGCTGCTTCGGATGCCGCATCGGGACCGGGCTCGGACTCCCAGCCGCAGCGCGATCTGCTGGTCGTGCCGACGCTGGCGCAGATCGTCGGACACCTGGATCGGGCCGGTCTGGATGCCCTGGTCTACCTGCTGCCCGGTACCGACGACACGGCCGGCAAGGTCCTGATGGTCCTCCGGGACGGCGCCACTCGGGAGTTGCCGCTCACCAGCCTGGGGAAGGTGGACGACTACCTCGACCAGTCGGCCCGGCGGTATCAGCGGTTGCGGAGCCAGGAACGTCAGGAACGTCAGGAACGTCAGGAACCGACGCGGGATCTCGAGCCCGAAACGCGCTGGGAGCTCTCGTTGGACGAGCTCTGCGCCTGGGCCGGGACCGCGGTGATGAACCGGGTCATCGCGGCGTTGCCTTTCGTGCCCACGCCGGAAGCCCCCGGCCGTGTCGTGCTCATCCCCTGCGGCCGGCTCGGTCTGGTGCCCTGGCACGCGGCGCTGGTCGCCCCCAGGCCGTCGACGGCGGGGCTGTCCCGGCCGCCGCGGGCGTGCGATGTGCTCGTCGTGTCGTATGCGGCGTCGGCGGATGAGCTGGTGCGCAGTCTTTCCAGGCGCAGGACGCCGTATGCCACGGATCCGGTCCTGGTCGTGGACCCCAGCAGGACCCTGCGTTACGCCGAGGAGGAGGCCGTCACGCTGCGTCGGACCTACCTACCCGCGGCGCGGCTCATGGGGTCGGTGAAGGGCCAGGAGGTCGAGGCGGCGGGGACACCCGAGCAGGTGCAGGCGGCGCTCACCGGGGACGGCGGCCGGGAGCCGGCGTCGATGGTGCAGATCATCGCGCACGGCACGGCGAGTTCGCGGCCGACGGCCTCGCGGCTTCTGCTGGCGCGGCCGGATGGGGCGGAGGAAGAGTCCGAAGACGACGGCGGCCCCGAATACCTCACGGTGGCCGAGATCGTGGACGCCTCGCGGCCCGGCTCGCGAGACCGGTTCTCCTCGCTGGTCATCCTCGACTGCTGCGAGACCGACCTGAGCAGCCGCGACCACGACGAGGCGCTGACCCTCACCACGGCGTTCGTGGCGCGCGGCGCGACCGACGTGATCGGCTCCCGGTGGGCCGTCGACGACTGGGCGACCGCGGTCTGCATGGTCGTCTTCCACCACTATCTCGCCGGCGGCGGCCGTACTCCGGCCGAAGCCCTGCGGGCAGCCCAGCGCTGGATGCTGGACGCCGACCGGGAGCCGATTCCGGCGGTGAGCGAGCATCTGCTCCAGGAGATGCAGACGCCGTTGGACGACGTCTCGAAGTGGGCTCCGTTCATCCACCAGGGCAACGCAGGGCTTTCATAAGGCTTTGACAGCCTGACGGCTTCACAGGCGCCCCTCACCTCGTCGACCACCTGGTCGGCGAGGTGCTTTCTTTCGTGCCGCCCCTCCTCGTCCGTCAGTAATCCACCGCACAGCGTCACGGGTCTGGACCGGCTCTGTCCGTCATATCCGAACGGGAGGGATTGTATGAGTTCTGGAGGAATCCTCATCGCGCCGCCGGCCGTGGCCGCCGCGGCGGCAGCAGCCACGATGCTGGCCGCGGGTGCAGCCGCGGTGCTGGTGGCACGTGCGGCGAACATGGCCGCCGAGGCCGCGTTCCGTGCGGTCGGCGACTATGGCGCCCGGCCGGAGGACCTGGCGGCCGCGCCGTCCGATGCCGAGATCATGGCGCGGATCTGGGGTGTGGTGGCGGCGAACGCGGTCGAGCTGAACAGCCGTATCAGTGCCCTGACGGCGCGGGCCGCCAAGGCCGGCGTCGCGGTCGACGTCCCGGCGCCGGTGAGCATCTCCGGCTGCACCGCGGCCGAGGCGTCGCGGCGTGCCGAGCTGACGGCGCAGCTGGTGGCCCGGGCGCAGGCGGCGGTGCGGGTCGCGGTGGCCGACGACGAGGCCAGGCACCTGGGCGCGTATCTGCCGCAGTACGTCATGGCCCGGCCGGATGCCGCCAAGGCTCTGAAGGAATACCAGCAGATACTGCAGAAACGGGGCGAGCAAGGCGAGTCGGCCGCGGCCGGCAGCGAGACGCCGATGAAGCCGACGCCGGCCGACGTCAAGGCGGTCCTGGCGACCCTGGACCCGGACGCCGACGAGCGCGAGCACCTGGAAGTGCTGGCCGCCGCGGCATGTGTCGCGCAGGACGACGCCCGCGAGGCGCGGTCGTACCTGGAGGGTCTGCGGGCCAAGGTGAGCGCGGTGAACGCGGCGGCCGCCCGGCGCCGGCTGACCGGGCAGTGGCTGGTGGTGCTGGAGGAGCAGTCGGCACTGGGCGATCCCCCGACGCCGTTCTCCGGCACGGCCGCGAAGCTGCGGGCCGTGGTGGCCGGCGACCGCGACCTGAGCGCGGATCTGCGGGCCGAGGGCGCCGAGGCCGCCGAGTGGGCCGCCGCGCAGGCGCGCTGCCGCTTCGTCAAGGGTCTGATGCGCTCGTGCCTGACCGATCTGGGCTACTCGCTGGAACCGGAGTTCGACGTGCGGCACTCGGGCGAGCTGCGGCTGGCCCGGCCGGACTGGGGCTCCGAGCACTCGGCGGAGATCTGGATCGACAGCCACGGCACCGTACACGGCCGGGTCGTGCGCGCGCACGGCGTGGAGGGCGACGAAGCCGCGGCCCGGGAGCGGGAGCGCTGCGTCGGCTTCAACGCCGACATCCGGACGCTGGGCAGCCGGCTCGGCGCGGCCGTGGTCACCGACGAGGGCTACGTGCCGCAGGGGACATCATGATGCGCTCCGTCGAGGCCGTCCGTCAGCACAACCACGATGACCCGTCGCCGAACGGGGAGGGGACGATCGGCGGCGTCACCGGGGGGAACGGTCCCGGGCCGGCGTCTGACGACGCTCAGGCCCGGGACCGGGCCCGGCACGGCCGGAGGACTCCGGCATGAGCGCCCCGACACTCCGGATCAGCCGGAGCCACTATCCCGTCACCGCCCTCGGCCCCGGAATCCGCCTCGGGGTATGGGTGCAGGGATGCCCGCTGGCCTGCCACGGCTGCATGTCCCGGGACACCTGGGACGCCGCCGGCGGCGTCGACGTCGCGGTCGAGGATCTGATCGACCGCTGGCGGACCGCGCTGGCCGACGGGGCCACCGGGCTGACCGTCAGCGGCGGCGAACCGCTGGAGCAGGCCGGGCCGCTCGCGGAGTTCCTGCGGCGCGCGGCCGAGGTCCGCGCTGCGGTCCGTGCCGACGGCGCGGTCGCTGCGGCAGCCGGCTACGGCGAGGCCGACATCCTGCTGTACACCGGGTACGAGCTCGCCGAGCTCGACGAGGAGCAGCTGGCCGCGACGCGGTACGCGGACGCGCTGATCAGCGGCCGTTATGAGGCCGGGCAGCCGACGGATCTGGTGTGGCGCGGCTCCGCGAACCAGCGGCTGAGGCCGCTCACCGAGCTGGGGCTCCGGCGCTACGCGGTTTCCGTGGACAAGCATGTGCCCGCTCCCCCGCTGCAACTGCGCGTGGACGAATCAGGGGTCTGGGTCATCGGGGTGCCTCGGCCCGGCACCCTGAGCCGTATCGACCGGACGCTGCGGCAGGCCGGGCTGGTCGTGGACGGGGTCACCTGGCGGGCTTCCGGCAAGAAAGAAAGCGAGGTGCTGCCATGTCCGAACGACTGACGCGCTTCGAGGGATTCCGGGACTCGGTGCGCGCCCGAATGACGGATGCGCTCGCGCAGGAGTTGAACGTGCTGTGGAACCGGGCCGCCGCGGCCGGGGTCGAGCCCGAGCGGATGGCTGCGGCGTTGGAGACCTGGCGCGGCCGGATGCAACGGGCCGCGCACGGCAGGGTCGGTGGGGCGGCGACGTCGTTCGTCAGCACGTCGTACGTCAGCACGCCGTTCGTCAGTCGGACCGCCGAACTCGGGCAGCTCGTCGATCTGGTGCGCCAGGCCGGATCGGGGCGGGCCGGCACGGCGATGATCGCCGGCGAGGCGGGTGTCGGGAAGACGCGGTTGATCGCCGAGTTCACCGAGCAGGCTCGCCACGACCTCAACGCGCATGTGTTGTCGGGTTCGTGCGTCAAGCTCGGCGACGGGGTCCTGCCGTACGCGCCGCTGGTCGAGTCGCTGCGTGCGCTGCTCTGGGAGAAGGGTCCTGAGATGGTGCGGCAGGTGGCCGGGCCGGCGTGGAACGATCTGGCCGATCTGGTCTCGGATGTCGCAGGGGGCGGTTTCGGGAGCGGTGGCGGTGGCTCGGCTGGTGCCGCCGGGCCGGACGTGGGAGTGCCGGGACGGTTGCGGATCTTCAACGCCGTGCGGCGGATGCTGGAACGGCTCGGCACGACCGCGCCGGTGGTGCTGGTCTTCGAGGACCTGCACTGGGCCGACCAGTCGACGCTGGATCTGGTCTCGTATCTGACGCACACGATGGCCGACGAACGGACGCTGTTGGCGTGCAGCCACCGGTCCGCGCTGCCGGCGGGGCACCGGCTGCGGAAGATGCTGGCCGAGCCGGGATTCGGGCCGCGGGTGACGAGTATGGAGTTGCCGCGCTTCACCGAGGCGGAGCTGACCTTGTTCCTCGACGAGTTCGCGCCGCTGGATCGGGACGCGACGCGGCGGTACTACGAGGTCTGCGACGGCAACGCGTTCTTCGCTGAGCAGTTGGCGGTGTCCGGGGTGTTGAGCGGGCCGGCCGACTCGGTCGAGGAGCCCGTGCCGCGGTCCGTCGAGGAGTTGGTGCTGGCTCGGGTTTCCGCGCTCAGTGCGGCGGCTCGGCGCGTCCTGCGGATCGCGTCGGCGGCACGTCGGGTCGACGATCGGTTGCTGGAGGCGGTGAGCGGGCTGGAGCCCGATGTCCTCGACGAGGCACTGAACGAGTGCCAGGACCAGGGCATGCTGGTTCTGGACGCGGTCGAGGGCCGGTACGTCGTGCCGCACGCGCTGCTCGGCTCGGCGGTCTACAAGGCGATGGCTCCGCGAGAGCGCCGGTGTCTGCATGGTGAGGTCGCTCAGGCGCTGGCTGCGGGCGCCGGGGGTGCTTTCGCCAGGGACTGGGGCGTCGCGGTGGAGGTGGCGCACCACTGGCATCGGGCGCGGCGTCGTCCGGAGGCGCTGGTCGCGGCCGTGCGGGCCGGGGAGACGACGATGCGGGTGCGCGGCTTCCCCGAGGCGGTGGGCCACTATCGACGGGCACTGACTTTGTGGGAGCAGGTGGCCGAGCCGGAGGAGTCGGCGCACTGTTCCCGCGAGCAGATCCTGCTCGCATTGGCGGACGCGGCCCGGTGGGCCGGGCACGCCGGGCAGGCCGTCGCGCATGTGCAGGAGGCGGTCGACGCCGCGGGACCGCATGCGAACCCGCGGCGCTTGGGCGAGTTGTACGAGCGGCTGGGCAGCTACCAGCGGGAGGCGCGGGTGGTGCCCGAGGACGGCCACGCGTACGCCGAGGCCGTGCGGCTGTTGGCGCAGGCCGCGCCGGACGAGGCGGTGTACGCCCGGGCGTTGTCCGGGCTGGCGATGGCCGAGGTGCGGGCGGGGGCGTACGACACGGCGCTGGACCGTGCGCAGGAGGCGGTGGCGCTGGCGCACGACTGCGGCGACGCCGCCGCGGAGAACAAGGCGCTCAACGCGGCCGGCGTGGCGCTGGCCGTCAGCGGCCGGACGGCGGAGAGCGAGCCGGTGCTGCGGCAGGCGCTGGACGTCGCGGACCGCGCCGACCGCCTAGAGGACGTGCTGCGCACGTACAGCAACCTCGCGCGAACGCTGGCCTTCACCGGCGACACGGCCGGCTCGGCCGACCAGGCCCGCGCCGGCCTCCGACGCGCCCAGGCGCTGGGGCTGGCGGGCACGCGCCTCGGCGGCGCACTGGCCGGCAACGCCGGCTCGTCGCTGATGCTGCTGGGGCACTGGAACGAGGCCACGGACCTGCTGAACGAGGCGCTGGCGGACCGCCCGCACGCCGAGAACACCGCCCGCCTACGGCTGACCCTGGCCGGCATCGAGGTGGAACGCGGCCGGTTCGCCGACGCGGAGACCCTGATCGACGAACTGCGCGGACAGCACAGCGGCGACCCGTGGCTCACCGCGGCACTGCACGCCTGCGAGGCGGAGCTCTGGTGCTGGCGCGGGCAACCGGTCCGGGCCTACGGGGCGGCGTGCCGGGGTCTGGAGGGCACCGACAACGCACTGATGCGCCTCCGCCTGTGCGCGGTGGGGCTCCGGGCAGCGGCCGACCACCGCCTGCGGCACTCGAGCGGGATTCCGGCGGCGGGCGGGGACCTGGTCGACATCGCCACGGAGGAGGCGGCGACGCTGCCGGAGACCGCGGTGGTGCAGCTGCTGCGGCGACAGTGCGAGGCCGAGCATCGGAGGGCGTCGGCGGCGGACTCGCCGGAGGACTGGGCCGCGGTCGCCGCGGGTTGGGACGGGGTGGAGCGGCCGTATCCGGCGGCGTACGCGCGATGGCGGGAGGCAACTGCGGCAGTGCGCGATGGCGCGGCGGGAGCGGTGGCGACGGCGACTCAGGCCGCTGAGGCCGCGGCTCGGCTCGGGGCGGAGCCTTTGCGGGCTGAGGCGGCGCGGTTGGTCGCGCGGTTGGGGGGCGGGGGCACGGCGGGCGGCCTGACCGGCGATATCGCAGCCGAGAGCAAGACAATCGGCATCGCAGTGGACGAACATGTGGCCAGCAGCGACACGGCGGGCGGTAGCGCGGCGCGTGATGCAGCGGCAGGCAGTGCGGTGGCGCCCGAACTCGGCATCGCGTCCCTGACCCCGCGCGAGGCCGATGTGCTCCGGCTGCTCGCCACCGGCTGCTCCAATCGCGAGATCGGGAGTCGCTTCCAGCTCGCCGAGGGCACTGTGGCCACGCATGTGCATCGCATCATGCGCAAGCTCGGGGTGCAGAACCGGACCGAGGCGGCGTTGTGGGCCGTCAGGAATGGGCTTGGGGCGGAGGGCGAGTAGGGGTTCTCCGGCGGCGTCGCCCCGGCCGTGGCGGGTCGGGGTGGCGTCGCGGCGTGTCCGTCAGGGTCACAGGGTGCTGAGAATGCTCGCGGATGCCTCGCCGTGCGGGGTAATGGAAGCGTCTACGCGGGCCGGCGCCGAGGTCGCGTGGGGGTAATGGAATCTCAGCGATCGGCGTCGCAGGGCTCTCCGTCGGCCGCTTCGGGGCCCTGGCACGTACTTAGTTATTAGTGTCTTTCTTCTTACCGCTAGCCGGGATACGGCGCGGCTCCTTACCGTGAAATCGCCTCGGAAAACACGATTTCCGAGTCCGGCTTCCGGACCATCCCTGCTGATCTTACGCGCTCCGCTGCACGTACGGCGCGCGATTTCGGCATCCGTGAAACGGCCTGCGGAAGCGGTAGAAGGAGAAAGGGACGCGGCATGGCCGACAAGAACCCGGAACACGAGAATGACGAAGAGGAAATCAAGAAGGCGGCTCGGGAAGGGCGGTTGGGGGATTACCTGGCGCAGAATCCCGACACCGCCAAGCCGGCGCTGTACCGGTTCGTCATGGAGGTCGTCTTCGAGCGCCTGACGCGCCGCTTGGAGCGCGGGCGGGGACACCACCGGTGTGCCGCCAGTGCGGACTTTCTGCTGCCCGAGTGTCATGATCGTTTTCAGGACGATGTCGAGGCCGCGCTGAACGACCTTGACAAGCACTCCACCAAGCAGATCGCGAATCTCGGCGGCTGGATAGCCTCGCGGCTGAACGCCGTCACTGTAGATGCCAATCGCAAGCGTCGTGGCGAGCGCGGTGCCCAGCAGCGGCCGCGGCTGCCGCTGTGGCTGGGCGACGCCCTCGGCCAGGATCAGTGGCTGCTCGCCTTGGCCCTGGACCTCCTGACCTGGGTCGGGGTGCCGACCGTGGCGCCCGGGGGGCTCTGGCCGCTCGGCGCCTGGGCCGACAAGCGCGCGGCGTTCACCGGCGATCCCGGTGTCACCGAGCGGCAGGTCGCCACCGATGTCGAGCGCGTGCTGGCCGCCATGAAGCAGAATCCGGCCTGGTACGAGCGCTACGTCGAGCGCCCGCTGGGGCACAAGCAGGCGCCTCTCATGTGCGCGCCGCGTGCCGACGGCGACACCGAGCGCGAGCCCGACTACGTCTGCTGCGCCGGCCCGGACCAGTCGGCCGAGGCCGAGCTGCACGAGCTGGCCGCCCGCGTGATCGACCGGGTCGAGGCCCGCCTGCGGACCGGCGACGACCCGCGCACCGCCCTCGCGGACAGCCTCACCGAGGTCTTCCACGGCGGCACCGGCTCCGAACACCTCGACCGCACCCCCGGCAGCGCCCCCGACCTCGACGAGCGCGTGGCCCGGATGATCGAGGACCCCGAGGCCCTGGCCCGCGTGACCGAGGTGCTGCTGGACATCCTGCTCGATGCGCTGGCGCAGGACGAAGAAGACACGTGAGGCCACCACATCTGGCCTGGAGGAACGCTTCCAGGCCAGGTGCCCCACCGGACCGGCGGCACTCCGCGACGACCGTCGGTCAGAACCTGTCTGGAAGGAGACCCGTGAATTCCAGCGAGAACGCCACCGCCGCAACGGCCACGGCCGTCGCGGCCGACCGGGAAGACGCCGCGCTCCGTACCGCCGCCGCGACGCGGAGCCCGCACAAGGCAGTCAGGGCTTTGAAACACGCCGCAGACCGCTCAGGGATGCCCCGCCAACGTCGCAGAGTCCTGCGGCGGCAAGGAAAATCTCCCTGCTCAACCGGCCAGCCTATCGTCGGCGGCACGGCATGATGCCGAATGTTCGGTATCTCCAGCTCACGGAACCAGAATCCGTCATTGGGTACCGGTGTCCACCGTGGTCGCGCCACAATGACGCCATGACGGCCGAACGATTCGTCGGACGCGACCATGAACTCCAGCAGCTGCGGGGCCTGCTCGATCAGGCGGCCGCCGGGCGGGCCGGCACGGTCGTGCTGGGCGGCGAGGCCGGGGTCGGGAAGAGCCGGCTGCTGGCGCAGTTCGTCGCGGAGGCGGAGAAGGACCACCAGGCGCACGTGCTGCGCGGAGCGTGCATCGAGCTCGGTGGCGGCCTGATCCCGTACGCGCCGCTGGTCGAGTCGCTGCGGATGCTGGTGCGCGAGCGCGGCGAGGACGAGATCCGGGCCGCGGTCACCGATTCCACCTGGAACGACCTGGAGCACCTGGTCTCCGACTTCACCGGGACGGCGGTCGCCGCCGCCCCGGACGTGGCGCCGTCCGGCTCCGCGCAGCTCCGGGTCTTCGGCGCGGTCCTCAGGATGCTGGAACACCTCGGGAAGAGCGCGCCGGTGGTGCTGGTCTTCGAGGACATGCACTGGGCCGACCAGTCAACGCTGGACCTGGTCTCCTTCCTGGCCCGGCGGCTGTCGAGCGAGCGCGCGCTACTGGTGTGCAGCCACCGCTCGGTCCTCGTCCCCGGGCACGCACTGCGGGTGCTGCTGGCCGAGCCCGAGTTCAAGCGGCACGTCCATCCGGTGACGCTGCCCTCCTTCACCGAGCGCGATCTCAGGGACTTCATCGGCGCGCTCTTCCCCGACGCGGCCACGGCGCCGGACCGGGACCTGGTACGGCGGTGCCACCAACTCTCCGGCGGCAACGCCTACTTCGCCGAGCAACTGCTGCTCTCCGGGGCGCTGACCGATCCGAACGCCAGCCGCGTCCCCGAGTCCATCAACGAGCTGATGATCACGCGCATCGCCGCACTCAGCGAACCGGCCCGGCAGGTGATGCGCGTCGCGGCAGCCGCCGCCCGGCGCCTGGACGACCGGCTGCTGGAGGCCGTCTGCGGCCTGCCCTCCGACGTCCTCGACGCCGCCCTGCGCGAATGCCGCAACCAGGGCATGCTCGTCGTCGACCCGGTCGAGCAGGAGTCCTACGCCATCCAACACGCCCTGCTCAGCGAAGCCGTCTACCAACAGATGGGCATAGGCGAGCGCCGGCGGCTGCACACCAGGATGGCCGAGGCGCTGACCGAGGACGTGGCGCTGGGTCTGGCACACGGCTGGGGCGCCGAGGTCGAGCTGGCGCATCACTGGTTCCACACCGATCACCGCCCCGAGGCGCTGGCCACGGCGGTGCGCGCCGGTGAGGCCACGATGCGCGTGCGGGCGTTCCACGAAGCGGAGAGCCAGTACGGACGGGTGCTGGACGAGCTGTGGGCCAGGGTCCCGAATCCGGAGGCAGCCGCGGGCCGCTCCCACGTGGACCTGCTCGACGCCGCCGCGGCCGCCTCGCGCTGGGCCGGGCACGTCCCGCAGGCCGTCGCCCGGCTGCGGAAGGCGATCGAGGCGGTGGCCGGCCAGCAGGATCCGGGCCGGCTCGGCGAGTTGTACGAACGCCTCGGCAGCTATCACTGGGAGAACGGAGCGGTCGCCGAGGGACGGTCGGCCTACACCGATGCCGTGCGCCTGTTGGCGGCGGCCGCCCCTGAGGGCGCGGCCCATGCCCGGGCGCTGGTCGGGCTGGCGATGGCGGAGATCCGGGCGGGCTCCTACCAGGCCGCGCTGGACCGGTCGGAGCGGGCGGTCGCGCTGGCCGAGACCGCGGGCGACGCGGCCGCCATGGGCCGGGCGCTGAACGCCGTGGGCTTGGCGTTGTCGATGGCGGGACGTGTCGGGGAAGGTGCGCCCCGGCTGCGGCAGGCCGTGGAACTGGCCGACCAGGAGGATCATCTGGAAGGGCTGCTCGGCGCGTACGGCAATCTCGCTGTGGCGCTGGAGCTGGCCGGGGATCTGGACGGCTCGGTCGCAGCGGCGCGCACCGGCCTGGAGCGCGCCCAGGCGATCGGGGTGACCGAACTACGGTTGGCAATCGTCCTGGCGAACAACGCCGGGGCGTCGCTGATGCTGCTGGGCCGGTGGGACGAGGCCGGCGAGGTCCTGGCGCGGGCGATGGCCGACCGGCCGCGGCTGGAGCTGAGCGCCTATCTGCGGCTCACCGTCGCCGAGTTCGATGTGGCGCGCGGCGAGTTCGCCGCGGCCGAACGCCTGATATCCGAGGTCGGCGACCAGGGGATCACCGACCCGCGCTTCGTCGCCGCGTTGCACACGTGTCAGGCGGAACTGGCGTGTTGGAAGGACCAGCCGTCGGAGGCGCTGGACGCGGTGCGCCAGGGTCTGGCCGCGGTCGCGGACACTGAGAACGTGCTCGTCCGGCTGCGCCTGTACTCGGTCGGCCTGCGGGCCGCGGCGGACCGCGCCGCGCGCGCCGTGGCGGCGGGCACGCCGACCTCCGAGGCCGCCGAGCTCGGCGCGGAGCTGATCGCCGACGCCGAACAGCAGGCCGCCACCATGCCGGGGATCGACGAAGTGCAGATCCTGCTGCAGCTGTGCCGGGCCGAGTACCACCGGACGCTCGGCGACGACACGGTCCCGCTGTGGGACGACGTCGCGACTGCCTGGGCGCGGATCGGCCGTCCGTACCCGATGGCGTACGCGCGCTGGCGGCAGGCCGCCGCGGCCCTGGCCGCCGGGGACGAGGAGGCCGCGGCCGCCGCGGTGGCGGAGGCGATGGACACGGCGACCCGGTTGGGAGCCGAGCCGTTGAAGGGGGCGGTGGAGAAGCTGAACGCTGATTCGGGGCCCCAGTCTCAGCCTCAGCCGCAGGAGCCGGATTCGCAGCAGGTGGCGGTGATTCCGGTTATGCCGCCCGTGCGGCCCTATCGCCTGACGAAGCGGGAATGGGAGATCTTCCGGATCCTGGTCACGAAAGCCGCGACCAACCGGCAGATCGCCAGAGAGTTCGGCATCGAGGAGACCACCGTCGCGACCCACGTGTACCGCATCTGCCACAAGCTCGATGTCCAGAGTCGGAACGAGGCGACCGTGATCGCACTGACCACCGGCTTGTTCGAGGACCCCCGGGGCGGGGCGCCGACCGCCTAGTGACGCGGCGCCCGCCGGCGGGCCCGGACGCCGGGGTCCGTCATGTATTCGTTGGACTCGTTGTTTCCGCACGCGACAAAGGACACGCCATGCCTGGAAGAGCACTGCTGATCGGCGGCGCCCTCGAACAACTCACCGGTGTCGACAACGACATCGCGGCGATGAAGGAAGCGCTGGAGAACCGCGGGCTGACCGTGGACCCGGAGTTCGTCCTCACCGGGAAGAACGCGACTCGGGCCGCGATCCTGAAGGCCTACGAGCACCTGATCTCCCTGGCCGTGCCCGGGGAACCGTCAGTGGTCTACTACAGCGGGCACGGCGGCCGGGCGCTGCCGCCGCCGGCCGCGGCTTCCACGGCGCCCGACTCCGAGCCGGAGCCCATGGACCTGCAGTTCATCGTCCCCTACGACTTCGACCAGTCCGGGCCGGGCGATTTCCGCGGGATCACGTCGGTGGAGCTGTCGGTTCTGCAGAGCCGGCTGACCGAGCGGACCGACAACGTGGTGTCGATCTTCGACTGCTGTCATTCCAGCCGCATGTCGCGTATCGAGTTCAAGCCGAAGCGCACCGGCCACGTGACCAGCTACGAGGAGCTGAGCTCGCACATCGCGCGGATGGAAGCCGAGGGGCTGCGCTCGGGCCTCGCGCGCTCGGCCGGGAACCACCAAGCCGTGCGGATCGTGGCCTGCGCGCCGGAACAGCTGGCGTACGAGTACCCCGGTGTCGGCGGCAAGCGGATCGGCATCATGACCGAAGCCCTCACGATGGCGCTGCACGCCGTGGGCCGGGAGAAGGTCACTTGGGCGAGTCTGCTCGACGGCATCCGTTTCCGGGTCTCCAAACTGGTCTTCGACCAGCGTCCCGAAGCCGAGGGCCCGTCCCGCCGACTGCTGTTCGAGACGACCGAGGGCGACCACCTCGACTCGCTCCCGGTGCAGGACATCGGCGGCAGCCGTCTCCAGCTCGATTGCGCGCCGCTGCTCGGCGTGCGCCTGGGCGACGTCTTCACGATCGTGTCGCCGTCCGAGGACACGATCGGCGAGCTGACGGTGGACGCGGTCGGGCCGCTGTTCGCCCAGGGGCCGCTGACCTCGGCGAGCGGGGCCACGCCGGTGCCGACGGGCTCGCGGGCGGTGCGGGTGAAGGCGTCGGCGCCCAAACTCGTGGTGTCGATACCCACCGACGCCACGCACAGTACGGAACTGCGGAGCGCGGTGCAGGACTCCGTCCTGCTCCGGGTCGCCGAGGGCGACGAGCCCTTCGCCGCCCAGCTGCGGACCGACGAGTACGGCGGCGTGACGGTGGCCGACAGGCTGGGTGCGCTGCACGAGCCGCGGACCGGCACCGCGGCCGACCGCGCCGAGGCGGTCAGCGATTTGGAACGGCTGGCCCGGGCCACGGCGCTGCGCACCCTGGACGCCGACTCCAGCTGGGCCCTCGGTGCGAAGGTCACGTACGAGTGGGGCCTCGTGGAGGACGGGCAGCGCCGGCCGTTGCCCGAGGCCGGCGCGGTGGTCCGGGCAGGTCAGAAGGTGTACATCAGTGTCCGCACCCAGAACGACGCTCCCGTGTACGTCACGCTGGTGGACATCGGTATCACCGGGAGCATCACGGTCCTGACGAATATGGCGCCGTCCGGCTACCGCCTGTCGCTCAACGATCAGCAGGAGTACGTGTTCGGCTACGAACTCGTGCCGCGCGCCCTCGAAGGAAAGGCCCTGGGCTGGCCGAGCGATCTGGCCCTGGTGAACTCCCGGACCGAGACGGTACTCGCCTTCGTGACGGAGCAGCCCCAGGATTTCAGTGCCCTGAAACAGCATGGAATCGTCACCACGCGGCGGCCCGGCGAGCTGATCTCGCCGCTGACGGCGGTGGTGGACCAGGTCGCCGCCGGCGGCGACCGGGACCTGCCCCAGGACCGCAGCGTGAGCGGCCGTTACGACGTCCGGAAGATCGACTTCGAGCTCGAACCGGCGTCCGGCCCCGGCTTCCTGGTCGAGGAGGTGGCGGTCCCGGGGACCGCCGGTGTGACGCCGCGCGGCACGGAGGTCGGCACGGTCAGCCCGGCCGGCCCGAACCTGCCGACCAGCCTCACCGTGCCGACCGCGGTGGCGGTCCGGCTGGACGAGCTGGTGGTCCACCGCAACCGGGCCCGGTTCGGCGGGGCCGACATCCGGGTCGACGCGATCGTGCTGACCGGGAGCAAGGACTCGCCGCGGCCCGCGTTCCGGGCGCGGACCCAGCGGTTCTCGCGGATCCGGGACGGCGAGCCGCTGCCGCTGGACCGGATGCTCGTCTTCCACGGCCCGGTGGTGGACTACCTCGACATCGCGCTGTGGGTGTCGCGGGACAGCGACGGCGCCGTGGACCTCGGCGAGCTGCTGAGCGACGAGGCCGCCGCCTTCGAGATGCAGGAGGCGCTGGCGAAGGCGGGCGGGGCGATGACCGGCCTGCCCTACGCCGCCGCGGCGGCGGCCATGGTGGGCGTCGGCGCGATCGTGGTGAATGTCGCCTACCGGCTGCTGCGCGGGACGGTCAGCGACGTCATCGGGCTCTACCGGGGCTCGCGGCTCGCCGGCGAGACGTTCGGCGTCGGGCGCCACCCCGCCGAGGGCGCGCGGCGGGTCCAGGACTTCTCCCTGGCCTACAGCATCGACGACGTGTCCTGACGAACCCCGGTCCGTCAGGTAGTCGGCGGAACGGGGAATCGCAAGTATCCCAATGGAAGGAAACCCGAGAGATGACCGACAGCAGCACCGACAAGCAGATCACCGTCGACGGCGCCGTGTGGATCCTGCCGGAGACACCGGACGCGGCCGACGTCTTCAAGCAGATCGAGGACGCGCTCGACAACGGCACCGTCGCGCGGGTGGCCGTGCTGGACGCGAAGCGGCGCCGGGTCGAGATCCTGATCAACGGACGCACCGTCACCAGCGTGATCCTGGACGCCTGCGTGGACCCGCGGCCGAGCGAGACCTCCATCTGAGCGCCTCGCGGCGGCGGTCCGGTCACCCCGGGGGTGACCGGACCGCCGCGTGTTCCGGTGCGGTCGATCAGGGTTCGACGATAATGGGACGCCCGCGCACCGGACCCGCACGCCGCACCGGACCGCCCGATCCGTCAGATGGCCCACAGGAGGTGCGTTATGTCGATCGATCCGGACAGATACCTGGTCTACGCGGCCATCGCCGGCGAGGGTGACTGGAACCTGGCGGTGGAGGCGCTGCACCGGCTCGGCGGGGACGCCGGGGACACCGGCATGCGAGCGCGGCTGGCGGTCAAGCTGATGGCGCTGCAGCTCGGTCAGGGACTCGACCCGGCCACGATGCTGGCGCGCGGCGGGGCCCAGGCCGCGCAGCTCGAGCGACTGCTGGTCATCGCCGACCAGGACCCGCCCCGGGACCCGGGCTGGCCGCGGCTGCGGATCATGGCGCGCCTGAACATCCTGATGGCCGCGGTGTCAGGGGACTCGCATCTGCCGCCGGCCCAGGCCCTGGCCGAACTCGAGGAGCTGGCGGC
Organism: Catenulispora sp. EB89; assembly: GCF_041261445.1. Taxonomy (NCBI): domain Bacteria; kingdom Bacillati; phylum Actinomycetota; class Actinomycetes; order Catenulisporales; family Catenulisporaceae; genus Catenulispora; species Catenulispora sp. EB89. The sequence continues at coordinate 361,128 of NZ_JBGCCU010000003.1, forward strand.
CTCCGCCGGTGCCGACGACCCGATGATGGCCAAGCTGCTCGACGTCGCGCGCCAGATGCTGTCGGCCTCGGTCTCCTTCGAAGAGGGCGACGCCTCGATGCCGAACCGGCTTGTCGAGAACGCGCAGGCGTTCCGCGACTTCCTTCCCGGCAACAGCGAAGCGGCGCTGTTGGCCGATCTGATCGCCGGCGCCGCAGAGGTCCAGCGCATCCAGCAGTCCGGTGGCGATCCCGTGCCCGCCATCCAGAGATTCCAAGCGATGGTCGCGCAGCTTCCGCCGGAGCACCCGATCCGCAAGGGCCTGCAGGAATCGATGGCCGCGATGGACCCGCTCAAGGCGATGCTCGACGACGCGCGGGGAGCCACCCCGCAGTCGACCGAGGCGAACTTCGCGGCCGCCGAGGAACTCGCCGCGCGGACCGACGCCGAGCCGTCCATCCGCGCCCTGCGCCACGCGACGGCCGGCGGCTTGGCGCTGCGCGGGTGGGAGGAGACCGACGTCGACCGGGTCGGCGCCGGCGTCGAGCACTACCGGATGGCCGTGGAACTGTCGCCGAACCCGACCGGGGAGCGAATAGCCCACCTCGGCGGCTACGCCATGGCGCTGATCCGGCGCAACGAGCTGACCAACTCCGTGAGCGACCTGGACATCGCCCACGAAACCCTGACCGAGGCCCGGGCCCTGGCCGGCGGCCCCCGGCATCCGCAGTGGTCGCACATCAACGACATGTTCACCCGGATCCAGCGGCGCCTCGGAGACACCGCGGCCGGACAGGGCGCCCTGGACTCGCTGCGCGGCACCGCGTGGCAGGTGCTGCTGCAGGACGGCGTCAGCGCGGCGAAGAGCGCCGCGAGCGACGCCGCGGAGTTCGCGGCCAACGCGGCCCGGATGTGCCTGCAGGAGGGCAAGGTCAGCGACGCCGTCCAGTCCCTGGACGGGGGCCGCGGCCTGATGCTGTTCGCCGCGACCGAGTTCCGGGACGTGACGGGGCGTCTGCAGGAGGCCGGGCGGCCCGATCTGGCCGAGCGCTGGAGCGCGGCCACCGCCGAGGGCGCGCCGGAGCTGATGCCGGCCGGCCTGCGCGGCGAGGTCCTGCGGGCGCTGGACCAGGACGCGCGCGTGCTCGATCCGCCGAGCGTCGCCGAGATCCGGTACGCGCTGCACGATCTGGACGCCGACGCCCTGGTCTACCTCCTGCAGGCGGCGGGCAGCCAGCCCGGCTGGGCGGTCGTGGTGCCGGCACAAGGCGCGCTCACCGCGCTGAGTCTGGCGAACCTGCAGGTCGGGCCGAACACCGACGCCGAGCGGTACCTGACGTCCCTGGCGACCCGCGATCTCAAGCCGGAGGCCCGCGAGCCCGAGGACTCGGACAGCGTGGACAAGCTGTGCGACTGGGCATGGCGGGCGGCCATGGGGCCGATCATCGAGCAGTTCCTGCCGACCCTGCCGGCCCCGGAGAACGGCCGGCCGCATCGGCTGGTGCTGGTGCCGATGGGCCAGCTCGCGCTGGTCCCGTGGCAGGCGGCACGCAGCCGCGACGGCCGCTACGCGCTGGAGTTCGCGGCCTTCTCCCAGGCCGCCTCGGCGCGCATGCTGTGCCGGTCGGCGGACGCCGAGCCGGTCCGCACGCTGCCGGTCGGGCTCGTCGTCGGCGACCCGGACACCGCCGGGGAGGCCGCGCCGCTGCCCGCGGCGCGCCTGGAGGCGTTCGCCGTCCACCAGACCTTCTACCGGGCCGGCCGCTACGTCGGCCGGCGCGCCGACGGCAAGCCGAGTCCGGCCGGCGCCGGGACCGCGCAGGAGGTCCGCGACTGGCTCGCGGCCACCCGCCCCGGCGCGGTCCTGCACCTGGCCTGCCATGGCGTCATCGACTCCGTCGCGCAAGAGGCCACCTCGTATCTGATGCTGGCCGACAACAGCCGGGTGACGGCCCAGGAGATCATCGAGCTGATGGGGCGCGGCCCGGACAGCGGCATCGGGCTGGCGGTCCTGGCGGCCTGCCGGACCGGCCGGTCGATCCACGGCTACGACGAGGCCTACAGCCTGGGCACGGCGTTCCTGGCCGGCGGCGTCCGCTCGGTGCTCTCCACGCTGTGGGCGGTGCCGGACGAGGAAACCTCGGTGCTGATGTTCATGTTCCACCACTATCTGAGGACTGATTCGCCGGCTCCGTGGGAAGCGCTGCACAAGGCCCAGTTGTGGATGCTCGACCCCGGACGGCAGCTGCCGGAGTCGATGCCGGGGCCGCTGCGGAAGCGCTACGACGCCGTCCGCGCGGCCGGGGTCGAGGCCTGGGCCGGTTTCGTGCACTGGGGAAAGTGAGGAGGAGACTGCGTTGGACAACGAGATCACCCGCCTCGAGACGGAACTGGCGGGGCTGACGGGCAGTGCCCGAGCCCAGACGCTGCTGCGGCTGGGGCAGGCGCACTGGATGCGGTACTGGCGCACCGGGATCGGCTCCGGGGTCGGGCTCCCCCATCTGGACCGGACGATCACCGCCATGGACGAGGCGCTGGGGTACCTCGAACCCGGGGACGTGCTCCGCGTCCAGGCCGTCTCGATGGTCGGGGTCTTCCGCTGCATACGGCACTCCGTCCACAACGGCCCGACCGCCGACCGCGACGCGGGCATCCCGCTGATCGAGGAGGCGCTGGCGGCCGGGCCCGGCGTCCTGCCACCCGCCTCGGCCGACTTCGCGCGCGTCACCCTCGGCGAGGCCTACCTGCGGCGCTCCATGCAGATCATGCAGACGCAAGACGCGATGATGGCGGTGATGAGCCGCGGTATGCCCCCCGGCACGATCGCGGACATGGAGCGCGCGATCGAGATCCTGCGGGAGGTGACGAACAACTCCACGGCCCCGCAGATGACGCAGATGGCCGCGAAGATGCTGCGCATGGCCGAGACGATGCACCGGATCTTCACGGCGTTCGGCTCGCCGAACCTGAGCACGCAGGTTCAAGCGATGATGGGCTCCATGGCCGAGATACAGGAGCTCGTCCGGGAGCTCGAAACGGACGGGTTCGGGATGGGTAGCCACATCACGAACGCTTCGGTCCTCGACACCGAGTGGACGCAGTACGTCGACACCACGGACATTCCCAGCGCCATGTTCCGGGAGGCGGGATCTGACGCGGGTGGGGATGAGCCGAAGCGGCCTGAGTCCGCGCAGCCCAAGCCGGCGCAGCCTCAGGCAAAGCAGCCTGAGCCACAGCCGCCGGAGCCGAAACGGCCTCAGCCGGAGCGGCCTGAGTCTGAGCGGCCTGAGTCTGAGCGGCCTGAGTCGGGGGCGTCCGAGCAGCCGGAACAGCGGGAGCGGCCCGAGCGCGCACGATTCTCGGTGGACGCCGAAGCGATACGGGCCGATCTGCGCACCCTGATAGGCGCCGCGAGCGCCGGCGACGCCGTGTTCGCGGTCGCCGCCGACCTGCTCCGGGCCGCCGAGCCCCCGGCGTGGGTCGACGAGTTCGTCGCCTCGGCGGCCGGGGTCGTGCACAGCGTGGAGGCGCCGTCCGGGACCGACCACTTCCTGCTGGCGGTCGCGCTGCACCTGCGGTCGCGCCGGGACGGGGACGACGACGGTTGGGGCGACGGCTCCGGTGGCGCCGACGCGGCGGTCAACGGCGATGCGCAGGCGGCCGTCGCGAGCCTCCTGACCGCCGCGCAGACCGTGCCCGACGAGGATCCGGACGCCATCCCGACGCTGGTCCAGTTGGCGCAGCTGTCCCCCGACGGCGCGCTGAAAGCGCTCGGCTCCCGGCTCGGCGGTCTCACGACTCTGCTTCAGTCCGTCGGCGCGGAGGCGGTGGAGCTGCCGGAGCCGACGGATTCGCTGCGCTGGAACGCTGTCGAGAACCGGTTCGAGCCCGCCGCCGAGCCTTGCGAGGCTCGGACGCTGGTGGTCGTCGACGGCGGCTCCCTGCGGGAGTCCAAGCCGTCGGCGTCCGAAGACGACGTGACGGTCTCCTACGTCGCGTCGCTGTCACAACTCAGAACCCTGTCGCGGCGCAAGGTCCGTCCGGTCGCGCAGGAGCCCGTCTTCGTCGCGAACCCGCGCGGCGACCGGATGCCGGCCGCAGTGGAGACGATGCTGCTGCGGCGCAGCTTCTATCCGCACTCCGTCGGGCTCGGCGGCCTCATCGAGGCCGCGGACGGCGCGGGGACGGCGAAGGAGGTGCGGGCCCGGCTGGAGGCCTCGGTGCTGCACCTGGCGTGCGGGGTGACGGAGTCCGGCGCGTTGGAGCTGGCCGACTCCACCGAACTGGACCTGACCGACGTCGAGGTGGAACACGGCGGGGTGACGGTCCTGCCGCCGGATCACTTCCAGCCGTTGGCGGACATCCTGCTCGCAGCAGGGTTCACCGGGGTCGTCGGGTGGCGGCGGCCGGTGCCGGAGGACTTCGGCGCGGTGGCCTATTTCCTGCTGCACACGGAGCTGGCCGACGTCGGTCGCGCGCCGGCGGCGGCGGTTCGTGCGGTCCGCGAACAGCTGCGCGCGCCTGATCTCGGCGCGCTGCCGCCGTTGCTGGCGTCGCGGTTCGAGGCGGCGGGTGGTGCGGCCGGGGATGACTGGACGGCGTTGGTGTACCGGGGTCGGTGACGCGGCTCTCCGTCAGAAGTCCCACACACGAAGCCAGTGCATCGAGTCGCCGTGGAACCCCGGAGGTCTGCCGTGAGCGGAACCGAACTGTCCATCAGCCGCTTCGCCAGTCCGGTCCGCACGCTCGGGCCCGGGGTCCGCGCGGTGGTGTGGGTCCGGGGCTGCCCGTTGCGGTGTCCGGGGTGCATCGCGATCGAGGACCTGGACTTCGACGGCGGGATCCGGACCACGGTCGGGGTGCTGGCCGAGCAGATCAGTGCCCTGCCGGCGGAGGTCACCGGCGTCACCTTCTCCGGGGGTGAGCCGATGGCGCAGGCCGCGGCGCTGGCCGAGGTGGTGGACGTGATCCGAGCCGGGCGCGACTGGTCGGTGATGGCCTACAGCGGATTCACGCTCGAGCACCTGACCCGGCACGGCGACACCGGCCAGCAGGCGCTGCTGGACCGGCTCGACATCCTCGTCGACGGGCCGTACGTGCGGGACCGGCATGCCGACCTGGCGTGGCGCGGCTCGGACAACCAGCGGGTGCGCCTGCTCAGCGGTCGGCACGTGCTGCCCGATCCCGACACCTCCGCCGGGATCGAGTTCCACGTCGAGGCGGACTCCGTGACGTTCGTCGGGGTGCCGCCGGTCCCGGGGTTCCGGCAGTCCTTCGAGGACGCGGTTTCTCGCGAGGGTGTGGTCCTGAGTCCGGAGTAGCGGGCCGGCCGACCTCGCATGCGCCGCACCGGACGGAACCCGCGCCGCGTCCTCACGGCGCGCTGGGTTCGGCCCGCGGCCGCGCCGTCGTCAGCTTCCTGAGTTGCCGGGGCAGCCGCTCGCCACCCAACAGCCACGAGCTGAGGTTGGCGATCGTGGGATCGACCTCGCCATCGGCGGTGAGGACAGCGGCCGTGAAGGAGAACCGGACCTCGCCGAACTCGTGCCGCATCGACCGGACCAGGTTGCCCAGGCCCAGTTCCTCGGTCAGCCAGCGCTCGCACGCCGCCGAGTCCGAGGTCCGGGGCGGGGCCGTGCCGAGCCCGTCGAAGAGGTCGAACTTGCTCACCGCCACGGCCAGCCGGGTCCGCTTGGCCGGCGCACCCATCTGGATCAGGGTCTGCACGGCCTGGTCGAACACCAGGCCCGGCGGCTCCTTCGAGGCCAGCGACCAGTCCAGCGTGTCGCGGGCCTGGGGCCGCAGCGTCTCTCGGAACGCCGGCACCGACAGCGGGTCCAGCACGAACAGCAGCGAGCGCGCCGCGCGGAAGTACTCCAGCTCGTCGGTCCGGTCCACGGTGGTGAACCGCTCGCCGGCCGCGTCGAAGAGGTGGATGAGGCGCTCGGAGCGGCCGCTGCCGAGGTAGATGGACCGGGCCCGCGGCAGTTCCGGCCCGGTGCCGGTGACGTGCCCGGCCTCCTGCAGGATCTCCGTGAGCACGCGGTAGGCGCGGCTGGTCTCGTCGTCGGCGAGCCGGGCCGGGATCCGGTCGCGCTCGGCCTCGCGCATCAGCCGCATCATGATGGCCGCCATCAGCTGGGTCTTGCCCGCGGCCCGCGCGCCGAACAGCGGCACGATCTGCTCGCGGCGGCGGCCGGTCTCCTCACTCATGGCCCTCCCACACTCCGGTTCGGGACAGAACGCCGGCAGCTGGTGGCTCCCGAGGAGCAGCAGCGTCGGCAGCCGGGCGCCGCACGCGCAGCGCCGGCGCAGCACGCCGTAGCGGCCGGGACGCACGTCCCGGTGACGGCGTGAACAGTCGGGGGCCTCGCAGCTGTACGAGGGGTAGTCGATCTTCCGGTAGCAGTGCGGGCACGTCATGCCCCTGATCCCCTTGGCCGCCGACGCCGCGGTGTCGGCACCGCGGAGCACGCCGATCGCGGCCCGGCTGACCAGCTGCGCGATACCGATCGTGAGCACGTGCAGGAGCGCGACCACGGCCAGCAGGACCGCGGCACCGAACCCGCCGACGACCAGCCCGACCCACAGCGCCAGGCCGACCGGCCGGGCGATCAGCGGCGAGAACCCCGGGCTGGTGATGAAGCGCCCCGTGATCGCCGCGCCGCTGTCCTGGAAGAGCGTGATGCCGTCGGCCTGTCCCCGTCTGAGGATCCGCCGCAGATCGAACATCGCCGGTCCGAAGAAGTACTGCCGGTAGGCCTGCTCCGGTTCCCGCTCCGGCGGGAACCCCCGCGGGTCGCGCTGCGCCGGGTCCGGGTTGGACATCGTCCGGATCAGGATCCGGACATACCCGACGACGGCCGCGCCGACGAACACCGCCGCCGTGCCGAGGACGACGAACGGCCCGACGACGACCGCGAAGAAGATCAGGGCGAGGCAGTACAGCGCGATGCCCGCCACAATCACGGCGAAGAAGAACAGTTCCTCCACTTTCCGTCACCCCCCTCGGCGGAAGCCGCCGCCGAACCGCTGCTTCCGGTACTTGGTCTCGAAACCGTGGAACTCCTCGGCCAGCAGCGGATCGCCGGTCTCCACGAGGTGCCGCAGCTCGTCCCATTCGGCCTTCCTTAGACCCCTGACGATGTCCACGAGCGGCGCGAGCATCGCGGCGCGGGCGCCGTCCTCATACATGTTCGCGAAGCGGAGGTAGACCCCCGCGATGCGCTTGAGATCCGCCGTGTTCCGATCGCCGCGACCGGTCCTGAGGCGTGCGAGGTAGTCGTGCACGATGTTCGGCGGGATCCGTTCCAGCACCTTGCGAACCTGCACGGGCTCCCATTCGCTGCGTATGAGATGCCACAACAGGTAGCGCCGCGCGATCAGCGCGATCACCCGGCTGTTCGACGAGACGCCCTGGACGACCTGCCCCAGCTGCTCGAAGTTCTTGACCGCGCGACAGACGTTGACGAACTGGTGCGCCTCGTCGAGCGGGGCGCGCGACTTGGTCAGGCGCCCTCCCGCCGGAGAGGCCAGCAGGTCACGGCTGATCTGCAGGTACCACTCCAGGTCGACGTCCTCGGAGGCGGTCTTGAGCGTGTCCAGGAACCAGATGGCGACCTCGTCGTCGTCCAGCCGGCTCACCGGCACCTTCGCGGCGATGGCGCACATGTCCTTCTTGGACCACTGCCAGGTCTGCCACAGCCGCTTGAGCAGCGCCGGATCCGGCAGCTCCTGCCCGCGCCGCTTCAGGATCCGCAGCAGCACCTCCACCCGGAACGCGGCCTGCCGCCGGGCTCGGGCGATCAGCACCGACTCCCGGAGCTCCCGGTACTCCTTCAGGTCGTCGTCGAAGTCCGCGCCCGCCAGGAACTCCCCTGTCGGACCGTCGAGAAGCTGGTCCGCTTCCTCCGGCTGTTTGCCGACCAGGGTCGCCAGCTCCGCGACGAAGCCCCGGCGGATCGCCGGCCACTCCCGGAGTGCGGTGTGCAGGGATCCCGGGGCGGCGGCCTGCTTTCCGCCGGCCGCCGCGGACACCAGGGCGCGTTTGCCGAACCCGAACAGGAACACCTGGTCCAGCTCCGGCTCCAGACCGGCCCGCCGGGCCCAGTGCAGCAGCCGCAGCGCTTCGACCGGCGGGCAGGCGTCGAGCAGTTCGCGCAGCCGGGCCGCCGCGCGCCGCCGGATCGTCGGCGACTCGATGCGGATCGCGGCGGAGTCGTCGGTGTCGTCGGTGTCGGCGGTGTCGGCGGCGCGGACCCGGGCCAGCTCGGTGTCGATCTGCTCGAACCGGATCTCGTCGCACAGCGCCTGGTCGCCGCCGCGCCGGGCCAGCTCCACCAGCGCCGGGAGGTGGTGGTCGCGGCGCGCGGGCTGGTCGTGCAGGACCATGGCCAGCTCGGCCAGCGCCGCCGGGGCCAGCGCGGCGTCGGTCGCCCACGCCACCGCGCGGTCGGCCTCGGCGACGGTGAGCTGGACCCGGCCCAGCGCCGCCGCCGCCGCGACCGGGCCGAACCAGGCGTCCAGGCTGAAGCTGTCGGGGGCGGCGAGGGTGCCGGCGGTCTGCCACAGCGCCCGCGCCTTCGACACCCCTACCCGGACCGCCAGCTCCGCCAGCGGATGGACCGCGACCTCCGCGACGCTCCCGGCGGTCATGTCGAAGACCACGAACGAGTCGATGACGTCCAGCGGCAGCTCGGCGACCGTCTCGGGGACCGTGCCGATCAGATGGAGGCGGCTGGCCGTCGGGTCCGCGCGGTAGGTCGCGAACGCCAGCGACGCCCCGGCGCGCGGCGGCAGCAGGTACGACACGGCCGCGATCCACTGCGCCGCGCGGTCGGAGTCCGACTCGACGAGCAGCACCGGCCGGGCCCGGCCTTCCACCGCCGCCGCGGCCGCCGACACCAGCGCCGACAGCGCCGCGTCCAAGCGGTCGCCGAGCAGATGGCCGGCCAGGAAATCACGGGCCGAGGCCGGACTCACCCGGCCGCGCGGCAGCTGCCCGGAGAAGCGCGGCAGCACGGTGCCGTCGGCCTGGCCCGCGGCCCACACCGGCGCGCGCCACAGCTCGATCGGCAGCAGCGGCCCGAGGGCTTCGGTGAGGTCGTCGATCGAGTCGGCGGCGAAGGCGTGCGCGAAGTAGTTGCCGAAGCGCTTGGAGAAGTCCTGGCCGACGTACTCGACGTTGGCCAGGAGCGTGGGCGTGCCGGGCCGGAAGCACAGGTTCACCGGGCATCGCGCGAGCTCGTCGGCCTCGGCCGGGAACATCTGCGAGCGCGGCGGTTTGTAAGCGATCTGCGACAGCACCTCGCGTTGGGTCTCGGCCGAGGCCCCGGGGCTCACCGCGTTGAACTGGTAGCCCGCGAAACCGGTCAGCCCCTGTTCGCAGGAGGTGTAGTAGAGCTGTTCGAGGGCCACGTCACCCGCTTCCCTCGCGGCCGACGGCGCCGAACTCGCTCAGCAGCCAGATGAACGGGTCCGCCACGCGGTAGGGCTGGATGCCGGTCGCGGCCACTTCGGCGTTCTGCGTCGGGTTGGCGCCGAGCGCGGACACGCCGAAGTAGCGGTAGCGCCGGTAGGTGTTGCGCATCAGCTGGTCGATCTGGACCCCGTCCCAGTCCCGCAGCAGGCTCGTCATCTCGGTGTGGACGTCGAGGCTGTCGGCGACGTCGAACTTCTCCCCGGCCGGCGGCTCGACGGTCAGCGGGCTACCGCGCCGCAGGCGGTGCCGGAAGACGTCCATCTTGGGGAACACGACCGCGACCGGGACGTCGATCCGGCCCTTCCTGGCCGCTCCGGGCTGGGACAGGAGCATGTCGGTGATGCGGGTCAGGACGCCGACCGAGGTGTCGTACTGCGCGCTGGGCATCCGGGTGCCGGGCGCGGCCTCGAGCCGGGCGCCGGGCATCTGGAGCGGATCGACGAGCAGCAGGACGCCGTCGGCGTTGGCCAGGTAGCGGGTGTTGAGGTCGACGCTGTCCTGCGAGGTGAGGTCTTCGCCGGCGGCGTCGAAGAAGGACAGCAGCGTGTGCACGGGGCCCCGGCGCAGCGGACCCTGCCCGCTGACGCTGAGCCGGAACACCAGCGGGTCCACGCGGTTGTCGTTGGTGCTCGCCGACACGGTGCCGGTCGGCAGCCGGTGGTCCTCGTAGAGGTTGTCCTCGTAGTTGCGGCGGAACCGGCTCAGGGTGTGTTCGTCCCCTGCCATGAGCGAGGCGTCGAGCCGGGCGCCGACGCGGTTCATCACCTCGTGCAGCAGCACCGTCATGTAGACGGTCTTGCCGGACTCCTTGGAACCGACCATCGCGATCAGCAGGTTGTCGACCAGGCCGAACTGGGTCGGGAGCTGGCTGTGGCAGACCGGGCAGACGCGGTAGCGGGTCTCGCTGGTGCAGTCGGGGCAGGACGCGGTGGTCTGGCGGCCGTCGGCGGCGAACACCGGGCCGATCTCGCGGCCGTTGCCGGTGCGCTCCTCCAGGATGCCGTCGGTCTTGGCGACGCAGCGCTGGCCGGTGCGGCCGGTGCGGGTGTTGCAGCGGAAGAGGATGTCCCGGATCGGGAACTGTTCGTAGCAGTAGGGACAGATCAGCTTCTTGGACGGCAGCGCGCCGGACAGCTTGTCGGGCAGTGACATCCTCATGGTCATCCCACCTTCAGCCGGTGCAGCGATTCGGGCAGCAACTCCACCGACGCCTCCGCCGGGTCGGCGGTGAAGCACACGAGCCAGAACGGCCCGCGGTGCCCCGCCAGCGGGAACTGGACGGTCAGCGGCATCCTCGGCGACAGGTGCGCGCCGGCTATGCGGTGCACGACCTCGCCTTCGTGCGCGCCGCGCGGAAGGTAGTGGCCCCGGGCGAGCACGACGTCGATCGCCGGGAACGTGCAGTCGGTGTCGCTGGTCAGCGTCACCTGCCCGGTGCGGCGGCTGCCGCGGCCCTGGACCGCCGGGACGTAGCGGATCGCCGGCGGCAGCGCGGCCAGCCCGACCGAGGAGGGCGGGGCGGGCTCGGGGCTGGAGCCGGGGACCAGGGCCTCGACGGTGAACAGGCTCTCGCTCGCCCCGATCCGCAGCTGGAAGCCGCCTTCGTGCTCGTAGACGCGGCGCGTGCACTCGGTCTCGCCGCGCCGGGCGTCGCCGCCGCGGCCGATCTGCCAGCGGACGACGGAGATGACGCAGTCCGGCGGCCAGATCCAGGTGAGCAGGGCGTGCTCTTCGCGGCGCTCGGCGGTCAGTGCGGCGACCGGCTGCGGGTAGGAGGCGTCGGGGCCGGCGGAGGGCGCGGGGCGGGTCGGAGGGACGTGGCCGGTGGGTGGTGCGGTGGGTGGTGCGGTGAATGGTCCGGAGGGGGTCTGCGGTGGCGGTGAAGGTGGGGTCGGCGGCGTATAGGGAGGCTGAGTTCGGGGCCTGATCTGCTCTTCTGGGGTGGAGACCGGCTGCTGGCGGGCGGGTTCAGGGTCTTCGCGCTCAGGAGTGGTGACGAACGGCAACGGCCTTGGTGCAGGATTCGACGAAGGCGTCCCGGAGGTGTTGACCCGCAGGAATCCGAAGTCCGCGGACCGCGCCGCACCGGCCGCGACCGCCGCCCCGGGCTCGTCGCAGCGGACCGGGATCCCCAGCGCCTCGTGCAGCTGCGCGGCGAGGTCGGGTGTCGCATCGGCTCCGGCGAGCAGGACGGCGTCCAGGTCGTCCAGGACTGCCCCGCCGACCGTCGCCCCGGCCGTACGGACCGCGTCGATCCAGCCCTCGGTGCTGGTGTCGGCGATGTGCGGCACGCGCACGACGTCCACCAGGTACTCGCGCACCCGCAACGCGCAGATCTGCGGTCCGGCCGCGTCCACGATGCAGACCACGAGGTTCTGCGCCAGGCCTTCGCCGATCGCCTCGTAGTGCATGCAGACGGCGATCGGCGCGAGCACCGTGCCCCGGACCGCCAGGCCGGCCTCGTCGGCGGCCCGGCGCTGCGCGGCGATCGGCGCCACGCCGAGGTCGACCGGCGTGGCCAGGACCACGTCGCGCACCGTGCCGCCGGTCGCGGCCCGGGCCCGGTCGGCGAGCTCGGACAGCACCCGGGCCGCGACCCACTCCGGCGAATGCGTGCGCTCGAAGGCCTGCACGTCGGCGTCGAGGACGTCGGCGGACCGGGCCAGCAGGTCGTAGACCGAGGCGATGAAGGGTCCTGACGTACCCGGCGGCGCGGCCAGCGCGGGTTCGCCGACCAGGACCTCGTCCGGACCGGCGAAGCGGACCGCCGGCGGGATCGCCGCCGAGCCCGGCGCGCCGGCTCCGGCCGGGAGCCAGGCTATGCACGCCCGGCTGCGGCCGAGGTCGATGCCGAACACCGTCATACGCCGCTCCCGTCAGGGTTCCAGTCCGCGTTCCAGCCCGCGGTAACGTTCGTGGTGGTCGGGGTGATCGGGGCGGTCGGGGTGATCGGGGTGCCGAGCGGGTCCGCGCCGCCGAGGGTGTCCGCGCCGCCGATCGCGGGCACGGCGCCGATCTCGAACCCGCCGTCCGCGTTCACGCTCACCCGCAGCCGGCTCCCCTCCGCCGGGTTCGTCTCGACGACGTACCCCGCGAGCGCGACGCGCAGACCTTCCAGCTCGTTGCGGATCTGCCGGCCGCCGTACCGGGCGTTCTCCGGCAGCTGCATCCGGGCCAGAATCCACGCGGACAGCCCCGGCCGGTCCAGGTCGAGCACGATCTTGCCGTCCTCCAGCGCCGACTCGGCCAGCTGGTCCAGCAGCCGGTTGGCGATGCCGGTGACGAACTCCGAGCGCAGCAGGTCGAAGACCACGACGCCGGGCTTGAGCCGGCCGAAGATCTCCGGCCGGTGCATGGCCTGGAACGCGGCCTCCACCTCGCGCATGAAGTGCTCCTGGATCCGCTCGAACGGCAGGTCGTCGGCCGCCCCCTGGACCAGGTTCCACATCGCGTCGGCGCCGGTGTTGGAGGTGAAGATGACCAGCGTCTGGGAGAAGTAGGCGGTCTGGCCGCGGCCGTCGGTGAGCCGGCCGTCTTCGACGATCTGCAGGAACTTGTCCAGGACGACCGGATGCGCCTTCTCGATCTCGTCGAAGAGCAGGACGCTGAAGGGCCGTTCCTGAACCCGCCGGGTCAGCTCGCCGCCCTGCTCGTAGCCGACGTATCCGGGCGGCGCACCGGCCAGCCGCTCCGCCGCGTGCTCCTCGCGGTACTCGCTCATGTCGAAGCGCGCGAACGCCGCCTCGTCGCGGAACAGCAGCCGGGTGACGGCCTTGGCCAGCTCGGTCTTGCCGACGCCGGTCGGCCCGACGAAGAAGAACACGCCGCGCGGCCGGGCCATACCGGAGGTGCCGAACTCAATACCCGTGAACGCGGTGTTCAGTGTGTGCGCGACGGCCGTGACCGCCGCCTGCTGGCCGATGACCTGAGCGCCGAGCGCCGTCGCACTGTTGGCGATGACCTCGCGGTTCAGCTTCTCCCAGGGGTTGGTCCGGACGTTGAAACGCAGCTCGTTCAAGAGCTTGGCCGGATGGTCGGCCGGGATGCCGCGCAGCATGGAGGTGCGCACCAGCGCGTCGAGTTCCCAGCCGGTCAGACCGTCGGTGGCGCTGACCAGCGGTTCGAGGTCGGTACCGGCATCGACGCCGTGCAGCCCGGGCCGCAGCTGGTCCAGCCACCACCGCCGCTCTTCCTGGTCCGGCCGATTGACGCGGAGCGGGACGACGCGGGGGTCCTCGGTGTTCAGCCAGACCGGCAGCCGGGCCAGGTTCCCGGTCACGGCGAGCACGGCGTTGCGCCGGAACGGTTCCTTGCCGGCCGCCTGAAGGGGCTGGACGGCGCCGTCCATCGCGGCACGCAACCGCAGATAGCCCTCCGCGCTGGTCGGATCGCCGGTCGGCAACGCGACGTCGAGGTCCTGGAAGACGAACGCGGTGGCCGCCAGCGGGCTGGCCACGACGCGCCGTGCGAGGTCGAGCGCTTCGTTGATGTCGGTGGGCAACGCGGCCCGCGAGCCGCGCGGGGCCAGGACTCGCCGGCCCGCGCGCTCCGAGGCCTCTCGGCGCGAGACGGGGCGCGCGGGCTCTTCGGTATCAGGGTCCTGTTGGTAGGGGTTTTGTGGATTCTGGCTCTGGTGGTTCTCGTCCTCGATGTGCGGCTCGCCGATCGCGCCCACGTCGGCCCGGCCGAGGTTGAGCAACAGCTCCGCGAACCGCTCGTGGTGCCCGGGGCGCGGGAAGGTCATCCCGTCGAGCGGATCCCACCAGACGACGACCTCGGCGCCGGTGATCTCCAGGTATTCGGACACCACGTCCTGGAAGCTGGCGGGCCGTCCCCACAGCCAGTACCGGTCGTTGACCTCGCCGTGCAGGATCACCTGGCGGCCGCGGCGCAGCTCCCAGCCCAGCACGACCGCCCACACCGGCAGTTCTCCGATGGCCCTGGCCGCGACGGCGCCGGCCGAACCGGGCCGTATGTCAGTACTCTGTTCGGTCACCGGCTACGCCCCCCGCCCGCGCTGCTTCGCCTGCTGGGGAGGACTGGCCTGCGTCTTCCCCGGCTTCTTCGCGGGCTTCCCCACCTCCTGGCTCTCGACGACCTCGTCGGAGACCGGCAGTTCCTGCTCGACCGAATCAGGGCCCGGCTGCTTGGGCTGCCCCGACCAGAACAGCTGACCGGCCCGGTAGTCCTCGCTCAGGTTCCCGTGCACCCGGTCCAGCAGGGCGGCGGTGGCGTCGCAGACCCGGTCGGCGGTCACGGTGATCTCGGACTCCTCCGCGACGTCGGGCTCGCCGGCGATGCGGTAGGTCAGGACGGCGCCACCGCCCCCGGGTCCGCTGTCCTCGATGTGGGTCCAGTACACCGCGCCGTTCGAGCGCTGGAAGTTCATCGTCAGGCTGCTGCCGTGGTCCTGGCCGCCGAGGTACAGCAGGCCCTGGCCGGCCATCGCGCCTTTGAGGACGTCGGCCAGCGCCAGCCGCTGCTCGGCGGCCACCGCCAGCTCGTCCAGCCGCGCCTCGGTCTCGGCGGTCCGGCGCTCGAGGTCGTCCAGCAGCGCCGCGGCCCGCGACGCCGGGCCGCCGAGCAGTGCCGCGCGGACCGCGGCGAGTGCCGCGTGCAGCGGTTCGCCGATGTCGTCGGCGGCGAAGCCGACGGCGTCGGACACCGCGGTCTCGACGCGTTCGGTCATGGCGTCCAGGCGGGCTTTCGCCTCGACGCGTTCGCGCTGTTCGGTCCGTTCGCGCTCGGCCGCGTCGGCGGCGGCGAGCAGCGCGCGGTTCACCGCGGCCTCGGCCGTGCCGCGCCGGACGTCGAAGGCGAAGCCGTCGGCCCCGGCGACCGTGCCCTGGAGCCGGTCGAGTTCTTCGCGCGCGCGGCTGATCTGCGTGGCGGCGTCGGCGTCGTGGTTCAGGTCGGCGGCGTTCAGGGCGGCACGCAGCGTGCCGACCACTTCGGTCCGCTTCGCGACGCCTTCGGCGACCGCCATTTGCACCCGCAGATCGGACAGCTCACGCCGCACCTGCCCGGCCTTCTGGACGATGTCGTTCTGCTCGGCCAGCGCGGCGGTGCCGATGCGTCCCGTCAGGGTTCTGATGCGCTCTTCCAGGACGCGCAGGTTGCTCTCGAGACCGGCGCCCACGTTCGCCCGCAGCTCGCCGGCCAGCTCCCGGCACGGCGTGAGCGCGGCGTGCGCCGCCTGCCGCGCCGCGGCGGTCAGCTGCTCGACGCGCTCCCGCTCGCGTTCCTGCCGGCGCCGTTCCTGATCCCGGCGCGCCTGCTCTCGGCGGGCGCGCGCCTGCGCCGCCCGCTCGATCGCCCGCGGGTTGTAGGTCACGACACTGTATTTCGGGGATCCGCTCACGATCCGCCCCCTCCCCATCGACTGACGTCGTCGCGCCGAGATCTTATCTGCGTTCTGATTCGCCTCGTGGACGTTCCGCGTGATCAGAGCGTGGTTCACTGCGGAAAGCAGTCCACACCGATCGCGCGCACATCGCACCAAGGACACCAAGGGATGTCTGACGGATAGCAATGGGTGGCGATGACAGAGCACTGCTTGAGCGCACGTGGGGCGGCGCAGTCGGACAGGGTGTCGAACCATTCCCGGGCGGTCGGCCGTGATCGCGGACCGCCGCTGCCGGGGTCGAAGCAACGCTTCATCAGGTCGCGGACCGGTCGGGGCAGTGCCGACAGCGGAGGGGTGCCCGGCGCGACCCGCACCGACGCCGGATCCAGCAGGCGGGTGCGGCGGCGCGCGGCGTTGTCGTCCAGGCCGCGGTAGTCGCCGTCCGGGCCGACGCCGGCGAAGGGGTGTGCGCCGCACATCAGCAGCTGGTGCACCAGGACGCCGAGGGCGAAGGTGTCGGTGTGCTCGTCCGGCAGTCGGTCGGGCGACGCGGTGAGTTCGGGGGCGATGTAGCCGTCGGAGCGCACGCGGCAGGCGAAGAACGCTTCGCCGTCGGTGAACTGGAAGGAGTCGGCGTCGCTGATCGCGACCCCGCCTTCGGTGTTCAGCCACAGGTTCCCGGCCTTGAGGTCGCCGATGACGTAGTTCTCGGCGTGCAGGTCCGCCACCAGGGCGCTCAGGTCGCGCGCGGCGGCGACGGCGAGCGCCCAGGTGATGCCGGGGAAGGCGGCGTGGCGGGACTGCGGGGAGAAGAAGACGTCGAAGGAGTGGTACCAGGCGGTCAGGTCGGTCATGAGGAAGCCGACGACGCGGCCGTTGCGGGTGGCGATGCGGACCAGCGGCCAGGCGGCGCGCGGTGGTGTTGCGGTTCCGGTTCCGGTTCCGGTTCCGCCGCCGAGGAGTTTCACGGTGCGCGGGGCGCGGCTGTGGCGAACCATGCGGTCCAGCTTGCGGGCGGTCGGCGAGGCGTCGTCGGCGCCGATGATCAGCTTGGCGAGCAGCGGGGATCCGGCGACGCGGAAGACCCCGCCCTGCGCGCCGACACCGACGCGTTCGGTGAGGGTCAGGGCGCGGCCGTCCGCGGTGACGACGTCGATCGGCACGCTTAGCGCTCGCTGGCGGGGGTGGTGTCGGCGGTCAGAGCGGCCGGGGCGGCGTCGGCGGTCAGGGCGGCCGGGGCGGCATCGGCGGTCAGGGCAGTCGGGGCGGCGCCGGCGGTCAGGGCAATCGGGGCAGCGTCGGCGGCCGGGGCGGCCGGGACGATGTCGGCGGTCAGGGCGCAGACCACGGTGATGTCGTCGGCCGAGCGGCCGAGTGCGCCGGTGCGGAGCAGGTCGGCGAGGGCTGCGGAGCCGTTGTCGGCGCGGATCCCGCGGGCGACTTCGTCGAAGAACGCGGGGGCGGGTTGCGGGCCGACGGTGGCGGGGAGTCCGAGCGTGTCGGGACGTTCCAGGGCCAGGGGCATGCAGCCGTCGGTGGCGAGGAGGACCGCGGTCAGGTCGGGGTCCCAGAGAGCGAAGGCGCGGGTCGACGCGGTCGGCGGCAGTACCAGGTGCCAGGCCGCCGGGGAGGTCTGCACCGCGCCGAAGCAGTCGCCGATGGCGATGAAACCGGCCCACGGCCCGTGGAGCACCGCCGCGGCCATGGTGGTCGACAGTTCGGCGGGATCGGAGTCGGGTGTCAGGGCCATGACACAGCGGTCGAGCTCGTCGGTGATCGCTGTGGCCGCCGCGCGTATCCAGTCGGTCCAGATCGCCGCCGACGACGCCGGGTCGGGCACGTCGCGGGCCAGGATCCGGCAGGCGACGTCGACGGCGAGCTGCGCGCCGAGGGCGCTGCGGTGCTGGGAGCCGACGCCGTCGGCCACGGCGATCACGAGCGGGGCGTTGTGGTTTCCGTCCTGCGCCTGGCGTATAAGGAAGGCGTCCTGGGCCGGTCGGCCGCGCGCCACATGAGACGTGCCGGTCTGGGTCCAACCGGCTACCGGGCCCCAGGGCCTCACATCCCGTTCTCCAGGTCCTGGATCTTCTTCAGCTTCTCCAGCAGACCGTAGTCGGCGTCCGGATTGCCGCCGGTGGCGCGCATCTCGACGCTGGCGGTGATGATGTCCACGACGCGTCCGATGTCGAAGTCGCCGACCGCGAAGTGCGACTTCGGCGCCAGCGTCGCGAGCAGGTCCAGGTCGGCGCCGCCGACGCCGACCGCGACGAACCGGCTGCCGTTCGCCTCGGCCACCCGCAGCTCCTTCGCGACCAGCGCGCAGTCGCGTTCGGTCTGGAGCTCGCCGTTGCCGTCGGTGGGCGCGCCGTCGGTGATCAGGCAGACGACCGGGTGGCGGCACAGGACGTTCGCGCTCACCAGGGCACTGCGATGGTCCTCGCCGAGGCGCAGCGCGCGCCAGATCGCGGGCAGCATGACGGAGTGGCCGCCGGCGGTCAGCGGCGGCACCACGACGTCGGCGACCGGGCGGAAGCCGCCGCCGGGCTCCTGGATGCTGGAGGCGAACAGGATGAAGGCGACGTCGACGCGCGCCGAGTGCGCGGGGTCGGCACGCAGGCCGGCGAGGAGCCGGGACAGTGCGTCCTTGAGCTGGACTATGCGGGGCGCGTCCGCCGGGCGGCCCATCGAGGCGGAGGTGTCCAGGACCAGGACCAGGGGGATGCGCTCGTGGTAGCCGTGGCGGGCGAAGGTCGAGGGGTCGGCGGTCATGCGGCCACCAGGCGGGTGGTGTTGGCGGCGGCGTCAACCTCATGGCGGATCTGCACGGTGTCGCCTGGTACGAGCCGCGCTTCGGCAGAGTCCGGGGTGGCGCGGACGGCGAGGCCGTCGATCATCACGAACATCTCCGGGGACGGCACGGTGAGCACGACGCCCGGCATGCCGTCGACCGACGCCCAGACGTCCTGGGGCTCGGTCCCGCGCCGACCGCGTCGCAGACTCCTTCGAAAGGAACCCGGTGTCACGACTCGCACGCTACCGCCTCGTCGCCGGGTTCGGAATAGGATCTTCATTCTTCGCGACGGGAGGGTGCCGTTCGGGGTAAATCGTGTTGAACGTCCGCTAAGGGACTTCCGTGCGCGAAACTCGTGACATGGGATTCGACCTCGCCGAACTACTCGCCGCGCGCCGAGGCGAGGGATACGGGCTGCACGCCAAATACGGCAACCCCCAGCTGGCCCGGATGCTGCGGACCATCGGGTTCGACACCGTCTACGAGCAGGCCGAGGGCGCTTTCCTGGTGGGTGCCGACGGGCAGCGGTACCTGGACTTCCTCAGCGGGTTCGGGGTGTTCGGGCTCGGGCGCTCCCATCCGGTGGTGCGGCAGGCGTTGCATCAGTACCTGGACATGGGCTTCGCGGATCTCGTGCAGTTCGACTGCGCACTGCCGGCCGGGGTGCTGGCCGAGCAGTTGGTGGGCAAGGCGCCGGGGATGGAGCGGGCGTACTTCGCGAACAGCGGGACGGAGGCCGTCGAGACGGCGTTGAAGTTCGCGCGGTGTGCGACCGGCAAGGCGCGGGTGCTGTATGCCGACCACGCGTTCCACGGCCTGACGGCCGGGTCGCTGTCGGTGAACGGGGCCCGGGAGTTCCGGGACGGGTTCGGGCCGCTGCTGCCGGGGGCGGCGGTGGCGTTCGGGGATCTGGGGGCGTTGGAGGCGGAGCTTCGCAAGGGCGATGTGGCGGCCTTCATCGTGGAGCCGATTCAGGGCAAGGGGGTGTTCCTGCCGCCGGCCGGCTATCTGGCGCAGGCTCAGGAGCTGGTGCGGAAGCACAAGGCGTTGTTGATCTGCGACGAGGTGCAGACGGGGCTGGGGCGGACCGGCACGTTCTTCGCGTATGAGAGCGAGGGGCTAGAGCCGGACCTGGTGACGGTCGCCAAGACGCTGTCCGGGGGGTTCGTGCCGGTCGGCGCGATGCTCGGGAAGGAGTGGATCTTCCAGAAGGTCTACTCCTCGATGGACCGGGTGCTGGTGCACGATTCGACGTTCGGGTCGATGGGGATGGCCATGACCGCGGCGCTGGCGACGTTGTCGGTGTTGGAAGACGAGGAGCTGACGGCGAACGCCGCGCGGGCCGGGGACCAGCTGATCACGGGGCTGCGGGAGATGATCGGACGGTATGAGATGCTCGCGGACGTGCGGGGGCGCGGGCTGATGATCGGCATCGAGTTCGGGAAAGCCTCGTCGCTGAAGCTGAAGGCCGGGTGGTCGATGCTGCAGGCGGCGCGCAAGGGGTTGTTCGCGCAGATGATCGTGATGGCGCTGTATCGGCGGCACCGGATTCTGACGCAGGTGTCGGGGGACTACCTGGAGGTGGTGAAGCTGCTGCCGCCGCTGACCATCGGGGAGCGCGAGGTTGAGGAGTTCCTGGCCGCCTTCGCGGACGTCATGGAGGACGCGCACAAGGGGACGGGGATGATGTGGGACTTCGGGAAGACTTTGATGAAGCAGGCCCGGTCCGCTTGAGGGTTCTTACTGGCGGCTTTTCTGCACCGACGGCTTCTCAGTAACTTGTCAAGCCGCCCGCTGGAGCTCTTCCAGGACGAGTTCGCGCAGGTGCTCCAGTCGAACGCCTTCGTCGGTGAGGATGCGGGTGGCCAGGCCTTGGCCTTCGCGGATCAGGCCGAGCAGGATGTGCTCGGTCCCGATGTAGCCGTGCTTCAGCGCCAGGGCTTCGCGGAGCGAGAGTTCCAGGACCTTTTTGGCGCGCGGCGAGAAGGGGATGTGGCCGCGCGGTGAGCCGGTGTTCCGCGTCTGCGATTCCTGACGGTGGCGGAGGCGCCACCAGGCGCGACCCAGGCTTTCGTCGTGCGCGGCACCACTGCCGCCTTCCAGAGCGCCGGGCCCGAACGACTCCTCGACGGCGGCGCGCACCGCGTCGAGATCGATGCCGATCGTGCGCAGCGCCGCGGCGTCCTTCTCGACCAGATCGCGCCCCGGCTCCTGCCGCGCCTGCTCGATCCGCTCGATGTCGGCGAGCACCCGCTCCCGCGTGACCCCGACCCCGGCGAGCACCCGCGTCGCGACGCCGTTGGCACCCTGCACGAGCCCGAGCAGCACATGCTCGGTCCCGATGCGGCGATCCCCCAGAAAGCGCGCCGAGTCCTGCGCGACGACGACAGTCGCCCGCGCCTCACCCGTGAACCGTTCGAACATCACAACTCCCGTCCGGACGCCGGCACAGACGCACCCCGCGCCCGCCCCGCATGCTTCTTGTGCACAGCCTGCTTACTGACGCCGAGCTCATCGGCGATCTCCTGCCACGACCACCCCTTGGCCCGGGCGTGGTGCACCTGGAGCGACTCCAGCGATTCGAGCAACCGGCCCAACGCCGCCACCGCGCGGAGTCCTTCGCGCGGGTCGGTGCTGCCGGCTGCGGCCGCCAGATCTGTTGCTTCGGTCATGGTGTCAATGTAGGTTGACGGGCGCGGAATTGTCAACCGGAGTTGACGGGGTGTGCGGCAGATGGAGCTCGGTGGGCGACGGGGAGAGGCGGGCCGGCGAGGACGCGCGGCTGGCGAGGGGCTGGCTAGTAGCGCCGGCGCGCTGGGTTTCCGGCAGGCAGCGGCGTGCCCGGCAGGTGGCAGGTCGCGAGCGGCGACTGGCGGCAGGCCGGCGGCTGGCGCCTCGGCGCGCTGGAGGGCCAGCGGGCGATCGCAGTTGTGGCAGGCGGCGCCCTGGGCTGCGGGCGGCTCGTATGCGGCGGCAGGCAGCAGGGGCGCGGAAGGTGTCGGTTAGTGCGCGGCGGCGCGCCAAAAGGCGGCCTCAAGCTGGCGGCAGGCAAGCGATCGCGGTCGCGACAGGCAGCGGCGCCCTTGCAGCTCGCGAACAGCAGGCGGTAACAACGGCGCGCTGGGAGCAGCGGGCTCGCAGCTCGCGACCGGCGGCTGGCGGCTGGCGGCTGGCGGCTGGCGGGCGATGGTGATTGCGCAGGTATCGGCGTGCTGCGGGCGGCGGATCCTCCGTCGCAGCGACAGAGGATCCGGCCGCAGGCGGGGCTCAGTGGGCGAGCGTGAACACCACCGTTGAGTTCACCGTGGTCTGGCCGGACGGGGTGCCGCAGCCGGGGCCGGTGCCCATGACGGCTCCGTCGATGGAGTCGCCGGCGAACTTGGTGCTGTTCGTCGTCGCCGTGCCGGTGCCGGTGGTGGAGGCGGCGCCCAGGACCGAGACGACGTTGGCCTGGTCGAGGGTGAGGCTGGTGGTTGTGCCGTCGGTCCAGTTGATGGTGTTCGTTGAGGGGTCGCTGTAGGCGATGCCGCTGCACTGGGCTGCCGGCAGGATTGTGGTGCGGGTCATGGTGCCGCGGACTAGGGGTTGGCCGGCGTCGTCGACGCAGGTGATGGTGCCTGTCTGCTGGAGGGTGTCGGCCTGCTGGGCGTTGGTGCCGCCCGGGTCCAGGGGTGAGGTGTAGGTGCCGCTGATGGTCGCGGTGCAGCTCGCCACCAGGACCGGGGAGGCGGTGGTGGCGGCTTGGGCGGCCGGGGCGGCGGCGGTGAGCGCGAGGGCCGCGGCGGCGGTCAGCACGGGGCCGAGGATGGCGGATCTCATCGGGTGGGGTCTCCGGTTCCTGAGTCGGTGCCAGCAAGATCAACTTTGGCGAAGGCTACTGGTCGGGGCGGCTGCGGCGGGTCCGGCGCGCCGGGGTGCGGGGAAAGTCGAAGCACCTGGATATGGCCCTGCGGTAGATCGCGCCGGGCATGGGCGCCCCGCGACCCGCGCCCCATCCCGTCCGTCAGAGAACGACGCCACGGTCGTGCCACCGCGACAACGGACCCGGGATCTCAAAGGAGGACATCATGACCGAGCGGAACCTGACTCCCGGCACCGGATGGGCCAACCCCGCCGGACCGGGGCCCAATCGCCCCGACGATGCGGGCGGGGCTTTGAACCAGGTGAAGAACGCCTGGCGGACGCCCGGCGGCAAGCTGCTCACCATCGCGCCGGCGGTGATCGCGCTGATCGTCGGGATCGTCCTGGGCATGTCCGTCGGCGGCGGAACGAAGACCGTGCACACCGCCACGGCCGGCCCGACCAGCTTCATCACCACGACCGCGACGACCACCGCGGCCGGCGCCGCGCCGTCGTCCGCGACGTCCGCGACGTCCAGCGGCTCGGTCGTGGTGCCCCAGGCGACCGCCCCCGGCACGCCGACCGGGACCACTCCCCCGTCGGCGACCGACAGTTCGCCGAGCCCGAACTCCACCGGGGTCGGTGTCGTACCGCTGGCCGACCTGACGCCGGCCGGCGGGGCCTGGGAGTCGCACAACGCGAACCCCATGATCAACGGCACGCTTCAGCAGTTCTCGGTCATGCAGGACATCGGGGAGTACAACACGGACGGCGACGTGGGCTACAACCTCGGTCGCTACTACACGAAGTTCACCGGCCTGCTCGGGCTTGACGACAACTCGGCCAAGTCCACGATGCATCCGACCGTGGAGATCGACGGCGACGGCGTCAAGATCGCCACCTTCACCCCGACGCTCGGCCACCCGGCGCAGATCAACCTGAACGTCAGCGGCGTTCTGCGGCTCGACATCAAGTACACCAGCCTCGACAACACCGGCTACAACACCATCGGAACCACGCTCATCCTCGGCAACGGCCAGCTGACGACCGTCCCCGGCTACCACCCGCCGCCGCCCACCTCGTCCTGAGTCCGAAACCCCTGCTCCGGAAAGGAATCAGCACCATGGCACGCGAAAACAACCGCTTCATGTTCGACGGCGGCGCCGCCACGTTCTGGGGCACCGCCCTGCTGGCCGGCCTCGTCACGATGTTCACGCTCGGCATCTGCTACCCGTTCGGCGTCGTCCTGATGCAGCGCTGGCAGGCCAAGCACTCGTACATCGACGGCCAGCGCCTGATCTTCACCGGATCGGCCTGGGGCCTGTTCGGCAACTGGCTCAAGTGGTGGTTCTTCACCTGCATCACGCTCGGCATCTACGGGTACTGGGTCATCCCGCGAGTCACCCGCTGGAAGTGGGAGAACACCGAGTTCGACCCCGCGACCCCGGCCGTCACCTACGCGCGGTAGACCGCGCGCGAGCGGCGCGGCTGAGGAATGAGCCCGGCGGAAGCGACGTTGGTCGCTTGCGCCGGGCTCCTCGCGCTTGTCAGGGCTCGTCGAACCCGATCGAGACCCGATCGAGACCCGCCAAGGAGAGTGCCACGTGGAACTGGGTGTGTACGGCCTGAGCGCCAAAGCGACGCTGGGACCCGCCGACACGGCACGACTGGCCCGCCGGGCCGAGGAGCTGGGATACCGCTCGTGGTGGGTGGGCGACCACGTGGTCCTGCCCTCTCCTCGCGTACCGGAGTCCCCGATGGCCCCGGAGGACCCGATCCTCGACCCGCTCCTGCACCTGTCCTACGTGGCCGCGCTCACCGAGCGGATGGAGCTGGGCACCGGCATCGTCATCCTCCCGCAGCGCAATCCGCTGGTCCTGGCCAAGCAGGCGGCCAGCCTGGATGTCCTGTCCGGCGGCCGGCTGCTGCTCGGCGTCGCGCCGGGATACCTGGAGCCGGAGCTCGCGGCGCTCGGCGTCACGCTGGCCGAGCGCGGCGGCCGGACCGACGAGTACCTGGACGCGATGCGCCAGCTCTGGAACGAGCCCGCGCCGGAGTTCCACGGGAAGTACGTCGACTTCGCGAACCTGGTCGCGTATCCACGACCGGTCCAGCCCGGCGGCCCCCGCATCGTGATCGGCGGCCACAGCCCCGCCGCCTATCGCCGCGCGGTCGCCAAGGGCCACGGCTGGATCGGCAACGGCAGCAACCCGGCCGATCTCCAGCAGCACCTGGACGGGTTGGCGAAGGCGGCGCGCGAGGTGGAGCGCCCGGAGTGGCTAGGCCGGCTGGAGATCACCTTCATGCAAGTCAACCCGGTCGAGGTGCGGCCGGAATTCGCGCTGCGCTATGCGGAACTCGGCGTGGACCGGCTGCTGGTGTATCCGCTGCCGTTGGAGGTTCCGGCGGACGTCGAGGCCTTCCTGGAACAGCACGCCGAACTCATCCGGCGATCCGAGTGAATCCGTCCTCAGCTCACTCGTCCCCGCGCCGGCCGCCGTCGGCCAACAGCCGCGCGACCGGCAACGTCGCCGCACCGAGCGCGGTCGCCGAGGGGCCGAGTTCGCCCGGCTCGATGCGCGTGAACTCCTGCAGATAGGGCAGCGCATGCTGCCGCACGACCAGGCGCACCGCCGGCAACAGCGCGTCGCACAGCAACGCGCCCGCCCAGCCGGAGAGGATCACGCGATCCGGTGCGACCAGGTTGATCAGATTGCTGATTCCGACGCCGAGGTACCGGGCCGTCTCGTCCAGCACCGCGCTGGCCGCGGGTTCCTGGTGCTTGACGGCGCGGGCGACGAGTTCGGCCAGATGCGCCTCGACTCCACCGCCGCCGCCACCGCCGCCAGCGCCGACACCGCCGACGCCACCACCGCCGCCAGCGCCGACACCGCCGACTCCAGCGCCGCCGCCGCCACCGCCATCGCCGCCGCCACCACCGACACCACCGCCACCGCCGCTACCGACACCAGCGCCATCGCCGCCACCGCCGTCGAACGGCGCGCTGCCCGGCATCGCCGCATAGCGCGCGAGGATCGCCTCGGCCCCGATGTACGTCTCCAGACAGCCGCGCGCGCCGCAGCGGCACATGGGGCCGTCGAGGTCGACGACCGTGTGTCCCCACTCCATCGTGAAGCTGCGGGCCCGGCCCGCCGGACCGGCCGTCATCGACAGCGCGCCGCCGGCGCCGATCCCCAGCAGAAGCGTCACGGCGCGCTCCGCGCCGCGTGCGGCACCGCGCCAGTTCTCGGCCTGGCCCAGGGCCATCGCGCCGTTGTCGACGTCGGGCGCGAAGCCGAGGCCGGCGCGGAGCAGGCCGGCCAGCGGGACCGCGGACCAGCCGAGGGTCGGTGCGTGGATCACCGATCCGCCGGCGCCCGGGACGCCGATGCCGACGCCGAGCAGGCCGTCCGGCGTGATGCCGGCGCGCGCGGTGACGGCGGCTATCTCGGACAGGATCTGGTCGGCCACCTCGTGCGGCGGGATCTGCGCGGTGGCCACCGCCCGGACCTCGTCGTCGGCGACCGGTTGCAGCGTCCAGTCGAACAGGCCGACCCGGATCTCGGTCTCGCCGATGTCGACGCCGACCACGTGCCCGAAGTCCGGGCGCACGCGCAGCAGCGAGCGCGGCCGGCCGCCGGCCGAGCTCTGCGAGCCGTTCTCGCCGACCAGGCCGTCCGCGATCAGGTCGGAGACCACGTTGCTGATCGTCGCGGCGCTCAGGCCGGAGGCCCGTGCCAGGTCGTTGCGATTGGTGCACTCCCGGAGATACAGCCGTGTCAGGACGTCCGAGCGGTTGTGCCACCGCAGATCACGGGTCGTTCTCTGGGCGCGGGAGGTCACGGCACGGATTCTGCCACGTCACGGCCGCGCGAGGTCGAGTTCGGCTGATCCACACCGGAACGCTTCGGCGGCCGATTGGTTTAGACCCTTGACGAGACCGGGCGGTGAGAGTTCAATCACGTCTTGAACTAAGAAGTGAATAAAAGAGCTGAGACGATCAACCCAGCACACCTCCCCACTCCCCCACGTAGTCCTCAGGCGGTACCCCCATGTCTAAATCGTCACCAGGCTCCACCGCGAGACACCGTGTCCGGCTCCTGATCCGCGCGGTCTCAGCCGCCGCGCTTGTTTCGTCGGGATTCGCGATCGCCGACGCCGCTCCGGCGCACGCCGCGAACGAGGCGGTCAACATCTGGCTGACCACCACGAACGACTCCGGCGGGCGCAACGTCACCCAGGGCCTGCAGCAGCAGGCGCCGATCTCGTTCAACTCCGGCAACGGCGGCGCCGGCCAGGTGGTCACCGTCAACGAGAACACGCACTACCAGCAGTTCACCGGCGCCGGCGCGTCCTTCACGGACACCGCGGCCTGGCTGATGAACAGCAGCGGTGCGCTCAGCTCGTCCACCCGCAACACCCTGATGAACAACTTGTTCAACCCCACGACAGGGATCGGGCTGGACTTCCTGCGCAACCCGATGGGCGCCTCGGACCTCGCCCGGTACAGCTACACGTTCGACGACATGCCCTCGGGGCAGACCGACCCGTCGCTGGCGAACTTCTCCATCGCGCACGACATGGCCGACGTGCTGCCGCTGACCAAGCAGGCGCAGCAGCTCAATCCGGGGCTGAAGGTCATGGCCACGCCGTGGACCGCGCCGCCGTGGATGAAGGACAGCGGCGCGTACAGCCAGGGCTATCTCCAGTCGCAGTACTACTCCGCCTACGCGCAGTACTTCGTTAAGTACATCCAGGCGTACCAGGCTCAGGGCGTCCCGATCAACTTCGTCTCGGTGCAGAACGAGCCCACCTGCTGCTCCGGCTACCCGTCGATGCAGTGGAACGGATCAGGCCTCGACTTCTTCACGGCGAACGACCTGCTGCCGGCGTTCCACGCCGCGGGTCTGTCGACAAAGGTGCTGGCGCTGGACTGGAACCCGGACAGCTACGCCTCGTACGGCGCCCCCACCGTCGACGACGCCACGGTCCGCAACGACCCCAACTTCGGCGGGATCGCGTGGCACGGCTACGAAGGCAGCGTCACCACGCAGACGGACATCCACAATCAGTACCCGAACGTGGACGCCTACGACACCGAGCACTCCGGCGGCACCTGGATCGCCAACCAGCAGCAGGAGGACATGAACAACATCATCGACTACACCCGGAACTGGGGTAAGTCGGTGGTGAAGTGGTCGCTGGCGGTGGACCAGAACATGGGCCCGCACAACGGCGGCTGCGGCACCTGCACCGGTCTGGTCACCGTGCACAACGGCGACTCGCGGTCCGGCCAGGTCGACTACAACATCGAGTACTACGACATGGGGCAGCTGACCAAGTTCGTGAAGCCGGGCGCGTACCGCATCGACTCCACGGCCAACAGCAGCATCCCGAACGTCGCCTGGCAGAACCCGGACGGCTCGAAGGCGCTGGTCGCGTACAACGAGTCGGGCAGCACGCAGACCCTGACGGTCAACTGGGGCAACGAGAACTTCAGCTACTCGCTGCCGGCGCAGACCTCCGCGACCTTCACCTGGAGCGGCACCCAGGGCTCCGGCGGCGGGGGCGGCACGCCCACCGGCCAGATCACCGGCTACGGCGGCAAGTGCGTCGACATCGCCGGCGCCAACTCGGCGAACGGCACCGCGGTCCAGCTGTACGACTGCAACGGGACCGCCGCGCAGCAGTGGACGGTGGCGTCGAACGGCTCGCTGCAGGCCCTGGGCAAGTGCATGGACGTGACCAGCGCCGGCACCGCGAACGGAACGAAGGTGCAGCTGTACGACTGCAACGGCACGGCCGCGCAGCAATGGCAGCACCAAGCCAACGGGGAGCTGGTGAACACCAACTCCGGACGCTGTCTGGACGCCACCGGGCCGAGCTCGGCGAACGGGACCAGGCTGCAGATCTGGGACTGCGCCGACGGTGCGAACCAGCAGTGGAACCTGCCGTCGTGAGCCGAGGGAACTGACGACGGGAAGGGCGGGTCGCGCGCCGGTTTCGGTGGCGCGCGACCCACGCTTGCGGGCGGCGGCAGGCGGCGGGCCTGCCGGCGCTGCGCGGCGGTGAGGGTGGTGGTGGAGGCGGTGGCGAGTGCCTCCACCACCACCACTTCGCTGTAGCCGGCATGACCTGCGCGCAGCGACTCGGACTCATGCGCGGTCCCGCACCCACGACCGCCACCCGCCACCCGCCAGCGAAACCCGCGCCTCTACCGCACAACCACGACAGCGGCGCTCCCCGCCGGCACGTTCACCGTCAGCCAGCGCCCGTGCACCGCGATCGCCTTCGGCACCGGGGCGAACGCCCCGTCGGCGCCGACCGTCGAGCCGGCGATGGTGACGGCCTTCGAGGTGAGCGATGGCGCGGTCAGCACGTACGACTGCCCCGAGGTCGCCGCTGTCGGCAGCGTCACGGTCGCCGTGATCGGCGCCGTCCCCTTGTTGTCGACCACCACGTTGCCGCCGATCGCCCACGCCGACACGCCGCTTCCGCCGCTCACCGAAGCCGTGTGCAGCGTCCCGACACCGGCGAGCTTCCACAGCAGCGCGCCGTAGTACACGCCCTGCACGCCGGTCGGGGTCAGGCCATTGAAGACGATCGGCGAGTAGTTCAGCGTGAACTGGGACGACGTGCCGCCATGGAAGTTCACGCCGTCCCCGCCGTCGGCGGCCAGCCCCTCCATGAAGTCCAGCGACCACAGCGCGGCCGCCTCGACGTCGCTCACGCCGGCGGCGCCGCCGTGGAAGTACGAGTTCGCCTCCGTCATGCGCCAGCGCGGGATGCCGTTCGCGGACTTGGCGCTCGCGATCGCCGCCGCGTCGGTCGCGAAGCTGCTCGGGTTGGCGGCGAGCATCCCGGCGATCGACGCCGTCGTGTTGCTGCCGATGTACATGTGCATCGACAGCATGGCCAGCCCGTTCTTCTTCTCGTCGGCCGCGAACTGCGCGTCCCACGAGCCGTGCCGATACGTCCCCGGCCCGTCGAACACCGCCTGCGGCACCTTGGCGCGGATCGCCGCCACGTAGGTGTTGAACGACGTCTCGTACGCCGCCTCGGTGTCGTAGACGTTCGGCTCGTTCCCGATCTCGAACGCCACGAGGCTGCTCCCCAGCGCATGCGCCGCGAACGCCGCCTCCGACGCGGCGTTGGCAGGCGTGTTCGTCTTGAGGTTGATGCCGTAGATCACCCGCCAGCCGGCCGCCTTGGCGAACGCCGCCAGCTTCGTCACGTCCGCCGGCGCGATCTCCGACGCCGACCCGCCGGCCCCGGCCGCGTTCCAGTTCACGATGTCGACCAGGTTCCCGCCGATCCGGAGGTAACCGGGCCCGAGCAGCCGGAACAGGTTGACGAGGTTGGTGTTGTACGGGTCGAACATCCCGGCGCCGACCCGGTCCTTCTCAAAACTGAACCCTGCGAAACCCGCCCCGACCGACCCGGCGGAGCCCGGATTCACGGCCACGGTCACCGGCACAGACCCCGACAGCGACACCTGGCCGTGAGCGGCGACAGCCTTCGCACCCACCGGCGGCAAAGGAGCCTGCGTCCACCCGAGAACGCTCTGATAAGCAGACTCGATCCCCGCATTCGCCGAAATGGAAGCAGGAACCTGCGACGCCCCACTGATCGTGGTGTTGTGCGCGACCGTGACACCACCGCCGCTGGTGGTTCCAGCGGGATTCTCGAAGTAGTTCCCCTCGACATCCGTCGGGTCATAGGTCGTGGTCTTACCCGGCGCGTAGTCCGTGTGCCGAGAAGCCCACGCCTGAGCATTCGGGTCGTTGTAGACCGCATTCCCCGTGATCGTCTCGAACGTGCAGCCGTTGTCCGTGTAGATGACGTGCCCACTACCGGTCTGGTCGTGGATGTCGTTGCCGGACACGTGCTCGCCAGTGGCCAGCGAACTCCCGGTGATGCCCTGCGTGTAGATGGCGCCGCCGTCGTTCAGCACACCCATGTGGTCGAAGATGAGGTTGTTCGAGATGGCGTTGTCATGCGAGAAGTTCGCCTGCGGCGCCTCCTTCTCCTTGTCCGGCCACCCACCCCACCCCTGCGAGATCGCGGTGTACGGCGTGTGGTCGACCTGGTTGTGGCTGACGCTGTCATGCGCCGTGTATCCGGAATCGATCCCCACACCGCCGCGGAACTCCACCGGAACATTGAAGACGTGATTGTCGGTGACCGAATTACCAGAGGTCTGCGACGCCCCGGTAGCCGTCGGCATGTCCACATTCCCGAGCTGAATCCCGTTCCCGGACACGTCCGTGACCACGTCGCCCTTGACCACGTCGTTCTGCGAGCCGTCGCCGAGCGCCAGCCCGGCCGCGCCGAGGTGCACGAAGGCGTCGCCGGTGAACTGGATGTTCTGGTCGTACGTCAACGAGACGTTCCCGGGAATCTGAGTCCACGCCCCGTAAGGACACGTCCCGAGCTTGTAGCTCGACGGCGGAATGTGGCACAACCCCTGCGCCGCCGCCCCGTTCGCACCGGTCACCTGGTAGTTCGCCTGGATCTCGGAGAAGCCGTCGCTCGTGCCCTGCGTGTGGAACTGCGGCCCGAGCCAGGTGGCGTAGGAGAACTGGATCCCGGAGAAGACCACGTTGTGCAGCGGCGCCGAGGCCGTGCCGCCACCGGTGACCAGGCTCTGCAACACCGGAGCCTCGACGTCGGCGCTGCTCATCGTCTCGCCGGAGCGCGGAACGTAATACAGCTTGCTGTCACCCTGGTCGAGGAACCACTGCCCCGGCGTGTTCGCGCCGAGGAACTGGAAGGCGTTCTCCACGCTCGTCGGCTGCTCGGTGATGGAGCTGCGGCCGACCAGGTTGTAGGCCCGGCCGTCCGGGAACGACCCGGCGCGCGCCGTCGAGTTCGTCCAGCACGGCTGCGCCATGACGACCGCCGAGCCGCTGAACGACGCCACCGGGCACCGCGGTTCGGTCCACGCCCCGAGGCCGCCCCGGTACACGAACTCCAGCTGCGGCTTGGCCCCGCTGGGATTCCGCCACGCGGCCATCGCCGACCCGCCGCCGCTGTAGCCGGTGGAGTCCTGCCCGGTCAGGGAGTTGGGCAGCGACCCGGTGGCGCGCGTCGCGCGGGTGCCGTTGACGTAGAGCTGCCGCGTCTGGAGTCCGGCCGGCGCCTGCGCGACCCAGATCGGGCTGTTGGCGCTCATCCGCTGCCAGCCGGTGATCTGTGCCGACCCGGCCAGGACGGGACGCGCGCCGGTGTCCGCGGTCCAGACCACGTTGTGGCCGTTGGTGCCGGAGTCGGCGGCGGTGAGGGTCAGCGGGCTGGTCATGCGGTAGAAGCCGTCTTCGAGGACGACCGTCACGTCGCCGGTCATGTTCTGGTCCAGCGCACGGACCAGAGTCTGCGCCTTGCCGATCGTCTGGACCGGCGCCGCCGCGGTCCCGGGGTTGCTGTCGCTGCCGGTCGGTGAGACGTAGACCTGGCCGGCGACGGCCGCCGGGGTGCCGGCGCCGGTGCCGGTACTGGCTCGGCCGACCGCGGTCAGGCCCGCGCCGCCGAGCAGGGAGAGGGTCGCCAATCCGGTGATGGTGAGCCGCATTCGGATCAAGGATCTGATACCGAACGGCACAGAACGCTTCGTCATGCGCCGGAGTCAAGCAAACATCCGAGGTTTCGGCAACGAGCGTCGGCATCGGCTTGAGTCGAACAGGCTCTTCTGTGAATCCATCATCGAACCTTGAGATCATTCATCCGACCCTTTACGCCGCGCCGGAATCGCAGTAGCTTGCGCTGCGAAACCGAGTAAACCAACTTTACTAGCAGGAGCCCACGATGAGGCGACGCCCGCGAGGGATCAGAGCCGTCAACAGAACCGGGAACAGAACCGCGAACAGAGCCGGGATCAAGGCGTGGACCGCGGCCGTCGGCCTGGCGGTGGTGGCAGCCCTGCTCCCGCCGCTCGGCACCGCCGCCCCGGCGCACGCCGAGAACAACGGCGTCGGCCTCACCCCGGCGCTCGGCTGGTCCAGCTGGAGCTCCGTCCGCAAGGACCCGACCGCCGCGAAGATCGACGCCCAGGCCGACGCCATGAAGTCCTCCGGACTGGCCGCAGCCGGCTTCCAGTACGTCAACGTCGACGACTTCTGGTACCAGTGCCCGGGAAGTCAGGGCCCGAACGTCGACGCGAACGGCCGCTGGGTCACCGACGCGACCAAGTTCCCGCCCTCCGGCAGCGCCAACGGCATCAAGGCGGCCGCCGACCACGTCCACGCCGACGGCCTGCAGTTCGGCCTCTACGTCACGCCCGGTGTCTCCAAGCAGGCCGTCGCGCAGAACAGCGCGATCCTCGGCACGTCGTACCACGTTCAGGACATCGCCACCACGACCGCGGAGAAGAACTACAACTGCAAGGGCATGGTCGGCATCGACTATTCCAAGCCCGGGGCGCAGGCGTTCATCAACTCCTGGGCCGACGAGTTCGCGGCCTGGGGCGTGGACTACGTGAAGATCGACGGCGTCGGCACCCCCGACGTCCCCGACGTCCAGGCCTGGTCCAAGGCCCTCGTGCAGACCGGGCGCCCGATCCACCTGGAGCTGTCCAACAACCTGGCCATCGGCAGCGCCTCGACCTGGCAGCAGTACGCCAACGGCTGGCGCACCGGCGGCGACATCGAGTGCTACAGCAGCTGCCCCACCGCCGGAACCCTCACCGACTGGGCCCACGTGCAGAGCCGGTTCGGGCAGGTCGCGTCGTGGCAGCCGGACGGCGGACCCGGCGCGTTCAACGACTACGACTCCCTGGAGGTCGGCAACGGCTCGGGCACCGGCCTCACCGACGCCGAGCAGCAGTCGCAGATGAGCCTGTGGGCGCTGGCCGCGAGCCCGCTGATCCTGGGCACCGATCTGACGAGTCTGAACGCCACCGAGCTCGGCTACCTGAAGAACGGTCGCGTCCTGGCTGTCGACCAGGACGCGATCGATGCCTCGCGCATCGTGAACAGCGGCAACCAGCAGGTCTACAGCAAGAAGGAGAAGGACGGCGCCGTCGTCATCGGCCTGTTCAACTACAGCGACACCGGGTCGACCACGGTGAGCGTGCCGCTGTCGGCCGCCGGGACCTCCGGCGGCACCGCGACCGATCTGTGGAGCGGGGCGTCACTGGGGACTGTCAGCGGCACGTACAGCGTCACGCTCGGCCCCGGCGCCGTGAAGCTGATCAAGGTGGTGCCCGGGGGCGGCGGCGGGAGCGTCACGATCGAGGCCGAGGCGGCCGGCAACACGATCGCCGGGGCGGCGCGGGTCGCCACGTGCGCGGCGTGCTCCGGCGGCCACAAGGTCGGCTACATCGGCAACGGCGCCGCAAACTACGTGACGGTCAACGGCATCACCGAGCCCTCGGCCGGCAGCCACACGCTCACGTTCGCCTATCTGGTCAGCGGTACCCGCAGCTTCTCGATCAGCGTCAACGGCGGGCCGGACATCGTGGAGAACCTGACCGGCACCAGCTTCGCCACGCCGGCCACCGCGAGCGTGACGGTGCAGCTCGACGCCGGGGCCAACACCATCAAGTTCCACAACGACACGGCGTACGCGCCGGACCTCGACGCGATCACAGTGAGCTGATCCCGCCGAAGACTCCGCACCCGGCTGCCGATCGTGGGGACTCAGCAGCCGGGTGCGGTTCGGGCCACCAGGGCCTCGACCGAGGCCGCCACCTGCGCCGGATGCGAGATCAGGGACAGGTGGTGGGCACCGGGGATGACGGTCGGCGCCGGTGCCCCGATGTTCGCGGCGACGCTTTCGGGCGCGTCGGCCGCGAACATCGAGTCCTGAGCTCCGAAGGTGACCGCCTTGGGCAGGCACAGCCGCGCGAGTTGGGACAGGCGGGAAGCCGGGAGTCCCGGTCCGCCGACGGTGTCCAGGGTGTCCCAGAGTCCTTGTTCGGCGCCTGCCACCTGGTAGGGCCGGCGGAACCGTTCCACGCCGGCGGCGTCGAGACGTGGACACGACGGTCCGCATTCCGAGGCGTAGATCGTGCGGATGGCCCAGTCCGAGCGCAGCACCAGGTGCAGCACGGAGGTGCGTAGCGGGCCCAGGACCCAGGTGACGCCGGGGCTCGGGATGGGGAGGCCGTCGCCGTCGAGGAACATCAGGCCGCTGTAGGTGCGCGGCGATTCCAACACCGCTTCGGCGGCGACGGCGGCACCGCTGGAATGCGAGACCAGGACCGGGCGGTCGATGTGCAGCGCGGCGACCAGGCCGGTGAGTTGGGCCGCCATGTGTTGCGGGGTGTAGGGCGCGACGCGTTGGCTGTAGCCGGAGCCGGTGAGGTCCAGGGCGTAGACGCGGTGGTCCCGGGCCAGGAGGGTGGCCAGGTTCTGCCAGCTGTCGGAGTCCTCGAAGGCGCCGTGGACCAGGACGATCGGCGAGCCGCTGGTGCCCCAGGTCTCGTAGCGGGTGTGGATGCCGTCGGCGGTGATGTAGGTCAGGCCCGGGGGCGGGGCGACCGTGCCTGCGGTGTAGGCGTTGTAGGGGACGGAGAGCATGGTCAGGGTCACGAAGACGACCGCGACCGTTTTGGCTGCCCGGCGGAGGACGCGGCGGTGCCAGGGGCGGCGGGGCATGTGCACCGTGTGGTGTGGCTCAGGTTCTTGCTGCGCCTGTTCGTACTGCTCCGCGTCATGCTGCTCCGCTACTTGCTGCGCCTCTTCTTGCTGCGCCTCTTCTTGCTGCTCGGCTTCGGGCTGCCCCGCTTCGAGGTCCGCGTCCGCACCCAGTTCATCCGTCGCCATGGTGAGATCGTCGCTTTCGGTGAACTGCTTCGTCATCGGCTCGAAGTCGGACTTCGCGGGTACGTCCAGGAGCGTACGCCGCGGTAACGCGCGGTATTACGCGGCGCTCCGGGCGGCCGCGACGATCGCCGCGTGCGCCGGATCGGCGGCGGCGAGTTCGTCGAGGGCGGCGCTGAGGGTGGCGTCGTAGGTGGTGCGGGCCTCGCGGTAGCGTGCGCGGCCGGCGTCGGTGAGGACGGTGTAGGCGCCGCGCTTGTCGTCCGGACACAGGTCGCGGTAGGTGAACTCGGCGGCGTTGAGGCGGCCGACCAGGCGCGTGACCGAGCTCTGGTTCAGGCCGAGGCGGTCGGCTAGTTCGGTCATGCGCAGCTCGCTCCGCTCGGCCTCGTCGAGGAAGCCGAGGGCGCGGTACTCGGACAGGCCGAGGCCGTGGCGGCGTTGCAGGACGGTGGCCAGTTTGCCCTCGACATGCGCGTGCAGGATCAGCAGGCGGTTCCACGTGTGGGCGTCTGAGCTGGGCTTCGCGGTTTCCACCTGCGATGGCAAGAACTTGCATGTACATGTAACTAAAGCGGAGGGGATTCATTCCGATGGCCTGGGCCTACTTGCTCGTCGCGTCCGTCTTCGAGGTCGTGTTCGCGCTCGCGACCGACGCCACGCACGGGTTCACCGTGCTCGCCCCGTCCCTGCTGACGATCGCCGCGGCCGGGGGCGGGATCTTCTTCCTGAGCCTGGCGCTGAAGACCTTGGACGTCGGGGTCGGCTACACGGTGTGGACCGGGATCGGGTCGGTGGGGACGGTCGTGTTCGGGACCGCGCTGTTCCACGAGGCGGTGACGCCGGCGAAGGTGGTGGCGTTCGTGCTGATCATCGGCGGAGTACTGGGGTTGAAGGTCGCCGACAAACTGGCTGCGGCCTGAGCAAGGAGCTTCGTCATGGCCTGGACCTACCTGCTCATCGCCTCTGTCTTCGAGGTCGCGTTCGCCCTGGGCACCAACGCCACACACGGATTCACCCGCCTATGGCCGTCGGTGTTCACGCTGCTGGCCGCCGCCGGCGGCATCTTCACCCTGAGCCTGGCGCTGCGCACGCTGGATGTGAGCGTCGGCTACACCGCCGAAGGTGGTCGCGTTCGCCGCGATCATCGCCGGGGCGCTGGTGCTGAAGCTGGCTTGACTTTCCCTGTGAGTGAGTGAACACTCACACCCATGGAAAGCGACGCCCCCCGATCCCGGCGACGGTTGTCGACCGCGGAGGTCCGCCGGGAGGAGGTCCTGCGGGCGGCCATCCCGGTCTTCGCTGAGCGCGGATACTACGGGACGCCGACCTCCGAGGTCGCCAAGCGCGCCGGGATCTCGACGTCGTACGTCTTCCGGCTCTTCCCGACCAAGGAAGACCTTTTCGTCGCGGTCCTGGACCACGGCGTCGACCAGATCCTGGCCCGGTTCCGACGTGCCGTCGCCGAGACCTCGGGCGGGGTCGATGAGCTGTTCCAGGCGTTGGGCATGGCCTACGCCGACCTCATGCGCGACCGCGATCTGTTGATGGTGCAGCTGCACGGACAGAGCGCGTGCGACGTGCCGGCCGTCAAGGAGGCGCTGCAGCGGGGCGCGGACCGGGAGATCGAGTTCGTGCGCTCGGTCACCGGCGGAACGCCGGAGCAGGTGCAGCAGTTCATGGCGATCGGCGCGCTCAGCCACCAGATTCTGGCCCTGGACGCCCAACTGTTGGACGCCGCGTGGGCCAAGACCCTGGTCGGCTCGCTTTTCTTCTACTCCCCAGAGGAGTGACCACCCGAACGGGAGCGTTTCGCGCCGGGCCGCCAGCCCGGCTTTCTTTTGCGGTCAGGATTGACTGACCGGTCACACATTCAGTAGCGACAGAGAGAAAGAACGATGAGACTCTTCCCCCGCGCCACCGACATCCGCAGGCCGCGCAGGTACCTCGCGCTGGCAGCCGCCGCGACGGCGGTGGTGGCCGTCGCCATCCCGACTGGCGCGGCCGCCAACTCCTCGGCCACGTCGGCCTTGTCCGCTCTGCCAGCTTCGGCGGACCGGTCGAGCCCGGCGGCGAACATCGCGTGGCAGCCGTGCACCGACCCGGACTTCGCCAGCATGGACTGCGGAACCATGAAGGCCCCCGTCGACTACGCGCACCCCGGCGGGCCGCAGGTCACGCTGTCGCTGGTGCGCCACCGCGCGTCGGACAGCGCGCACCGCATCGGCGCGGTGGTCCTCAACGACGGCGCCGGCGGATCGAGCATCGAGCAGTTCCGTTACGCGCTGCGCTTCGGGCTGGCCCAGACGCCGATGGCCCAGCGGTTCGACGTCATCGCCATGGATCCGCGCGGTGTCGGCCACAGCCAGGGCATCCACTGCACGCGGCCCGCCAAGGCCCCCGGGATCACCGACCTGCCCACCAGCCAGGCCCAGTTCGACGCCTTGGTCGCGAACAACCAGGCCTTCGCGGCCGACTGCCTGAAGGCCAACGGTCCGCTGCTGACCCACATGGACATGGCCAGCACCGCGCGCGACTTCGAGCGGCTGCGCGTCGGCCTGCACGAGACGCAGCTCAACTGGTACGGCATCCAGTACAGCGATCTGCTCGGCCGTACCTACGCCCAGCTGTTCCCCGGCCGCCTGCGCACGATGCTGCTCGACACCGCGCTCGACGACGCCCTGCCGCCGACCGAGCGGCTGGCCACCGAGATGGCCACCGCGGAGCAGGCCTTCGACCGCTTCGCCGGCTGGTGTCACGACACGGTCGCGTGCGCGCTGCACGGTCAGGACGTCGCCGCCGTCTACGACCAGCTCGTCGCCAAGGCCGACCGCACTCCGATCCCCGTCAAGGGCACCGGCCAGAGCCTGACCGGGCAGGACATCCAGGCCGCGACCCAGGACTTCCTGGTCATCAAGTCGGTGACCTGGTCCACGCTCGGCACCGCCATCCAGCAGGCGCTGGCCGGCGACGCCACCGCGTTCACCCATGACGTCGACAAGACCCTCGACCACACTCAGCTGCAGGTCTCCGCCTGCCTGGACCAGCCGCCGGCGGCCACCACGTACGCGGGGCTCGCGCAGTTGGAGATGCTGGCGCGTCAGACCTCGCCGCATCTGGGCGGGCTGGTGCAGTCGTGGACCGACATGACCGGCTGCCTGGGCTGGCCTGTCGCCGCGCGCAGCACGGCGCCGTCGGGCCCGGTGAAGCACGCGCCGCCGGCGTTGATCCTGGAGTCGACGCATCAGACGCTGTCCGCGTACTCCTGGGCCTTCGGGCTGGCGGCCCAGCTGCCGGGGTCGAGTGTGCTGTCCATCGACGGCGACGACTACAGCACCTACATCACCAGCCCTTGCGCGGCGAGCAATGCCAACAGCTACCTCGTCGATCGGACGCTGCCAGCCGCCGGGACGTTGTGCGCGTACTGATCAGGGCGATTCACACCGGCTTACACCGGCCTACACCGGCCCGAAGTGGGGACTGAGCACGCGCGCCAACTCGTCGGCCCGCTCGCGCCAGCCGAGTGCCATGGCCAGGCGGCGGACCGCGACGAGGTTGCCGAGCTCGGTCTCCAGGAGGCGTTCGGCGTGCTCGGGGTTCTTGGCCCGCTTCGTGTACGGGTCCTGTGATGGGGCTTGGGCCTGGCCGGTTTCGAGGATCGCGCACCATTGGGTCGCGGTGTGCAGGTAGTAGTCGATGAGGCGCTCGGAGGCGTGCAGGGTCTCGTCGGGTTCGCCGTCGGCGCTCTGGAGTTCGGCGGCGACGTCGTGGACGAGGTCGTGGAGGTGGTAGCGGCCGGGGGCGCGCTCCTGCAGGAGGTTGGCTTCGAAGAGGCATTCCAGGGCTGATTCGGCGTCGGGCAGGGGCGCGCCGGCGAGGGCGGCGGCCGAGTGGGCGTCGAAGTCGGGGCCCGGATGCAGGCTCAGGAGCCGGAACAGGCGCTTGGGCAGCGGCAGGAGCTGGTGGTAGGACCAGGCGAGGATGGCGGTGACGTCGCGGTCGCCGGCGACCAGGAAGCGGGTCCGGTGCCCGGCCAGCTGCTCGGTGACGCGCTCCACCGGCCAGGTGGCGCGGTCCCGGAGGCGGGCCGCGGCGACCTGGATGGCCAGCGGCAACCGGCCGCAGAGCTCCACGGCCGAGGCCACCGCCTCCGGCTCGGCGCGGGCCCGGTCGGTGCCGATGATGCGGCTGAACAGCGCGATGGCCGAGCCGGGGTTCATCACCTGCAGCGGAATCGGCACGGCGCCCTCCAGCGAGGGCATCCGGCGCCGGCTGGTGATCAGGACGAAGGTCTCGCCGGAGCCGGGAAGCAGGGGCCTGATCTGCGCGGCGTCGCGCGCGTTGTCCAGAAGCACCAGCGCACGGCGGCCGGAGAGCCGGGCCCGCCACAGCGCACTGCGCTCGTCCAAGCCCTCGGGCAGCGTCTCCGGAGCAAGACCGCTGGCGCGCAGCAGCGCCTCGAGCGCCTGCGCCGGCTCGACCGGTTCAGTGACGGCGCAGAAACCGGACAGGTCGACGAAGTAGTGGCCGTCGGGGAAGAGCGGGGCCAGGCGGTGCGCGACGTGCACGGCGAGCGTCGACTTGCCAACACCGCCCATGCCGTCGATGACGGCGACCTGCGGCGCGGGGCCGCCGGCCCGGGCCTGCGCGACCAGGTCCTGGATCTGGCGCTCGCGCCCGATGAACTCGGCGAGATCGCGGGGCAGGAAGGACCGGTCGACGCGGGGCGCGGGGACAGGGGTGGCGGTCGGCGGGACCGGGAGCGGTAATGCTTCGACGGCGCGGACCAGCGGATCGTGGGCGGGCCAGGTCGGGTCGGCGAGGGCGAGCGGGGAGGGGACCGGCGAGCGCCGCTGCTCGGGGCCGGGCCAGGGTCGGAGGTCGGGCGCGATGGCAGCCGGCGGTGCGGATACCGGGGCGGGCGCGGGCAGCGGGCCAGGGCCAGAAGGCTGCTGCTCGGAACCGGGCCACGGCTGGCCGTCCAAGGCGGCGGCAGGCAGCGAGCCAGCACCGTATGGCTGCTGCTCCGGCGAAGGCTGCGGCCGGGCAGCTGGAGGCTGCTGCTCGGAACCGGGCCACGGCTGACCGTCCAAGGCGGCGGCAGGCAGCGAGCCAGCACCATAAGGCTGCTGCTCCGCATCAGGCTGCTGCCGTTCGTCGGGCGCAGCGCCGGCCGGCAGCGGCTCGGGCGCGCCGTGAGCTTTCCGGCCTGGTGCGGGCTGCTGCAACGTTTCAGGCGCAGGCCGTGCCCGTCCGACCGTCACCAACTCCCGCGGCTCCCCCTCGGCCGGCTCTCCCGGTGCCGCCGCGTCGCCGCGCAGCACTCCTTCGTGCGCGCGCCGGAGTTGCGGTCCCGGGTCCAGGCCGAGTTCGTCGGCCAGCATTCGGCGGCCCTGTTCGTACACCGTCAGTGCGTCGGCTTGGCGGCCGGAGGCGTGTAGTGCGCGCATCAGGAGTGCCCGTAGGGATTCGCGGAAGGGGTGTTCGTCGACCAGGGCGGTCAGCTCGCCCAGCGTGGCGGCTGCTTCGCCGAGGCGGAGGCGGATGGCGGTCGCGGCCTCGACCGCGTCGAGGCGTTGCTCGTCCAGGACCGCCGCCGCGTTGGCCAGGCGTGAGTCGCGCAGGCCGGTCAGGGCCGGGCCGCGCCAGAGGGTCAGGCCCTTGTTCAGGGTGCTGAGTGCCTGTTCGTCGTGGCCTTCGGCCAGTGCCTGGCGTGCTTCGGCGGTCGCGGCCTGGAAGCGGTAGGCGTCCACCGCCGACTGCGGGACCGCCAGGCGGTAGCCCGCGCCTTCGGTGGCGACCAGGCCGCCGCCCAGGGCTCGGCGGAGGGTGCCGACCACGTTGTGCACCTGTTGGCGGGCCGATTCCGGCGGGTCGTCCCACAGGACGTCCACGATCCGTTCGTACGGCACCACCGCGTCGGCGTTCACGCTCAGGAGCGCGGCGAGGCGGCAGACGCGGGTGCCGCGCAGCGTCGACTCGCGGCCGTCCAGGCGGATGCGTAGCGGGCCGAGGATCCAGATGTCGAGATCGGGCGCGCCCACGATTCCCCCTCAACTCGATAGACATGCCCGGTCTTCGGCGGGTCTACCACGGCCTACCCCCGAACACCGGCTCTCGATCATCCAGGGTAGCCGAGGAGTAGCGCTGAGGCAGCGGGCGTTTCGCCGCGGCCGTGCGCGGCGTCTCGGGACGGTAGCGGCGCGGTCGCCGCACGGTAGCCGGCGCCGAGACGATCTATCCGAAGCGAATCAGTGAACGGATTCGAACGGCGGGAGGCAGCCATGTGGGAAGTCGCGATCAGTGCCCGGCGGGACCGGGCGGCGGCGGTCGTCGACGGTACGCGCACCTGGAGCTACGCCGACCTCGCCGAGCAGGTCGCCGCGCACCGCGGCGTGTTCGAGCGGGACGGCGTGCGGCCCGGGCAGACCGTCGCGCTGCTGGCGGACAAGTCCGCGCACGCCGTGGCCGCGACGCTCGCCCTGGCCGAGACCGGCGCGACCGTGTTCATCCCGCCGCGCGGGCTGGGCTCGGAGCTGCGGGCCGATCTGCTGTGCCGGGCCGCGGCCGACTACACGGTCCAGGCCGACGAGCGGGACGCCGAGTCGCTGCGCGCGACGGTCGTGCCCCAGTCGCACCGCGCGGCCGACCGCCGCGCGGCCCTGGTCCTGAGCACGTCCGGCTCGACCGGCGTCCCCAAGCTCGTGCCGCTGCCCTCGCCGGCGCTGGAGCGCTTCGCCGGCTGGGCCGCCGAGGCGTTCGGCATCGGCCCGGGTATCCGGGTCCTGAGTTACGCCCCGTTGAACTTCGACCTGTCGCTGCTCGACGTGTGGGGCACGCTGATCCACGGCGGCACCACCGTCCTGGTCCGGCCGGACGACGCCGCCCGCGCCGACCGGATCGCCCGGATCCTCGTCGATCAGAGCCCTGAGGTCGTGCAGGCGGTGCCGCTGCTGGTCCGGCTGCTGGCCACGGCCGACGTGCCGCCGCAGCCGCGGGTCCGGCACCTGATCCTGACCGGCGAGAGTTTCCCGGTCGAGCACTGGTCCTGGCTGTGCCGCACCTTTCCCCGGGCCGAGGTGTGGAACCTGTACGGCTGCACCGAGACCAACGACAGCTTCCGGCACCGGGTGGTCCAGGCGGACATCGACGCCGGACGGGTCCCGATCGGCCGTCCGCTGCCCGGGGTCGAGGCCAGGATCCAGGACCGGGGCACCGGATCGACGACCAGCGAGGGGTACGCCGAGGGCGAACTGCTGGTCAGCACGCCGTTCCAGACCCCGGGCTATCTGCGTCAGGGCGATCCCGAGGAGGATCCGCAGTCCTCGCCGTTCGTGCGGCTGCCGGACTCGGACCGGCTCTTCTACCGGACCGGCGACATCGTGCGCCGGACCGCGGACGGCGTGCACCACCTCGTCGACCGCATCAGCCGCATCGTGAAGGTGAACGGCGTCCGGACCAGCCTGGCCGAGGTCGAGCGGGTGCTCGCCGACCACCCCGACGTGGCCGAAGCCGTGGTGTTCACGGTGCCCGACGAAGTGGCCGGCCAGGTGCTGCACGCCGCCGTGCTGCCGCGTTCCGCCGAGCGGTCCGAAGGGTCCGGGCGGTCCGAACGGCCCGAACGGCCCACCCTCGACACCCTCGCGCTGCGCGGGC
Source organism: Catenulispora sp. EB89 (assembly GCF_041261445.1). NCBI lineage: Bacteria > Bacillati > Actinomycetota > Actinomycetes > Catenulisporales > Catenulisporaceae > Catenulispora > Catenulispora sp. EB89. The sequence goes on from NZ_JBGCCU010000003.1 coordinate 403,982, forward strand.
ACTGTCGCCGGCGGCTGGCCGCCGCCGCGGTGCCCAGCCGCTACCACCTGCTCTCCCTGGACCTGCCGCGCACCTCCACCGGCAAGCCCGACCGGGCCAGGATCCGTGCCCTGCTCACCGAAGGAGCCGCTCCGTGACCACCACAACGAGTGTCGCCGCCGTCGTCCACGACCACCTCCTCAGCACCCACGCCCCCGACGCCGACCACATCCCGTCCGACTACGACCTGCTCGAAGGCGGAGTCCTGGACAGCCTGACCCTGGTCTCCCTGTTGTCCTGGATCGGCCGCCGCTTCGCGCTGCCGATCGAGGAGCTCGACCTTGATCCGCAGCGGTTGCGCAGCATCGACGCGATCGCCGAGTTCATAGAAGCCCACACGCAAGCCCCATCCCGATAACCCTGACCGAGAAAGCCCGGCAAACATGATCATCCGCGAGAAGGACTCCGTCGACGCCGTCGACTGGGGCAACGGCCGCAGTCACCGTCTCCTGATAGCCGCCGACGGCGTCGGATTCGCCGTGGCGCACACCGTGGTGCGCGCCGGTTCGGAATCGCGCCTGCAGTACCGGAACCACATCGAGGCCTGCTACTGCATCTCCGGCGAGGGCGAGGTGGTCAGCGCCGACGGCGAGCTGCGCCACAAGCTCGTGCCCGGCGTGCTCTACGCCCTGGACCAGAACGACGCGCACATCCTGCGCGCCGCCGAGCACGGCGACCTGGAGCTCATCAGCGTCTTCAACCCCCCGATCCGGGGCGACGAGCAGCACCGCCTGAGCCCGGACGGCTTCTCCGCCTACTGACAGGCGGCCGTTGGACGAGGCCGCAAGAAGGGATCCGATGATGACGGCGACCACGCACGAGCGCACCGCGTTCGCCGACCTGATCGCCCAGCTGGGCGCCGAGCTCAGCGACGGGCACCTGGACGACGACCGCGACCACCGCTTCCGCGCCGACAAGTGGCGGCGGCTCGGCGAGGTCGGGCTGTTCGGCCTGCCGTTCCCGACCGAGTACGGAGGTGCCGGTCTAGACATCGCCGAGACCGTCAGTGTCCTGCGGTCGCTCGGCGAGCACTGCCTGGACGCCGGCCTCGTGTTCAGCGCCACCACCCAACTGGCCAGCACCGGCACTCCGTTGGCCCGCTTCGGGTCGGCGGAATTGAAGGAGCGGTACCTGCCCGGCGTGTGCGCCGGCGAACTGATCGGCGCACACGCCATCACCGAGAGCGGCGGCGGATCGGACGCGCTGGCGATGCGGACGACCGCCCGCCGCGACGGGGACGACTACGTGCTCTCCGGCGCGAAGGCGTACGTCTCCAACGGCCCGATCGCCGACGTGATCGTCGTCTATGCGAAAACCGGCTCCGGCGCGACCGCGCTGTCGCCGTTCCTGGTGCCCACGGACGCCGCCGGCGTCGTCCGGGGCGCCCCGATCTCGAAGATGGGGCTGCGCACGTCGCCGATGTGCGAGCTCTTCCTCGACGACGTCCGGGTGCCGGCCGGCCACCTCCTCGGCTACGAGGGCGGCGGCCTGCTGGTCCTGGACTACGTGATGAAGCGGGAGATCCTGTACTCGTTCGCCGCGACGGTCGGGCAGATGGCCGGGCGTCTGGAGCGGGTCATCGGCCACGCCAACTCCCGCGAGCAGTTCGGTGCGCCGATCGCCGCCAACCAGGCGGTCTCGCACCGGATCGCCGATCTGAAAATCGGCTACGAGACCAGCCGGATGTGGCTGGAGCACACCGCGGCGGCGCTCACCGGCCACCAGGACGTGGCCCTGGACATCGCCATCACCAAGCTGGTCGCCAGCGAGGCGGCGGTGGCCTCGGCATCGGCCGCGGTGCAGCTGTTCGGCGGCGCCGGCTACATGAGCGAGTACGGCGTGGAGAAGGAGCTGCGGGACAACGTCGCGGCGACCATCTACTCCGGCAGCAGCGAGATCCAGCGGGACCGGCTCGCGGCGCTGCTGGGGCTGCGGACGCGGAAGACGGGGCGATGAGGTCATGAACGCGATATCTCCGACCGAATTCACATCAGAGTCCGAGGTTGATGAAGAGCCCGAAGCCGAATCGGAGATCGAGTTCACGCTACGGGCCACGCCGGTGCTCGATCATGAGTCGCCGCGGATCGCGCAGTTCGTCGCCGAGGAGGCGCCGGGCAGTGCCGCCGGCGCCACCGGTGCCGACCTCCGCGAGCGGTGCCGGGCCTTGTTCTACGCCGTCCGCGACGGCATCGACTACGAGGTCTTCGACACCGGCCTGCGCGACGCCGACCTGGCCGGCAGCGCGGTGCTCGACGCCGGGCGCGGCTTCTGTCTGCACAAGTCGATCCTGTATGCGACCGCGGTCCGGCATCTCGGGGTGCCGTCGCGGCTGGCCTCGAGCCTGGTCCGCAACCATCTGTCCTCACCGGAGCTCACCGCGCTGGTCGGCGGGGAGGTGTTCCTGCACTGGTACGTCGAGATCCACCTCGACGGCCGATGGATCAAGGTGACTCCGGTCTTCAACCGCCTGCTGTGCCGGATGTACGGGATCGCGCCGTTGGAATTCGAAGGCGTCCACCACGCCTTCGATCCGCAGGGGCTGAAGCGAATGGAATTCCTGGGCGATGTGCGCCTGCATCCCGACCCGACGCCGGACCGCATCAGAGAGCTGATCCAGAGCGCGCATCCCGCAATGGTCACCCCGGATCTGCGAGTGCCGAGCCGAAGCCGCTTCGTCGGATCCGGCTCGCCTTCCTGACCCCCGGCCGAACCACTCCCCGAAGACCAGTTCACCGAAGAAGGGACAAGCAACCATGCCCCGGTTGACCATCAGCCCGGAAGTCGCCGACGCCCTGGGCCGCCGCCCGATCCTGGCCCTGGAGACCTCGGTCATCGCCGGCGGCCTGCCCTACCCGGCCAATCTGGAGTCGGCGCAGGCAGTGGACGGCGCCGCCCGCGACGGCGGCGCGGTACCGGCACGCATCGCGGTGCTCGACGGAACGCTGCACGTCGGGCTCACCGACGAGCAGTTGCAGCGGGTCGCCGAGGATCCGACGGCGGTCAAGGCGTCGGTGCGCGACATCGGCCGGGTCGCGGCCGGGGGCGGCATCGGGGCGCTGACCGTCTCGGGCGCCGTCCACGGCGCGCGGCTGGCCGGGATCGAGGTGCTGGCGGTCGCCGGGATCGGCGGCGTGCACCGCGGTGCGGCGACCAGCTTCGACGTCTCCGCGGACCTCCCCGCCTTCGTGCGGAACCGGGTGGCGGTGGTCTGCGCCGGCGTGAAGTCGATCCTGGACGCCGGGTTGACGTTGGAATGGCTGGAGACGCACTCGGTGCCGGTGGTCGGCTACCGGTGCGACGAGTTCCCCGGGTACGTCAGCGTCTCCTCGGGGCGGCCCAACCCGCACCGGCTGGACGACCTCGGCCTGATCGCGCGCTCGGTGCTGGCGCACTGGGATTCCGGGGTCGAAGGCGGGTTCCTCGTCACGCATCCGATCGCGGCCGAGCACGGGGTGCCGTTCGACGTGCTGGAGGCGCGGATCGCCGAGGCGGAGGTCGCGGCGCAGGAGGCGCGGGTGACCGGGCCGGACATCACGCCGTTCCTGTTGAAGGAGCTGGCACGCAACTCCGGCGGGCAGACGTCGGCGGCGAACCGCGAGGTGCTGTTGTCGACGACGCGGCTCGGCGCGGAGTTCGCGGTGCGGCTGTTCGAGGAACGGCTTGCCGCAGCTGACGGTGTCGGCGTCGAAGCTGCCGAGGCGGCCGAGGCGGCCGAGGTCTTCGCCGGAGCGCGAGGCGCAGCCTCATGACCGCCGTCCTGTTCGACCTCGACGGCACGCTCGCCGACACCCCGGGCGCCATCGCCCGGATCCTCGCCGACATGTGCCCGCTCGCGCCGTCCGACCGCCTGGCAGCCAGTGTCGGACGGCCCATCGCAGGGCTCTTCGCCGAGATCCTCGCGGCGGACGAGGACTCCCCCGCGGTGCGCGTCGCGGTCTCCGAGTTCCGCACGCGGTTCGCCGACGAGGTCGTGCCGCACGCCGCGGACCTGGTGTTCCCGGCGATCCGCGGACTCCTCGGCGAGCTCGTCGACGCCGGCCGGCCGATCGCGGTCGTCACGAGCAAGTCGCCGGCGGGTGCGACGGAGTTCCTGGAGGCCGCCGGGCTCGCGCCCTACTTCCCGGTGACGGTCGGCTTCGTCGCCGGCGTCCCTGGCAAGCCCGCGCCGGACCAGGCGCTCGCGGCAGCGAAGGCGCTGGGCGTGGAGCCCGGCGACTGCGTCGTGGTCGGCGACAGCACCGACGACATGAAGATGGCCGTCGCCGCCGGGATGCGCGGCATCGGTGTCGCGTACGGCGTCGCGTCCGTCCCGGACCTGCGCGCGGCCGGCGCCACGCAGGTCGCTCAGACCTCTGATGATCTCGCCCCACTGCTGCTTTCCGAAGAACACCGTCCGCTCACCACCGTTTCCCCCCACACCGAGGTGTCACCGTGACCACGTATGAGAACACTGACGTATCCGTCAGCCGCGGTAAGTCATCCACTTCCGCGCGAACGGCCGGGCTGCTGCTGCTCTCGCTGGCGCAGTTCCTGATCGCGCTGGACTACTCCGTCATCTACGTGGCGCTGCCCAGCATCGGGCACAGCCTGAAGCTGGGGCCGGACACGCTGCAGTGGGTGGTGTCCGCCTACGCGGTGCTGTTCGCGGGGTTCCTGCTGGTGAGCGGGCGCGCCGGAGACCGTTATGGCGCGCGCCGGATCCTGATCGCGGCGCTGGTGTTGTTCGGGCTGGCGGCGACGGCCGGCGGCCTGGCGAACTCCGGCGGGCTGCTGCTGGCGGCGCGCGGCGCGCAGGGGCTCGGGGCGGCGTTGATGCAGCCCGCGATCATCGCGCTGATCAACCGCACGTTCGAGGCGGGGCCGGCACGGGAGAAGGCGCTGGCGGTGTGGGGCACGATCGGGGCGTCGGGGCTGGCCGCGGGCGCGCTCCTCGGCGGCGTGCTGACGTCGGCGTCGTGGCGCTGGACGATGCTGGTGAACCTGCCGGTGGCGGTGGTGTGCGCGGTGGCGGCGCCGCGGCTGCTGCCTTCGGACGGCCGGCGCGGGGACCAGCGGGCGCTGAGCACGGTCGGTGCGGTGCTGGCGACGACGGCGTCGCTGTCGGTCGTCAGCGCTCTGACGTTCGCGGCGGTGCACGGCTGGACCGACGGCCGGACGCTCGGTTTCGGCGTGGGCGGGGTGCTGCTGGTCGCCGGGTTCGTGTGGCACGAGCGGACCTCGGCGGCGCCGCTGATCGACCGCGCGCTGCGCTCGAACGCGATGCTGCGGCTCGGCGCGGCCTCGACGGCACTGTACATGGCGAGCGTCGGCGCGGAGTTCTACGTCATCACCCTGATTCTGCAGAACCGGTACGGCTACAGCCCGCTGCGCGCGGGTCTGGGCTTCCTGCCGCTGGCGCTGTGCATCGTGGCGGGCAACATGCTCGCCGGGCGGTTCATCGCGCGCGTGGGGGCGGTGCGGCTGCTGACGATCGCGTTCGTGCTGGACGCGGCGGGGCTGGCGATCCTGGCGGCGTCGGCGGGCGGGACCGGGTACGCGACGCACATGCTGCCGGGCATCGTGGTGTCCGGGATCGGGCACGGGCTGACGTACACGTCGATGTTCGTCACCGGCACCGGCGGCCTGCGCGACGAGGACCAGGGCACGGCCGGCGCGGTGCTGACGACCAGCCAGTACATGAGCGCTGCGGCGTCGCTGGCGATCCTGGTGCTGGTGATGGGGTCGCCGTCGGCGGCCGGGACGTACCGGAACGCGTTCCTGACGACGGCGGCGTTCGCGGCGGCCGGCGCTCTCGTCGCGGGCGCGGTGACCGCGGTGCGCGGCCCGCGGGGCGCGCGATGAGCGGGGAGGTACGACGTCTCGGCGTTCTGGTCGTGCACAACGATCCGGTGCCCGAGGCGGAGATCTGGCGTGCCGCGCCGGCCGGGGTGGAGATCGTCACGGGACGCTTTGCGCTACAGCGAGCTCCCGGCGAGGAGTACTTGGGAGAATCCGTCGAGGACTTCCTCAGCGAGGGCGTCCGCCGCACGCTCGCCGACCTGAGCGACGCCGGCGCCGACGCGCTGGCGCTGTGCTTCGTGTCGGTGAGCGTCTTCGGCGGGACGGCGTTCGACACCGGCTTCGCCGAGGCCGTGACGGCGGCCACCGGCGTGCCCGCGTTCACGGCCGGGGAGGCGCTCCGGCGGCGTCTCAGTGCCCTGAGCCCGTCCGACCCGCTGCTCATCGCGCCGCCGTGGTTCACGGACCGCACGGTCGCCGGCACGGCGGCGTACCTGGGCCTCCCGCCCGACATCCGCACCCACCGCTACGACCTCGGCCCGGCCTGGGACACGGGCACCCGCCAGGACCTGTTCGACCGCGGCGCCAAGGGCCACATCCCGCACACCGCGCTGCGCGACCAGATCCTCGCCGCCGCGACCCCGACGACGGACGCGATCCTGATCCCCGGCAGCGGCTTCCGGACGCTGGACGCCGCCGCGGAGGTGGAGCGGAAGTTGGGGGTGCCGGTGGTGAGTGCCAACTCGGCGGTTTTGGGGCGGGGGTTGGAGGCGGCGAGCTAGCCGCTCAGGCGAAGGCCACGACTGCCAGCACGATCGTCGCCACCCCGGACACCGTCACCGCGAGGCCGGTGACGATGCACAGGGTGGCGACCACCACCTCGGCGAGCCAGAAGCGTTCGCGGGCCACGGTCATGTCGACCGGGTCGTAGACGATCTCCACCTCGGCCGCCGGCTTCGCGCGGACGCGCTCCGCGTTGACCACCTGGGTGCGGCCTGCGGCGTCGAGGAAGCGGTAGACGCCGACCGAGCCGGCCCGCATGTCCCAGCGTTCGGCGACGGCGGGGACTCGTATCCCGCGCCGCCACAGCACCAACTGCTCTCTGAGCGAGCGTGCGCCGACCCAGCACATGATGACGCCGACCGGCAGCAATCCCACCGCGAGTACCAACAACAGCCGCATACCGTCAGCATCGGTGCGGCCGGGCCTGCGGTTCTTCTCCCAGGCTGCCGGGTCGGCGGTATCGCCGCCGGTCGGCGGCGGTATCAGAGCACTGTGGCGGTTGCGATCACGAGGCGAGCACCGTCAGCAGCCGGTCCACGATCTCCAGCGCCTCGGGCCGCGCGCCGCCGGAGACGCGCACGAGCTCCCGTCCCGCCCGGGACGCCACCGCCAGCGCGCCCACGGACTGCGTGGCCTCGGCGAGTTCGATCGCGGTGCGGAAGTGCCGCAGCGCCGCGTCCGTATCGCCTTCGCCGAGGCAGGCCAGCGCCAGGTGACCGAGGACCAGCGCGAGGACCTTGCCGGGCTCGTAGCGGATGGCGGCCTCGGTGAGCGCGACGCGGGCCTCGGTGTGGCGGCCGAGGGCCAGGTAGGCGGAGCCGGCCAGGCGTTGGTAGGTGCGGGGCGAGCAGACGCCGGGGGCCGGGTCGTCGGGGCTGATGGCCGCCATCGCGCCGCGCGCCGTGGTCAGGGCCCGGTCGCATTCGGCGGCGTTGCCGAGGATCGCGTGGCCTTCGGCGGCGTGCAGGCGGGCCAGGGCGAACAGGGCCTCGCTGACCGGTGCGGCGATGACGGCGGCCTGTACGCAGCGGCGGACCCCGGCGCGCGGGTCGCCGCCGTAGAGGCCGACGAAGGCGGCGCGCAGGGTCGCGGTGACTTGCAGGACCGAGTCGCCGGCCTGTCCGGCGCGGCGGGCGGCGCGGTCGAAGAACTCCTCGGCGGTCGAGGAGTCGCGGCGGCCGGCGGCGTCCCACATGAGGCGGCCGACCAGGAGGGCGGTTTCGGCTTCGGCGACGTCGAGGTCGCGGCGCCAGCGAATGGGGCTGACCGAGCCGGCCGGGTGCGGCGCGCCGGTCGTGCCAGCCATGCCAGCCGCGACGTCCGACAGCGAGGCCCCGATCAAAAACCGCTCCGATAACGAAGGCGCGTTCAAAGGCGCCTCGGCCGCACCGCCAAAGGAATACGCGCCGTCTGAGAAAACAGAGGAACCGGCCGAACCCGCTCCCCCGGCTCCCCCCGCTCCCCCGGCCGCGCGCAGCACCTCGACCCGCCCCAGCAATCCGGCGGCCTGCACCACCAGGCCCATCTCCGGCCGCGCGTCGTACTCGGCCGTCAGCTTCGCGACCTCCTCGCGGACCCCCGCGATCGCCGCCAGCCGGCCGTCGTCCGTGCTTTCCCAGCCCCCTGCGAAAGTCAGCGGCCCCTCCGGCGACAGCAGCCGCTCCAGGTCCTGCAGCCCGACGCCGAGCGCCCGGGCGATCTGCGGCCGCTTCCCGGGCAGCGGCGTGGTGCATCCGCTCTCCCAGCGCACGACCGTGGACACCTCGACCCCGGCCCGCACGGCGAACGCCTCCTGCGTGAGCCCGGCCGCCTCGCGGGCGCGGGCCAGACCCACCCGGCGGAGCCTGGACTGCTTGGGCTTGGCCATGATCGTCCCCCTTTCGTGCGCACTCCAGACTGCGATCGACGGTATGCGGACAGTCAGCGATATCGGTCAGCATACTTATAGGTCAGGCCTGCTGTCGCATGGTCCGTGCATGGTCGCCGCACGGTCTGTGCGCTTCCCGAACCGGGCGTTTTCGGATTGGGTATTCCGCGTTCAGATTCGGGCCCTGACAACAGGCAAAACTGAGGCGGTGGCAGGCGGTGCGCAGATACTGTGCGGCCTGTTTGCCCATGCCAGCGCACGGATGGCCGCGGTGATCCCCCGCGGGTCCTCGGCGCCGGGAGAGGTCCATCCGTGGTGAAGCGCAGGGGGTCGGGCGAGAGCCACCTCAAATTGGTCTGGGATCCGGCGGGCCTGGACCGGCGGCTGGCCACGACCACCCAGGAACTGCGGGTCGGCCGCTACGCCCTGGCCGGCGAACTGCTGGCCGACCGGCAGGCCGGCGAGGACGTACGCGACTACCGCTACCTGATCCTGGCCCAGATCGCGGCGTCCAACGGGGTGGACACCGCCTGGCTGGCCGAGGAGCCGGACAGCCCTGAGGCGGCGCTGCTGCGGCTGCGTGCCAACGTGATCAGGGCCCTGCAAGCGCACCGCGCGCGCCACCCCAAGGCCGACGGGCTCGTGGATCTGGCGCGGACGCAGTGCCTGGAGACCGCCGAGCGGTTCCCGGAGGACCCCCTGCCGTGGATCGCGCTGCTGCACCTGGCCCCGGCCGCGCCGCAGAACGTCCCCGGCCCGCCGGAGCTCCAGGTGGCCGGCCCGTGGCAGACCATGGGCCAGCTGTGGAGGCGCGATCCGTGGAACCGCGAGGCGCACCACCGGCTGCTGGCCGCGGTCGGGCCGAAGAGCGGCGGGTCGGTGTCGGCGGTGTCCGGGGTCGCGCACTGGATCAGCAGCCAGGCCCCGACCGGGTCGGCGCTGGTGGTGCTCCAGCTGGTGGCCTTCATCGAGGCGTTCCGCCAGCAGTTGGAGCGCAACGATCTCAACAGAGTCCTGCTGACCTACCGCAACTGGTCGACCGCGTACGCGGAGCAGGAGACAGAACGCTGCTACACCCAGTGGTTCCTCCCGAGCGGCGGGAACGGCGTACTGCTGCCGGACCTGCACCACCTGGCGCACGCCCTGTGGGCCGGTTCGCAGTGGCGGCCGGCGGCCCGGGTCTTCGACGTCATCGGACCGTACGCGATGACCACGCCGTGGTCCCTGCACGGCAATCCGGAACAGGTTCTGGCGATGGCCCGGGAGCGCTGTATGTCAGAACTCTGAACCGCCTGCCGCGTTCGCCCTCGCGTGGCATGTCCTTCGCACCCCCCTTCCCCCCAAAAGAGGTACGGCAGATGGCGACCTCCGCCACATCGACCAGCCGTCGCGGCAGTTCGCTGGAGATGCCCGACGACGACCAGACACTGCGGGAGCTCGGCTACCCACGCCAGCTCGCCCGGCGGGTCAACGCGTTCGGGAACTTCGCGATCTCGGCGACGATCATCAACTTCATCTCCGGCGTGATGACCGCGCTGAGCCTGGCCATGATCTCCGGCGGGCCGCGCATCATGGTCTTCGGCTGGCTCGGCGTCGGCCTGCTGGTGCTGTTCGTCGGCGCCGCGATGGCCGAGATCACCTCCGGCTTCCCGACCTCGGCGGCGCTGTACTACTGGTCGGCGAAGCTGGCCAAGCGGCACAACGCGGGCTGGAGCTGGTTCACCGGCTGGCTGAACTTCATCGGCCAGATCGGCGGCACCGCGGCCACCGACTTCGCGCTGGCCAACTTCGCGGTGGCGCTGGCCACCCTGCAGTGGCCGAGCTACGCCCCGAAGGCCGGGCAGATCCTGGCCATCTACGGCGCGATCCTGCTGATCCACGCGCTGCTGAACACCTACACCGTCGGGCTGGTCGCGCTGCTGAACAAGATCAGCATCGCCTGGCTGCTGGTCGGCGGCGTGGTGATCACCTTCTACCTGATCGTGTTCCCCTCGCACCACAACTCGGCGAGCTTCGCCTTCACGCACTTCGTCAACGGCACCGGGTTCAAGTCCGGCGTCTACGCGGGCATGATCGGCCTGCTGTTCACCAGTTGGACCTTCACCGGGTTCGACGCCTCGGCGCACATGTCGGAGGAGACCACGCACGCGGCCGTCTCGGCGCCCAAGGGCATCGTCCGCTCGATCGCCTTCTCCTGGGTCGCCGGCCTGGTCCTGATCCTGGCCCTGACGTTCGCGATGTCGCCGGGCAACTACGGCAACGAGGCCTCGGCCAACGAGCCGGCGGCGCAGATCTTCGTCGACGCGCTGGGCCTGACCACCGCCAAGATCCTGCTGCTGGTGGTCTGCGGCGCGATCTTCTTCTGCGGCCTGGCGAACATGACCTCGAACTCCCGCCAGATCTTCGCCTTCTCCCGGGACGGCGCGATCCCCGGCTGGAAGATGTGGCGCTCGGTCAGCAAGCGGACCCACACGCCGGTGAAGTCGGTGTGGTTCGCCGCGGTCGGCGCGTTCCTGCTCGGCGTGCCCTCGCTGTGGAACACGGTCGCGTTCCAGGCCATCGTCTCGGTCAACGTCATCGGGCTGTTCGGCTCCTACGGCGTGCCGATCTTCCTGCGGCTGCGCCGGGGCGACGACTTCGTGCGCGGTCCGTGGCACCTGGGCCGCTGGAGCCGGCCGGTGACCACGATCGCGGTGGTGTGGATCACGCTGAGCAGCATCCTGTTCCTGCTGCCGCAGTCGTACCCGATCACCCACAAGACGTTCAACTACGCTCCGGTGGCGCTGGCCGTGGTGCTCTTCATCGCGACCGTATGGTGGTTCATGACGGCCCGTCGGACGTTCCGGGGCCCGATCAGCTACGGCACGCCGGAGGAGCTGGCGGCCATGGAAGAGGATCTGTAGAGATGAATCAGGACCCGAAGACCGGACTGGAGATCGCCCCGGCAGGCGCGGCCGACTGGCCGGTCTTCGAGTCCTGGGCCGCCGGCGAGGGCTGGAATCCCGGCCCCGCCGACGGCGGATGCTTCCTCGCTCAGGACCCTGACGGGTTCTTCGTAGGCCGGATCGACGGACGGCCGGTGTCGGCGGTGTCGGTGGTGAACTACGGGGAGACGTTCTCGTTCCTCGGGTTTTACCTGGTGCATCCGGACTTCCGCGGGCAGGGGCACGGGTACGCCACATGGCAGGCCGGACTGGAGCACGCGGGCGACCGGGTGATCGGGCTGGACGGCGTGCTGGAGCAGCAGGACAACTACCGGCGGTCCGGGTTCCGGCTGGCGCACCGCAACATCCGGTACGTCGGGCCCGCGCCGGCGGACCTCGCGGCGAGCGCCGGATCCGAGTCGGGGTCCGAGTCGGGGTCCGAGCCGGGGTCCGAGTCGAGGTCCGGGAACGGACCGTCCGTGGTGCCGGTCGCCGAGATCGGCCGGTCCGCGCTCGAGTCCTACGACGGCGGCCGCTTCCCGGCCGAGCGTCCGGTGTTCCTCGACCGCTGGCTGTCGGCCCCGGGGCACATCGGGTACGCGGCTGTGTCCGATGGCGAGCTCGTGGGGTACGGCGTGATCCGGCCGGCCCCGGCGTTCGCCAAGATCGGCCCGCTGTTCGCCGACACCCCCGAGGTGGCCGAGACGCTGTTCAGGGCCCTGATCGCGGGCCTGGTGGCGGCTGGCGGCCCCGAGGCGTCGCGCTCGCTGGAGATCGCGCTGGACGTGCCCGAGACCAACGCGGCGGCGGTGGCGCTGGTCGAGCGCCACGGAATGAAGCCCAGCTTCGAGACCGCCCGGATGTACACCGGGCCGGTGCGCGATATCGAAATGGCTTCGGTCTACGGAATCACCTCGTTCGAGCTGGGCTGACCCGGATAGAATCGGGGCAACTTCACCGGGCCCGCCGAGGGACTGACCGGCGCTTCCGCGTCGGGTACGGCGTGCCTGGAGCCGCAATGGAAGTGGCGCCCTCGGGAACGAGGACGCCACTTCGTTGTTTTCCGGCGCTTCTGTGTTCTCCGGCGCCGCCGCAGCGCCCCGATCGAACATCTCTGCGATCCGGCACTGGAGCGCGAGCCGCACCGCCCCGAGCCCGCAACGCTCCCGGATGGCTCATCCCGGACTGCGCACACCCCGCCCGCACCGGATGCTGCGTGTGTGTCCACCTACCTGTTCCGCGTCGCACGCTGGGCCTTCTTCCGCCGACGGCTGGTGCTGGCGATCTGGCTGGTCTTGGTCGTGGGCATGATCGTCGTGGCCGGGGCCAGCGGCGGCAAGACCAACGACGAGTTCACCATCCCGGGTACCGAGTCGCAGCGCGTCACGGACCTGCTGAAGGTGAAGCTGCCGGCGCTCAGCGGCGCGCAGACCACGGTCGTGTTCGCCGTCCCGGGCGGCACGCACGTCACCGACGCCGGGCCCAAGGCCGGGATCGAGCAGGCCGTGACGAACCTGGGGAAGGTCCCGGGGGTCGTGCAGTCGGCGGACCCGTTCCAGGGCGGCCCGATCTCGCAGAACGGCCAGGTGGCGCTGGGCAACCTGCAGTGGAGCGCGCAGCCGCCGGACATCAAGGACTCCACGCTCGACCTGGTGAAGAAGGCCGTGGCCCCGGCGCAGGCGGCCGGGGTGCAGGTCGAGTACAACGGCAGCGTGTATCCGGGATGGCGGGTCGTGCCCTCGGAACTGCCCGAGCTCGTCGGCCTGATCATCGCCTTCATCATCCTGGTGATCACGTTCGGGTCGCTGGTGGCGGCCGGGCTGCCGATCATGACGGCCGTGATCGGCGTGCTGACCACGGTCATGACGGTCACCGCGCTGGCCGCGGTGATGACCATCGCCTCGACCTCGACGACCGTCGCGATCATGCTGGGGCTGTCCTGCGGCATCGACTACGGGCTGTTCATCATCGCCCGGCACCGGGACGGCCTGCTGCGCGGGATGCCGCCGGACCAGGCGGTCGGGCTGGCCGCCGGGACGGCGGGCGGTTCGGTGGTGTTCGCCGCCGGCACGGTCATCATCGCGCTGTGCGGGCTCGCGGTCGTCGGCATCCCGTTCCTCACGATCATGGGTGTGGCCGCCGCCGGCGCGGTGCTGCTGGCCATGGTGATCTCGCTGACGCTGGTCCCGGCGATGCTCGGGTTCGCCGGCGACAAGCTGCGGAACTTCTCGCGCTTCCCGTTCGGCAAGGCGCACTCCGAGCAGATCGCGCGGCAGTCCGTGGAGAACCCGGAGAAGGCGCACGGCTGGCGCTGGGCGCGGTTCGTCGTGCACCACCGGATCCCGGTGCTGCTGTGCGGCGTCGCGCTGCTGTTGCTGCTGGCCGCGCCGGCCACGCGGGTGCAGCTCGGCCTGCCCGGCGCGTCGTCGAACCCCAAGGGCGACACCTCGCGCAAGGCCTACGACATCACCACCGCGAACTTCGGGCCCGGGTTCAACGGCCCGCTGCTGGTCGTGGCCGACGGGGTGCAGTCGCAGCAGCAGGTGAACCAGATCGCGGCCGGGCTGGCCAAGCAGCCGGGGGTCGCGGCGTCCACGCCGCTGGCGCTGAACGGGAGCACCGCGGTGGTCCGCGTCGTGCCGACCACCGGGCCGAGCGACCCGGCGACCGCCGACCTGGTGCACCACCTGCGGGACAACCGCGCGGCGATCGCGGCCGGCAGCGGGGCGAACGTCCTGATCGGCGGCGTCACGGCCTCGAACATCGACGTGTCCTCGAAGCTGTCCTCGGCGCTGCCGGTCTTCCTGATCGTCGTGGTGGGGCTGGCGTTCATCCTGCTGACCTTCGCCTTCCGCACCATCTGGGTGCCGATCAAGTCGATCATCGGCTTCCTGCTGTCGGTCGGCGCGGCGTTCGGCGCGCAGGTCGCGCTGTTCCAGTGGGGCTGGGGCGAGAAGATCTTCAACATCACGAAGTCGGAGACCATCAGCTTCCTGCCGATCATCATGATCGCGATCATCTTCGGGCTGTCCAGCGACTACGAGGTCTTCGTCGTCAGCCGCATCAAGGAGGACTTCACGAAGAACGGGAACGCGGTCGAGGCGGTCCGGCGCGGCGCTGGGACGGCGTCGCGGGTGGTGACGGCGGCGGCGCTGATCATGTTCTCGATCTTCGTGGCCTTCATCGTCTCGCCGACCCCGACCATCAAGGCGATCGGCTTCAGCTTCGCGGCCGGCGTGTTCCTGGACGCCTTCGTCGTGCGGCTCACGCTGGTACCGGCGGTGATGGCGCTGGCGAAGTCGGGATTCTGGTACCACCCGCAGTGGTTCGCGCGGTACGTACCGGACCCCGACATCGAGGGCGAGCAGTTGCAGGAGCAGCTGGCCCGTCACGACGGCGTCGCGGCCGGGATCGACGGCGACGGCGCGGGAAGTCCGCGGCCTTCCGCCTGAGCGGAACTACTGGCCGTGGTGGCGCGTTCACCTGTCAGTAGTCGGATGCACGCGGACAGGGGGTCACGATGGTCGGGAAACTGGGCTGGTTCGGCCGGCTGTTCCGGCGGCGGCCGCTCACGCCTGAGGAGGTCGAGCGGCGGGCTCGCGAGGACCGGCGGGACATCCGCGCACAGGAGGCCGCGCGGCAGTTCCGGGGCCGGGCCGGCAAAGGTCTGTGAAACGAATCTGTGAAGCGGAGCGGCCGCGGCGATCCTTGGGGTGATCGCCGCGGCCGCCGAAGAAACGGTCTACGTCCTCGGCACTACGGCGCGACCGCGCTGAACGCCGCGTAGTAGCCGCCGTTCTGGCCGTCCGCGGTCGGGTGGTAGGAGTCGCCGACGTCGGTGACGTCCACCGAGTGCAGCCACTCGTTGAAGAAGTCGCACAGCTCGTGGCCGTGGAACTGGCCGCGGACGTCGGCGAAGGTGTCGCCGGCGTTCTTGGCCGCGGTCGAGATCTGGGTGTCGAGCAGGTCCGCGGCGCTGTTCAGGGCGCTGCGGTCGGTGCCGGACAGGCCGGGGCAGTACCAGGAGTGGCTCAGGTCGTAGAGCTCGGGGTAGCCCAGGACCACGACGTGCGCGGACGGCGCGGCCCTGCGGATCGCCGCGAGCGTGGTCGCCAGCCGACCCGGCAGGATGGTCTTGGCCTGGCTGGTGGCCGTGTTGATGGCGCTCAGGCAGGCGCTGTCGGAGTCCAGCACGCAGGTCTTCATGACCGAGGAGAAGCCGATGTCGTTGCCGCCGATGGTGATGCTGACCAGCGTCGTGCTGCTGCTCAGCGAGGATATCTGGCTGTTGAGGACGTCCTGCGTGGTGGCGCCGGAGCAGGCCACGGAGACGTAGCTGGCCGGGTGCCGGCTGTTGGCCCACAGCTGCGAGTAGGCGTTGGTGCTCCGGTCGCAGCTCCCGCTGGCCGAGATGTAGCTGCCGGCGCCGACGCCCGAGGAGTAGGAGTCGCCGAGGGCCACGTAGTGGTCGGCGGCGGTCGCCGAGGCGTTGGTGGCCAGGAGCGTGACGAGCGCGGTGACCGCGGCCGTCACCGTGAGCAGTCCGCGGCGGATCGACGATCTGCGCGCGTGGTGGCTGGTCAGCACTGAGTGCCTCCACAGGGAGTGGGGATGTGGGATGGCGCACTGATTTCAATAGCACTCGATCAGGGCCCTGTGAAGGATAGTTTCACTCGCCTTGCGGGCAACGGAAATGACAGACGAAAGTTGGCGGTACTCCTTGTGACTCGCGGTCGTATCCGGGGGTCGTCGGCGGGCGCCGTACCGTATCCGTGTGGAATCCGATGGAACTGTGTGGGACCCCGTCAGTGCTCTGTCTGACGCCGATCGCGGCGTCTTCTTCGACCGGTGGGACGATCTGGGTTATTTGAATGTTCCCGGACCGTTCTACACCGGCATGACCGACAACTGCTGGACCGGCCGACTTCACGCGCCGCACAACGTGATCTACGGGGGCGAATACTTCGCGGAGTACGTCTTCCGCCAACCGCGCGATGCCGCTGAAGTCGCGAGCCTGGTGCTGGCGGCCGAAGCAGATCCGTTCCAGGGCTACGCGAGCAACGGCGACGACCGCTGGACCCCTGACGCAGTCCGTACCTGGTGGCATGCCCGGCACGGCGTCGTCGAGAGTGTGTCCGCGACTCTGAAGGCGCTGGCCCCCGGCGACAGGCATGACGACCGCGACGCGGCCGAAGGGCTGCGAGAGTACCTCGGCTACCTTCAGACAGGCCTTCAGACAGGCCTCGAAGCCGACCTCAAGGCGTACGTCTTCCGACTGGAAACCGGGCGGTACCCTCTGCCCGGCGAGCGACTGCCAAGCCTGTGACGCGGGAAAGACCGTGGCTGGGCCCCGCTCGGTGAGCGCAGAGCCCAGCCACAAGCCGCCTACTCCGCCGGCGCGAAAATCCCCTGCCCCGGGGCGAGGATCCCGAACGGGTCGAAGCGCTGCTTCGCCGCGCGGAACGTTCCCCAGCGCGCGCCGTACTGCTTCCGCCAGTCGGCGGCCGTCGTCGGGATCGCGCCGACCGGGTACTGCGTGCCGCCGACGGCCTGCACCTGGAGATACAGGTCGCGGTTGGCCTGGAGCAGCGCCGGGGCCGGGAGGGCGCCGCCGTCGGGGGCCGCGGTCCGCAGCACCGCGAGCAGGAACACCAGGTCGCTGTCCGGGATCGACAGGAGCGGTGTGGTCAGCTTCGCGGCCGGTACCGGGTACAGCAGCACCAGGCCGCTCGCGCCGAGGTCGGCCGGGGTGGTGGCGGCCAGGGTGGCGGCGACCAGGGTGTCGGTCGCGGCGTCGGGCAGGAAGCCGTTGAACCACGGATGCGGGTCGTACCACTCCCCGCTCGCCTTCAGGGCGGCCACGGTCGGCGCCAGGTCGTCGACGAAGGCCTGGTACGGCGAGTCCTGGATCTGCGCCGGGCCGACGGAGCCGAGGTCGCCGATCAGGGCGTTGTCGTCCGGCGGGGTCGCGTCGTAGAACGCCGAGCCCTCCAGGATGTACAGCCAGCCGCCGCTGCCGTCCGGCACGATCGTGCCCTCCAGCCAGTCGAAGCGGCCGTCGCCGACCGCCACGCGCTGCGCCGCCGTGAGTGCCGCGACCGTCGGGTACACCAGCGAGTAGCTGCGCACCGAAGTCGGCGCGGCCACCAGCTTGAGGACCGCGCGGGTGATGACGCCGACCTGGCCCAGACCCGACAGCGCGGCGTGGAACAGGTCGGCGTCGCGGGTCCGGGAGCAGGTCCGGATCTCGCCGGCGCCGGTCACGACCTGCAGCTCCAGGACGTTGTCGACCTGCGCGCCGTGCTGCTGCGAGGCCCCGCCGAGGCCGCCGGCGGACAGCGTGCCGCCGATGGAGAGCTCGATGTAGTCCGTGAAGACCGGCGGTGTGAGGCCGTGGGCGAGGCTCGCGGTCAGGACCGCGCTCCAGACCGCGCCGGCGCCGACCGTCGCGGTGTTCGCCCGCGTGTCGACGGCGATGGTGTCCAGCGGCCCGAGGTCGATGATCAGGCCGCCCTCGACCTGCGCCTGGCCGTAGGCCTGGTGGCCCTGGCCGCGCGGGGCCACCGGGATGCCGAGCGGGCCGCAGAAGGCGATCATCGCCGCGATGTCGCGGACCGAGCCGGGCAGCAGCGCCGCCCGCGGCGTGCGGTGGACCAGGTGCCCGTAGTCGTCCTCGTAGGGCTTCAGGTCCGCCGGGTCGATCAGGAGGCGGCCGTCCAGGTGCGGCGCGCGCCGGAAGTCCGATCCGGCGATTGCGGCATTCGAGGCACGTCCGGTGCCTCCGGTGCCTCCCGTGCCCTGCGGAGCCTCTACCGCCCAGGCCCGGGACGTGGCGTCGAAGCCGACGGCCAGCGCCCCGGCCCCGGCGCTCGCGGCGCGGATGAACGAGCGACGGCTGTGCTGCGCGTCATCGCGCATCAGTCCCACCCTTTCCCACGGAAATGAAGACCACTGATAATACGGAGGCCGGTGGTCGTGTGCGACCGGTCCGGAAGGGTCCGCGTGTCGCGCGTCGAGTGCTGTGAGTCGAGGGGTCACATGGTCATCGGGAAGCCGGGCTCGTCCGCGGGTCCGGATCAGGCGTGGATCGAGCGGGAGCAGGCGCAGGCGCGGGCCTTCGACGCCATCAGCGCGCGGTACGACGAGGCCTTCCCGCACAAGGAGGGCCAGCTCGCGATCGTCTCGGTGCTGCTGGAGCGGATCGCGGCCGGGGCGCGGGTGCTGGACGTCGGCTCGGGCACCGGGCTGCCGACCGCGCGGCAGTTGGCCGACGCCGGCTGCCACGTCACCGGGCTGGACATCTCCCCGCGGATGCTCGAGATCTCCGGGAAGAACGTGCCCGAGGCGGAGTTCGTCCTCGGGGATGTGATGGAACTCTCGTCAGGGCCCGAATACGAGGCGGTGACGGCGTTCTTCGTGTTGCTCAACCTGCCGCGTGAAAAGGTGCGTACGGCTTTGCGGCTGATCGGCGACGCCCTCGTCCCGGACGGCTGGCTCGCGCTGGGGATGGTCGAGGCGGACGTGGACGACGTCCCGATCGCGTTCTTGGAGAGCCGGGTCCGGGTGACCGGGTATCTGCGCGATGATTTGCGGGCGGTGTTGGCAGAGTCCGGATTCGCCATAGAACACGAGCGGGTTCTCTCCTACGCGCCGGAGACGTCTTCGGCCCGGCCGGAGATCCAGATGTTCTTCCTCTGCCGCAAACTGGACTCACGGTCCTAGACTCCGCACACCAGTAATCGGGCCGGAGCGAGAGCAACAGATAAGTGCACGAATCTGAGCACGGGCACAGCAGCATGCTGACGTACGAGAGGGACCGACGGGGACGGGACGTGGGCCGCAGCCCGCACGAGCTGGGATGTGGGCCGGTGGATCTGCGCGATCACCTGTCATTTCTGAACGAGGCGACCGAGCGGATCGGCGCCGGTACCGACATGGTCGCGATCGCGGGGCAGTTCGCCGCGGCCCTGGTCCCGCGGCTGGCCGACTTCGCGTCCGTGCACCTGCTGGACGCACTGTTCGTGGACGGCGCCCCGGCCCCACCGGCGCCCGGGGCCACGGCCTCGAGCCTGGTGCGCCGGGTGGCGGTGGCGCACGACGAGCCGCCGGAGCGCTGGCTGTCCCTGGTGCCCGAGGGCGCGGTGCAGATCATGCACGACACCAGCCCCTGCCACGAGGCGATGGCCACCGGGGTCCCGGTGTGGCTGGACCGCGTCACCCCGGACCGGGCCGAGGCGATGGCCCTGTCGCACTCCCCCGGCGACCTGTACCCGCTGGTGGCCGAGCGCGCCTATCTGGCCGTGCCGCTCGTGGTCCGCGGCCGGGTGCTCGGGTGCGTGGCGCTCACCCGCCGGCCGGAGCGGGCCGAGTTCGACCAGATCGACGTGCTCACCGTCGGGCAGCTGGCGGCGCAGGCGGCGCTCGGCGTGGACAACGCCCGGCTGTTCCGCGGCCAGGTCGCCACGGCGGCGGAGTTCCGGCGCGGGGTGCTGCCGACCACCCCGCCGACGCTGGCCGGGATCGAGGTCGCGCACCGGTACCTGCCGGCCAATCCGGCCGTCGAGGTCGGCGGCGACTGGTTCGACACCATCGCGCTGCCCGGCAGCCGGGTGGCGATAGTGATCGGCGACGTGATGGGGCACGGCGTGCGCTCGGCGGCGGTCATGGGGCATCTGCGGATCGCGGTGCAGACACTGGCCGCGCTGGACCTGCCGCCCGGGCAGCTGCTGCGCCAGCTCGACAGCCTGGCCCTCCAGCTCGGCGACGACCATCTGGCGACGTGCCTGTACGCGGTCTACGACCCGATCGCCTCCTGCTGCGTCATCGCCAACGCCGGGCACCTGGCGCCGATGCTGGTGCGGGCCGACGGCACGGTGGAGCGGGTCGAGGTGCCCAGCGGCGCGCCGATCGGCGTCGGCGGCGTGGCGTTCGACACCGCCGAGATCCCGATCCGCGACGGCGACGTCCTGGTGCTCTACACCGACGGCCTGGTCGAGGCCCGGGGCGACGACATCGAGGACCGGATCGCCGCCCTCGGCGAGTGCCTGGAGCTGGCCGCCCGGCCGACGGCCGATCCCGAGGCGCTGTGCGACACCCTGCTGACGATGCTCGACCCGGACAAGCACGAGGACGACGTCGCGCTGCTGGCGGCGCGGCTGAAGGGGATCCCGGCGGAGAACATAGCCAACTGGCTGCTGTCGCCGCTGCCGCCGACGGTGCCCAAGGCCCGCCGGCTGGTCCGGCAGGCGATGGCCGAGTGGGACCTGCCGGACGGCGTCCGGGAGACCACCGAACTGCTCGCCACCGAGCTGGTGACGAACGCCGTCCGCTACGCGCACGGCCCGATCGAGCTGCGGCTGCTGCGCACGCGCACGCTGCTGTGCGAGGTACGGGATGACGACCACTTCCTGCCGATCCTGCTGGAGGCCGGAGACCTGGACGAGGGCGGGCGCGGGCTGTTTCTGGTCAGCCAGCTGGCGTTGCGGTGGGGCGTGAGTCGGACGGCGAACGGCAAAGTCGTGTGGTTCGAGATGCCGTTGGAAACGCTAGACCACGGTCTTCCTCGGGAGAGAACGATCGAGGACTGACACCAGGAACAAGGCGATTCCGACGCCGATCATGATCCAGGCGATCAGGTGCACACCGTGGTCGGTGACGCTGGTATGGAAGACCATGCCGGTGATGGCCGAGGACGCGATCGAGCCGACGTAGCCGAAGGTGCGCAGGAGTCCGGCGGCGGTGCCGAGCTGGTCGGCGGGCGCCTGCGCGTACAGGGCGGTCTGGTTGCCGGCGGCGGCGAAGCCCATGACGAGGCCGAAGACGAGCGTGAGGATCACGACCCAGCCGATCCACGCGGAGGCGCTGAGGATCAGCGTGCCGGCCGCGCCGATGAGGCAGGCGACCGCGGCGGCGATGACGGGGGCGCGGACCAGGTTGCGGCGGGACACCGGCGAGACGATCACGCCGGAGATCAGCGTCATGGGCAGCAGGATGAGCCCGGCTTGGGTCTCGCTGAGGCCGCGCACGCCTTCGACCCACTGGGTGATCCCGTACAAGACCACGTACAAGCACAGCATCGCCAGGCCGAAGCGCAGGTAGGTGCGCGCGAGCGCCTTGTTCGACGCGAGCATCCGCACGTCGAGGAACGGGGTCGCGGCGCGGAGTTCCCAGAGCACCAGCGCGATCCACAGGGCTATGGATATGCCGAGCAGGTACCAGTGCGTCGTCGGAAGGGAGAACAGGAACAACAGCAACGCGATCATCGCGGCGGCGAATCCGGCGATGCCGGCGACGTCGAGGCGGACGGCCACGTCGCGCCAGCGGAGCGGGCGCTGGAGCGGGCCGTCGGGCGAGACCCAAGTGAGTGTCGCGGCCAGCGCGATCAGGGCGACCGGGACGTTGACGAAGAACACCGAGCGCCAGCCGAGCGCGCCGACCAGGGCGCCGCCGATCGGCAGGCCGAGCGACGCGGTGGCGATCCCGGCGATCTGCAGGCCGCCGAGCACGCCGCCCGGCGGGGCGGCGAGGCCGGCGTCTCGGGCCCGGTGGCGGATCAGGAGCATCGCGGTCGGATAGGCGCAGGAGGTGCCGAGGCCTATCAGGACCCTGCTGACGAGCAGGGTGAGCAGGTCCTGGGCGAAGCCGCCGACCAGGCCGCCGACGGCGACCAGGAGGATCCCGGCCAGGAACACCCGGCGCGGGCCGAAGACCTCGGCGGCCTTGCCGGCGGTCGGCTGTGCGATGGCGCTGGCCAGGTAGAGAGCGGTGACCAGGGCCGCGGTCTGGCCGATCGGGACGCCGACGCCGTGCGCGATCGGCAGGAGCGCGGTGGCTATCAGGGAGCTGTTGATCGGGTTGAGAGCCGAGCCGAGGAAGAGCGGGGTGGTGAAGCGCCAGGAGAAGGCGTTGTGCTGTTGAGAGTGCGGCGACGGCGTGTGCGGTGCGTGCGGTGCCTGCAGTGCGTGCGATGCGTGCGGTGCGTGCGTGGAGGCACGGGCCTCGGAGGAGGCGGACATGGCGACTCCGGATGTGCGAGGTGGGAGCTGTGTCAGAGCAGCTCCGCGAGGCGCTCGATGAGCGGGGCGGCGACGGAGAGGATCTCGACCTCGGCGTCGGTGAACGACTCCTCCAGGATCGCGGTGACCTTGTCGGACACGGCGTTGCGCCCGGAGTGCACGGCGGCCAGGCCCTCCGGGGTCAGGCTCAGGATCGACTGGCGCGCGTCGTTGGCGTCCGCGCTGCGCGCCACCAGGCCGAGCTTCTCCAGGCTGGAGACCGTCGCCCCCATCGCCTGCGGCGTGATCTGCTCGCGCCGGGCCAGGCCGGTGGTGGTCATCGGACCGAGCCGGTCGAGCCGGGACAGGGCGGTGAGCTGCGGGTTGGTCAGCTCCCCGTGCGCGGCGGCCTCCTGCGCGCGGCGCTTGAAGGCGCCGATGGCGATGCGGAGGCGGTTGGCCGTGTCGCGGCGCGGGTCCGGTGCGGCGGGGGTTGAGGACGGGGCTTCGTTCACGATGTTCAGTCTAGACTTAACAGTTTGGGTTTACAAGTCTGGCCTTCGTATCTTCGCCACCCGAACGGTGCCCCCGGCGTGCCGCCGCACGCGGACCGGCGGATCGTGCCGACTGTGAGCCGCTACACGTATGAACTCGCCCGCGACCGGGATCTGGACGCGGACAGCACCGAGGACCAGTTCTGGCACGTCGTGCGCGTCGACGACGCCGACGACCCGCCGCATCTGCACACGTTGTGCAACCGCACGCTGCTGGAGCCGGTGACGCGGTGGCGGGACTACTCGGTCGAGCGGATGGTCGACATCATCTGCCACCAGTGCCTGACCGGGTACGTCGCGGAGGCGGGGAGCCAGGCGGCGTGACGCCTGCGGGCTGTCCTCGCTGGGACCTAGAATCCGCGCGTGAACGATCCCTTTGAGACAGCAGCGATCCGGGCCCGGGTGCTGGAGGCGTGGGTGGCCTCGCCCGTGCGCTTCCGTGAGGACGCCAACCTGGAGGAGGACCTGGTCCTCGGCGGGTACCGGGACCGCGTGGTCGTGGAGTTGGCGCAGAACGCGGCCGACGCCGCCCTGCGGGCCGGTGTGCCCGGACGGCTGCGGTTGACGCTGGCCGGGCAGACGCTGACCGCGGCCAATGTCGGCGCGCCGCTGGACGCGGACGGGGTGACCGGGCTTTCCACGCTGCGGGCCTCGGGCAAGGTCGGGGATGCGGGGTTGGAGGGTTCTAGGGCTGAGGGTTCAGCGGCTGAGGGCTCGGCAGCTGAGGGCTCGGCGGCGGCAGCGGCTGCCGCGACCGCGGCGGCTTCCCCGGTCGGGCGCTTCGGCGTCGGCTTCGCCGCCGTCCTCGCGGTCTGCGACGCGCCGTCGATGCTGTCCCGCGACGGCAGCGTCCGCTTCTCGGCCGCCGACGCGCGCCGGGAAGTGGAGCGTGCCGCCGAGAAGAGCGCGGGGCTCCAGGCCGAACTGGCGCGGCGCGACGGCCGGACCCCGGTGCTGCGGCTGCCGTTCCCGATCGACGAGCAGCCGCCGCCGGGCTTCGACACCGCCGCGGTCCTGCCGCTGCGCGACGACGCGGCCCGCAAGCTCGTCGCCCACCTGCTGGCCGGCCTGGACGACGCGCTGCTGCTGGCGCTGCCGTCGCTGTCGGAGATCGTCGTGGACGTCGACGGGGACGTGCGCCGGCTGGCCGCGACGCGCGACGCGGACGGCGTGTGCACCATCGCCGACGGCTCGAAGGAGTCGCGCTGGCGGACCGTCACGGCGAGCGGGCGGATAACGCCGGAGCTGCTGGCGGACCGGCCGACCGAGGAGCGCGCGCGGCCGAGCTGGGCGCTGACGTGGGCGGTGCCGTGCGACGCGGCCGAGGAGCCGCGCCGGCCGGCGACGCTTCCGGTGTTCCACGGCCCGACGCCGACGGACGAGCCGTTGGGCCTGCCGGCGCTGCTGATCGCGACGCTGCCGCTGGATCCGACGCGGCGGCGGCTGGCGCCGGGGGCGTTGACCGAGTTCTTGTTGGACCGGGCCGCCGACGCCTATGCGGCGCTGGTGCGGGACTGGCCGGCGAAGACGCCGGGGCTGCTGCGGCTCGTCCCGGGGCCGATCGCGGACGGCCCGGTCGACGCCGAGTTGCGGCGGCGGATCGTCGCGTTGCTGGGGCAGACGGCCATCCTGCCGGCGGCGGCTGCTCCGGAAGCGGGCGTTTCGGAAGCGGGCGTTTCGGAAGCGGGCGTTTCGGAAGCGGATCCTGAGACCGGCAACATGGTGGCTGCCGACGCGGGTCCCGAGCTTCTGGTCCCGCGCAACGCCGTGTTCCTCAGCCCGAACTCCGAAGCCCTCGTCGCAGCACTCGAAGACGTGATCCCGGGGCTGCTGCCGGCCGGGTTCGAGCGGGACCAGGCGGCGCTGTCCACGCTCGGCGTGCGCGGCATCGGCCTCGGGGACGTGGTGGAGGCCGTCGCCGGGCTCGACCGGCGGCCGGAGTGGTGGGCCGCGCTGTACACGGCGCTGGACGCGGTCTCCGGCGACGATCCGCTGGCGTTCGACGCGCTGTCGGCGCTGCCGGTCCCGCTGACCGACGGCCGTACGGTGCGCGGGCCGCGGGGCACGCTGCGTCCGGCCACCGGCCTGGACGACGCCACGCTCGCCGCGCTCACGCCGCTCGGGCTGCGGGTCATCCACCCGCACGCGCTCGGCGACGGCGCGCGGCTGCTGGAGCGGCTGGGCGCGCAGCCTGCCGAGCCCCGGGTGATGCTGGCCGATCCGGCGGTGGAACAGGCGGTGGAGGCCGCGTACGACCCGGTGCCGCTCGGCGACGACGCGTCGTCCGATCCGGTGGCCGTGGCCGAGGCGGTGCTGGCGCTGGTGCGGGCCGCCGATCCGCGGCCGGGCGAGCGGTTCGGCCTGGGACGTCTGCTGCTGCCCGAGGCCGACGGCGGTCTGACCCCGGCCGGGGAGCTGCTGGTGCCGGACTCGGCGCTGGCGGGGATCGTCGATCCCGAGCTGTACGGGTTCGTGGCCGGCGAGTGGGTCTCGCGCTGGGGCGCGACCGTCCTGCACGCGGCCGGCGTCCCCGATGGGTTCCCGGTGCTGCGGGACACCGACGTGCTGCTCGACCCGGACACGCTCGACGACGAGCTGGCGGAGCTGGAAGGGTTCGAGGACTGGGCCGAGCACGTGGAGTCGGTGTGTCCGCCGGATTCTGCACCGGTGGTGCTCGCCGAGCTGGCGGCCGTCACCGGGCTGGAGACGGTGCGGCCGGAGGCCTGGCCGCAGGCGCTGGAGCTGCTGGCGCGCACGCCGGCGCTGCGTCAGGCGGTGCTCCGGCCGGCGCGGCTGTCCCTGGCCGACGGCGGCAAGCTGACGGTGCCCTCAGCGACGGCGTGGTGGCTGGGCCGCACACCGGTCCTGGCCGACAAGTGCCCGGCCGACCTGGTCGCCGGCGACGACACCGCCCTGGCAGGACTCTACGATCCGCTGGACCCCGCCGACGCCGGCGCCCTCGCCAACGACCCGGAGTTCCTGACGGCACTGGGCGTCAAGACCACGGCGCTGGAGCTGCTGGCCGCCGCCGGCGGTCCGGACGAACTGCTGGACCGCCTCGCCGACCCGGACCGGACGGTGACCAGGAGCCAGCTCACGGACCTGTACTGCACCCTGGCCGAGATCCCCGCCGACCGGGTGTCCCCGCCGGACCACCTGCGCGCCACCCTGGACGGCGAACTGGTGGTGGCCGACGCGGACGACGTGGTGGTCGTGGACGCCCCGGACCTGCTCCCGCTACTGGCCGGCCGACCCTACCTGCCGATCCCCCTCCGGCACGCCACCGCCCTGGCCGACCTCCTGGACCTGGACCTAGCCTCGGAGGTGATAGACGCGGGCGTCGACGAACCCGGCGAGATCCGCGACGTCCCGGACGCGGTCAGGGCCCTGCTCCCCGACGCGCCGAGCACCTACGTCGAGCACGACGACCTGATCCTCGCCGACGGCACGGAGGTCGACTGGCGCGTCGCGGACGGCGTGGTGCACACCTCCACGTTCGACGGCCTGGCGCGCGGCCTGGCCTGGGCCGCCGGGCGGTGGGACCAGCGGCACCTGGTGTCAGCGATGCTCGCGGAGCCGGAGCGGACGGCGGATCTGCTGGTGGAGGTGGACTTCGAGTAGGGCGCCGGTTGGCGCGGGGCTGCGGCGAGCTGTTCGGTCGCAGCCTCGCATGCCAGGAGCCTTACACGCTCGCACGCATGCCCTGCGAGCAATGCCGAAGCCCTGCACCGCCGCACGCCGCGCAGCCTCACCCGACACGCAGCTCACGCATGCGTGTGCCTCGCATTGCCGCAGCAGTGCAGCCCGCAGCCATGCGGGTGAGTGGGCAAGCGGCGCTGTAGCCGAACGTGCGCGACCGGCATGCGTCGCGCGGGTGGACAGGCGGGAAGTGCTGCGAGCGGGCGCGTGCAGGCCGGCGGTCGTGCGAGCAAGCGGCGCTGCAACCGGACGTGCGTGACCCGCATAGGTCGCGCGGACAGGCGAGAAGTGCTGCAAGCGGGCGCGTGCAGGCCGGCGGTCGTGCCGGAAGGCGGGGCAAGCGGCGCTGCAACCGGACGTGCGCGACCGGCAGGTGAGCAGGCAGGCAGTGCTGCGGGCGAGCGGTCGGGCGGCGGCGCCGCCGGGCGCGTGCGGGCAGGCGGGCAAGCGGCGCTGCGGGTGAGGCGGGCGCGTGCGGGCTGGCAGTCGTGCGAGCAGGCGGCTCTGCGAGCGGGCGCGTGTGCGCGTGCTCAAACCCGCGTAAAAGCAACCGTCACGTTGTGCCCCCCGAACCCGAAAGAGTTCACCAGCGCCGCATCCCAGCGCCCAGCGCGCGGTGCGCCCCGGATCAGGTCGAGCTCGATCTGCGGGTCGGGGTCGTCGAGGTTGCGGATGGCGGGGGCCAGGCCGTCGCGGAGGCCGTAGGCGGCGGCGAGTGCCGCGAGGGCGCCGGAGGCGCCGAGGAGGTGGCCGGTCATTGATTTGATGGCGCTGATCGCCGGGTGGGTGCCGATGGTTTCGGTGATGGCCGCCGCTTCTTCGCGGTCGCCGGTGGGGGTCGCGGTGGCGTGCGCTTGGATCAGGCCGATGTCGTTCGGCGACAGGGCGGCTTCGCGGAGGGCTGTGCGGATTGCGCGGGCCTGGCCGTCGATGTCGGAGGCGGTGATGTGGCCCGCGTTGGAGGTGATGCCCGCGCCGGCGACGGCGGCGATCGGTTGGGCGCCTCGGGCTCGGGCGAACTCGGCGCGCTCCAGGACGAAGACCGCGCCGCCTTCGCCGAGGACCAGGCCGTCGCGGGCGGTGTCGAAGGGGCGGGAGGCCGACGCCGGGTCGTCGTGGCGCTTGGACAGGACCGTCATCTGGGCGAAGGCGGCCATCGTGAGGGGCAGGACGCAGGCCTCGGTGCCGCCGGCCACGACCACGTCCGCGCGGTTCAGGCGGATCAGGTCGATGGCCATCGCGAGCGCCTCCGCGCTGGAGGAGCAGGCGCTGACCGGGGTGCGGGCTCCGGCCTTGGCGCCGAGTTCCATGCTGACCCAGGCGGCGGGTCCGTTGGCCATCATCATCGTGACGGTGAGCGGCGAGACCCGGCGCGGCCCCTTCTCCTGGAGCGTGGCTTCCTGCTTCAGCAGCGAGGTGACGCCGCCGATGCCGGTCCCGACCACCACCGCCAAGCGCTCCGGATCCACCTCGGGGCGGCCCGCGTCGGCCCACGCCTCGCGCGCGCTGACCAAGGCGATCTGCTCGCAGCGGTCGAGTCTGCGGGCCTCGACGCGGGACAGCGCCAGATCGGGTTCGCTGTGCAGTTGCGCGGCGATGCGGACCGGGAGGGGTTCGGCCCACGGCTCCGTCACCGCCGCCACCCCGGACTGTCCGGCCAGCAATGCCGCCCACGTCGACGGCGCGTCGGCGCCGAGTGGGGTGACGGCGCCGATCCCCGTCACGAAGATCTCGTCGCGCGCTGCGCTGTTGGACATCTGCAGGGCCTCCTAGCCGTGGTCGCGGGCTCGCCCGAGACCGCCGAAAACCAAAGCGACGGCCACCGGCCGCCTGCGAAGAACTCTGTCAGCGATCAACGCGCCGGACGTAGGCTGTGATCTCCCGAGATGGCAGCGCAGAATTGTGCGTTTCCCACTAAGCACGACGCGGCACAATCGCGCGATACGTGCGCTGTGCAGGCACAACGAAAAAGCCGGCCGCCCGCGCACCTGCGCGAACGGCCAGCTTTCCCACTACTCAGCTAATGCTCGACCCTGCTCACTGCCCGGCGGTCGAAACCCCGGCCGCGGAACCGGAGAGCCAGGTCTGCCAGCTCTCGTTCCAGTCGGTGTAACCGTTGCCGTTGTGGACCTGGTCCGGCTCCCCGTTGATGGTGACCGGGTCGCCGATGTTGATGAAGTTGTAGAACCACGTCGCGTCGGCCGGCTTCAGGTGCACGCAGCCGTGCGAGGTGTTGTCGGTGCCGATCTGGGTGTCCCAGCCCGCCGCGTGGACGTACGTGCCCGAGTCGGTCAGGTGGACGTCGTCGTACACCTTGAGGTCGTAGTACTCGCCGACGCCCGGGGTGCAGCTGAAGCCGGGGACCGAGCAGGACTTCATCTCGATCATCGGCTGCTTGTCCAGGACCACCATGGTGCCGCCCCACGTGCTGTAGCCGGCCTTGCCGGTGTCGGTGGGGATCTCCTTGATGTCCTTGCCGTCCTGGTAGACGTGCATGGTGTAGTTCTTCGTGTCCACCACGGCACGCTGGTCGCGGCCGATGGTGAAGCTGAAGTTCTTGTTGTACGAGCCGTACGTGATGTCGCCGGCCTTCACGCCGTTCAGGTTCATCGCGACCGAGACCTTGGTGCCCGACGCCCAGTAGTTCTGCGGGCGCCAGTCGACCTGGGTCGAGGTGATCCAGCTCCACGCGCCGTCGACGTGCGGCGTGGTGGTGACCGTCATCGCCTTCTCGACGTTGGCGCGGTCCTTGGAGTTCGGCGGGTTGGTGAAGTTCACCGAGATCGGCTGGCCGACCCCGACCGTCTCCCCGTCGTCCGGGAAGTAGCTCTGCAGCCCGAGCCGCTTCTGCGGCGTCAGGGTCGTGAACTTCGCCGAGATCGTCTTCTCGGCGCCGCTGGAGTCCAGCGCCTTGCCGGTCACGGTGTAGCTGCTGGATATGTTCAGCGTCCCGGTGGACGTCCAGGACGAGCCGTCGGCGGCCAGCGTGCCGGCCACCTTGTCGCCCTTGGTGTCCTGGGCCGTCACCGACTCGATCTTCCCGCCGGCGGCACTGATCTGGATGCCCGACGACGGGTCGGCGTTCGAGGTGCCGTCGGCCGGCTTGGCGCTGAGCACGAGGGGCGTCGCGGGCGACGAGGACGTCGTCGTCCCCCCTGGCGTGCTGGAGCCGCCTGCCGCGCCGGCCGGCGCGGAACTCCCGTTGGCGACGGGGTTCATCGCCGACGGCTTGGAGCCCGACGAACTGCCGCAGCCGGCCGCCAGCAGCGTGGCCGCGGCGGCGACCGCGGTCAGCTGGGCGGCGCGACGCCACGCGGGCCGGACGGTGACGCGGCGGGCGCCGACGGCGACCACCGCAGAACCACCCCGGCCGTGCTCACGTGCCACGAGTCCTCCTTGGAATGGACAGGTTTCTGACCACGTATAAAGCGGTTGACTTCTTGTCGAGTACGGAACGTGCCCGAACCGGTGCCTTCCGTGCGAAAGCGCACGCCAAGCCCCCCAGGATTCCGTACACCCACCTAGACGTCACGTGGTGCCCCAAGGTTGCTGGAGAAATCGGCCGATCATGGCTTCGTGACAGTTCCGGTACAAACATGCGAGGTTGGGAACTCTCAAAACAGGTTGAGTACCCCTGAACCGTCCGGTCTCAGGCATCTGACGACGGCCCTGGCGGCGCGACGCTTCCGGCGCAGCCCCGAGCCTCGCGGTAAGGCCCACCCCGGAACAAGTTCAAGATTCTTCGTCCCCTGGTGTGGACAGCGTTCGGTGAGAGCGCTTTCATGAAGCTTGCGCGCGCAATGGTATAGACCTCGCGGATACCCGGAACCGGCCGTGACTCACACGGCCGGCACCGAACGGGTCCGCGAGTCCTCGTGGTGCGTCAACCCAGGAGAACCCCCATGTCCGCAACCCCACAGCAATCACCGCCCCGCACCGCCCGCAAACGCTTCCGGCGCCTGGCCGCGGTGGCCGCACCGCTCGCCGTCGCGCTTCTGGCGTGGGCCGCCGCGCCCGACGGCGTGGCCCAGGCCTCGGCGCCCCCACCGCCGTCGGGCTGGAACCAGGTCTTCCTCGACGACTTCAACGGCGGGTCCGGCAGCGGCATCGACGGTCAGTGGATGTACGACACCGGTCCGGGCTCGAACTTCGGCACCGGCGAGATCGAGACGATGACGAACTCGACCAGCAACGTGCACCTGGACGGCAACGGCAACCTCGACATCACCGCGCTGGGCGGCGGGAGCAACTGGACCTCGGGCCGGGTGCAGACCACCTCGGCCAACGTCGGGGCGCCGGCCGGCGGCAAGCTGATGGTGACCGCCTCGATCCAGCAGCCGACCGGGGGCCTGGGGTACTGGCCCGCGTTCTGGATGCTCGGGCCGGGCCAGTGGCCGGAGAACGGCGAGATCGACATCATGGAGGACGTCAACGCCCTGTCGGAGGTCGCGGGCACCATCCACTGCGGCACCTACCCCGGCGGCGTCTGCAACGAGGGCAACGGCATCGGCAGCGGGCTGCGAGCCTGCGGCGGCTGCCAGAGCGGCTTCCACACCTACTCCATGGTGCTGGACCGCACGAACACCTCGAACGAGTCGATCACGTTCTACCTCGACGGCAACCAGTACTTCTCGGTGAGCGAGGGACAGGTCGGCGCCTCGACCTGGCAGCAGGCCTACGACCACAACCTGTCGATCATCCTCGACCTGGCGATGGGCGGCGGGTTCCCGAACGGGGTCTGCAACTGCACCACGCCGACCGGATCGACCGCCTCCGGCGGCACGATGCAGGTCGACTACGTCGCGGCCTACACGACCAACGGCGGCGGCGGCCCGCCGCCGCCCCCGCCGGGCAGCGGCCCGATCTACTCCGGCGTCGGCTCCAACATCTGCCTGGACGACCAGAACTCGAGCACCGCGAACTACAACCCCGTGCAGATCTACACCTGCAACGGCACCGCGGCGCAGCAGTGGTCCGTGGTCCAGTCCGGGAGCACGCTGCATGTTCTGGGCAAGTGCCTGGACATCTATGCGGCCGGGACGACCAACGGGACGAAGGTCGATCTCTACGACTGCAACGGCACCGGAGCGCAGGTCTTCGAGCCGCAGTCGAACGGATCGCTCTACAACCCGCAGTCCAACAAGTGTCTGGATGTCCCCGGTGCGACCACGCAATCGGGTACGCAGGTCCAGATCTACGACTGCAACGGCACCAACGCTCAGAAGTGGACTCTTCCGTAGCGATCAGCAGTAGCAGGACGCATGCGGCCCCGGCACGGATTTCCGTGCCGGGGCCGTGTGGTTCGCGCGGCCGAGGCGGCTCAGCGCTTCGGCCGAACTCCGCGCGCGCCGGGTCCGGGTTCCGGTCTGGGTTTCGGTCCGAACTCCGGTCCGGGTTTCGATCCGGGCGCCGGTCTGGGTTCTGGTCCGGGCTCCGGCGGCGTCGGGTAGGCGGCGCGGCTGAGGATGGCCGCCGGCTCGTAGGCGAACAGGCCCCACATCGCCGCGACCGTCGGGTGCGCCGGGTCGGCCTGGTAGGACAGCCAGCAGGCCCAGCGGCCGCGGTGGGTGAACCAGCACTGGATGTGGCCGGGGAGCCAGCGGCCGTCGACGCGGACCCAGATCGTGCTCTCCCGCGGCTCGACGCGCCGGGCGTCGCGGGGCGGGCGCGGCAGCCGGCGGGCGTCGCGCCAGGGACCCCCGGGGACGCCGCTCAACTCGGGTAGACGCGCAGCCGGCCGGCACCGTCGGCCTCCACACGCAGCCGCACGCGCCCCAGCGCGAGCTGGATGCGGGCGGCGGTCTCCGGGCCGGACAGGCCCTCGATGACGACGACGGAGCGTCGGCCGTCGATGTGCACGGCGGCGGGGAAGCCTCCGAGGCGGTCGACCTCGGAGGCGACGGCGCGGGCCAAGGGGATGAGCGGTTCCACGGCTGGGATCCTACTCGAACAAATTTTCGCATCAAGAGGCGGCCGGTCGCGGCTCCAGAATGAAGACGGGGATCACGCGGTCGGTTTTCTCCTGGTACTCGGCGTACGCCGGATACGCGGCGACCGCGCGCGCCCACCACTCGGCCTTCTCCTCGCCGGTGACTTCGCGGGCCGTCATCGCCAGGCGCGCGGCGCCGTCCTGGAGCTCGACATGCGGGTCGGCGGCGACGTTGAAGTACCACACCGGGTGCTGCGGGAAGCCGCCTTTCGAAGCCACGGCCGCGTAGCGCCCTTCGTACTCCACGCGCATCAGCGGGATCTTGCGGATCTTGCCGGTTTTGGCGCCGCGCGTGGTGAGGACGACGATCGGCAGGCCGGTGTCCCAGAGCGTCCCTCCCTGTGTGCCGTCCGAACTCTCGTAGAGCTCGACCTGTTCGCGGACCCACTGCGCCGGACTCGGCTCGTACTCGCCTTCAAGAGGCATCGCGGTCATCCCGTCGTCGTGTGCGGATTGTGCTCGCGGTCCTCCGAGTCCTTACCCCTCCATCGGTTCACGCCATCGAGCTTGTGCCGACATCGCCGCACTGAGTGTGGAATGCTGGCCCGATGCCGTCGATCAAGCATTTCCAGGTCACCTTCGACTGCGCCGAGCCGCAGCGTGTCGCGCAATTCTGGTGCGAGGTACTGGGGTACGTCCTCCCGCCGGCTCCGGAGGGCTTCGCCACGCTGGCCGAGTACGAGCTCACGCTGCCGCCGGAGGAGCGCGGTACGTGGGCCGCGTGCGTCGACCCCTCGGGAGCGGGTCCGCGCCTGTACTTCCAGCGCGTGCCGGAGGGCAAGGTCGTCAAGAACCGGGTGCATCTCGACGTGCGGACCGTGACCGGGCTCGTCGGCGCGGAGCGGGTCGCCGTGCTCGAGGCCGAGTGCGAGCGGCTGATCGCGCTCGGGGCGTCGAAGGTGCATCTGCTGCCCGCCGATGAGGAGAACGAGTCGTGCATGGTGATGCAGGACGTTGAGGGCAACGAGTTCTGCCTCGACTGAGGCCGGCGGCGGAGTCGGAAGGCTCATCATCATCGAGGTGGCGTGGTGAAGCAGAGCGCGGGCATCCTGCTGTACAAGATCGAGGACGGCGAGCTGCGGGTGCTGCTCGTCCATCCCGGCGGGCCGCTGTTCACGAAGCGTGACGCGGGCTGGTGGTCGATTCCCAAGGGCGAGTACACCGACGACGAGGACGCGTTGGCGGCGGCCGTGCGCGAGCTGCGCGAGGAGACCGGCGCGGAGATCGACGCGGCGCGGGAGCGCCTGGTGGACCTCGGGTCGGTGCGGCAGAAGAGCGGGAAGGTGGTCACCGCGTGGGGCGTCGAGGCGGATTTCGACGTGACGACGTTGGTGAGCAACCTGTTCGAGCTCGAGTGGCCGCCTCGGTCGGGGGTGCGGCGGGAGTACCCGGAGGTGGATCGCGGGGAGTGGTTCGGGGTGGAGGCCGCGCGGGAGAAGGTCAACAGCGCGCAGGCTGCTTTCGTCGATCGGTTGGTGGCGTGGCTCGCGGAGAACTCAGAGCATTGAGGCATTGAGGCATTGCGCCGGCCTGTTCGGCGACTGAAACCGGCCGGTCTCGGCCGGTCTCGGCCGGCTGGTCCCAGCAGCTAGTCCCAGCGGACCGGCAGATGCTTGAGGCCGTTCTGGAAGTTGGAGGTCAGGCGCACCGGATCGCCGTCGGGACGGATCCGCGGCATCCGGGTCAGGACCTGGCCGAGCATCGCGCGCATCTGGGTCTTGGCCAGGTGCGCGCCGAGGCAGTAGTGCGGGCCGAAGCCGAAGCTGACGTGGTCGTTCGGGCTGCGGGTGAGGTCGAGGCGGTCCGGGTCGGGGAAGACGGTCTCGTCGCGGTTCGCGGAGGCGTGGTAGACGACGACCTTGTCCCCGGCCCGGATGGCGCGGCCGCCGAGGGTGACGTCGCAGGCGGCGGTGCGGCGGAACTGCATCACCGGGGGCCAGTAGCGGAGGAGTTCGTCGACGGCCGCGTCGAGGCGGGCTTCGGGGTCGCGGCGGAGGTCGGCGAGCTGGTCGGGGTGCTGGAGGAGGGTCAGGAGGGCGCCGGGGATGCCGTTGCGGAGGGTTTCGTTGCCGGCCACCGCGAAGAGGAAGAACATGTTTTCGAACTCGGCGTCGGCGAGGCCCTCGGCGAGGAGGCGCGGGACGATCCCGGCGGAGGCGGTCGGGGCGGCCGGGGCGGCCGAATCGGCGGCACCGGGAGCGGCGGCAGCGCGGGCGTCAGCATCCGTACTCGCTGCGGCGAGGCCGTGCGCGTACGCGTACATGTCGGCCAGTCCTGTGCGCGAGCGCGGGTTGAGCGGGCGTCCGTCGGGCCTGGTCATCGTGGCCGGGCGTTGAGCGAGCGCCGCGCGGCCGAGGGGGCTGAGCGCGGCGGCGTCGGCGGTGGTCAGGCCGGCGTAGTCCGTGTCCTGATAGCCGATCACCCGGTTGGCCCAGTCGTAGAGCAGGCGGCGGTCCTCGTCCGGGACGCCCATGATGCGCGCGAGCGTCCACACCGGGAGGTCGGCGGCGGCCTCGACGAAGTCGGCGCGGCCGGCGGGCAGGGCGGCGTCGACGAGGATCCGGGCCCGCTCGGCGATCGTCTCCTCCAGCGCCCGGACGGCCCGCGGGGTGAACGCCGCCGCGACGATGCGCCGCAGCCGGGACTGCGCCGGCGGGTCCTGGTTGAGCATCATGGCGCGGACGAAGCCCAGGTCGTCGGCGGTCTCCGGATCGCGGATCTGGGTGCCGCCGAGGTGCGAGGAGAAGGTCTGCGGATCGCGCAGGAC
Organism: Catenulispora sp. EB89; assembly: GCF_041261445.1. Classification (NCBI taxonomy): domain Bacteria; kingdom Bacillati; phylum Actinomycetota; class Actinomycetes; order Catenulisporales; family Catenulisporaceae; genus Catenulispora; species Catenulispora sp. EB89. The sequence continues at coordinate 439,376 of NZ_JBGCCU010000003.1, forward strand.
GCGCTTGACGTCGGCGTGCGCGAACACGCCCCAGTAGCCGGGGCCGGCCGGCCAGGCGCCGACGGCCGGCTCCTCGATCCAGCAGACCGGGGTGGTGCGGCGGAGCTCGGCGAAGCGGGCGTAGGGGACGGCGTCGGTGTAGGTCTGCGGGTGGAAGATCTCGGCCGTCACCGTTCCAGCGTGCCGCACCGGCCGGGCGCGGGAAAGGCCGCAGAGGCGAGTCGGCGGTATCCGGGACGTGGCCGGGATCGGCTCACAGCGGCTTGACCCAGCGGGACCACTCGGCCTGGGGCGCGTAGCCGCCGGCCCGCCAGGTGCGGTGCGCGAGGTCGTTCTCGTCGAGCACCATGGCGTCGGCGCGGGTGCCGCCGAGCGCGCGGAAGCGGGCCTCGGCAGCGTCGACCAGCAGACGGCCGATGCCGGCGCGGCGGCGGCCGGGGTGCACGGCGAGGCGGTAGAGGTGGCAGCGCCAGCCGTCCCAGCCGGCGACGACGGTGCCGACCAGCTCGCCGGTGGCCGCGTCGACGGCGAGGATCAAGGCCTCGGGGTCGCGCGCGACGAGCGCTGAGAGCGCGGCGGCGCTGTCGGCGGGACGGTGCGCGTCCTCGGCGGCGAGCTGCCAGAAGGCCAGGACGGTGTCGAGGTCGGCGGCGGTGGCGGGGCGGAGTTCGGGGGCCGGCATGGCGATGAGGCTAAGACCGGGTAAGTAGATGTGGGCGCCGCTGCTCGCGATGCGGGACAACCGGCACCACGCAGAGCCCCGACTCCGTCGGCACCCAAGCACCGGCGCCCAGCCACAACAAGCGCCAGCCTACGACACCGAGCCGCCGGCGCCCAGCCGACACCGATGCCCGGCCGCCGGCGCCCAGCCGACACCGATGCCCGGCCGCCGGCGCCCAGCCGACACCGATGCCCGGCCGTCGGCGCCGAGCCGACACCGATGCCCGGCCGTCGGCGCCCGCCTACTCGTCGTCGCCGATCACCGGCTCCAGCAGCGTGCCGGCGTTGTGCTCCAGCAGGCGCCATCCGCGGCGGGCCTCGCCGAGGACGGACCAGCAGCAGTTCGACAGCCCGCCGAGCGCGCCCCACAGCTCCTCGGGCAGGCCGAGCATGCGGCCGAGGGCCACGCGGGCCGCGCCGCCGTGGGTGGCGACGACCAGGGTGCCGCCCGGCGGGACCTTCTCCAGGCCGCGGAGGATGGCGGGCACCACGCGGTCGGCGACCTCGGTCTCCAGTTCGCCGCCGCCCCGGCGGATCGGTTCGCCGCGGCGGAACGACTCGAACTCCTCGGGGTAGCGGGCGATGATCTCGTCGTCGTCGAGGCCCTGCCAGCGGCCCGCGTAGGTTTCCCGGAGGCCTTCGTCCAGGCTGACCGGGAGGTCCGTGAGGTGTGCCAGGCTCTCGGCGGTGCGCGTCGCCCGGATCAGGTCGGAGGCGACGATCACGCTCGGCCCGAGGCCGGCCAGGACCCGGGCGGCGCGCTCGGCCTGGGCCAGGCCCACCTCGTCCAGGGGGATGTCGGTCTGGCCCTGGAAGCGGCGCTCCACGTTCCAGGCCGTGCGGCCGTGGCGCCACAGGACGATCTGCCGGGCGCCGTTCACCCGCGCGGCGCGGTCCGCGCCGGACGGCGCGGTCTCGGTCGGCTCGTTGTCGCGCGCGGCGGACGCCGACATGGCCGCCTGCGCGGCCTGGGCCGCCGCGGAGGTGGCGGCGGCGAGCGCGGCGGTGCTGGCGTTGGCGTCGGCGATCGGTGCGGCCGGAGCCGGCGCCACAGCGCCGGTCCCTATGCCGTCCTGGTCCGTGCTCACGCGCCCAACCCGGCGGCTGGTCGGTCTTCCTCCGCGACCTCGGCGTCGTCGGCGAACTCGTCCGCGTCGTCGAACTCGTCGTCGAGCTCGTCGGCATCGACGTCGGCATCGACGTCGGCATCGGCGACGTCAGCGACGTCCTCGACGGTCCCCACAGCCCCGGCGGGCCGCTCGCTCCGGCCGTTCGTCACCGACTCCGGCAGCTCGATCAGCGGGCAGTCCTTCCACAGCCGCTCGAGGGAGTAGTACGTCCGCTCCTCGGCGTGCTGCACGTGCACCACGATGTCGATGTAGTCCAGCAGGACCCAGCGGCCCTCCTGCTCACCCTCGCGCCGCGCGGGCTTGGCGCCGATCTCCAGCAGCCGCTCCTCGATGCCGTCGACGATCGCGCGCACCTGGCGGTCGCTGTTGGCGGAGGCCAGGACGAAGGCGTCGGTGATCACGAAGACGTCGCTCACGTCGTACGCGACGATGTCGTCGGCCACTTTGTCGGACGCCGCCTGGGCCGCCGCGATGGCGAGCTCCCGGGCGCGGTCGGTTGCGGTCATGAAGTCTTCCGTTCGTGGACACTTGCTGGGCGATTACCAGGATCTCATGCCCAGCCGGTCGGCCCGTCGGGTTTAGGCCGCCGGGACGCGGCCACAGCCCTCAGCCGGTGGACGAGCTCGTCGCCGTCGACCGGTGCGAGGCCCGGTCGTTGCTGGACTTGGTCCCGTCCGTCGGCCCGCCGCCGGTCGCCGCGTCCGTCCCGGTGCCGGTCCCGGTCGCCGTCCCGGACCCGCTCGGCGTCGTCGGCTGGTCGGCCGGCACCTGCCCGATCTGCGTCCAGTCCGTCCCCAGCACCACCCGGGCGTCGGTGAGCGTCGTGTCGAACGGCGTGACCCGCACCGCGCTGTCCGGCAGCCCGAGCGCCAGCGCGACCTGCCGGCCCAGCGACATGGCGTCCTGGTTCGGCACCGTCACGTACGTGTTCGCCGTCTGCTGCGCCACGCCCTGGTCCACCGGCGTGTAGCCGCCGCCGACCAGCTTCGACTCGGCCATCGCGCGGCTGGAGACGGTGTCGGCGCGGCCGGTGGCGTCGGCCACCGAGACCCGCGTCAGCCCGCCGTTGTCCTTGGCCTTGGACGCGCCGTCCAGCAGGGCCTTGACCACGCCGGAGGCCTTGTCCAGGTCCATCACCCCGGTCCCGTCGGCCCGCAGCGGCAGCGACTGCTCGGAGAACCGGCTGCCCTGCTCCTCGGCGCCGAGCGCGGTCAGGATCGCGGCCAGCTTGTTGTTGGGCAGCGCCGGGTCCGGGACCGCGGCCAGGCTGTTCAGCACCGCCGTGGTGGTGCCCGCCTCGTGCGGGATCTTGGCCAGCATGCCCTGCACCACCTGGCCGAACCGGGCCAGCTGCTTGTCCGGCGACTCGCCCTTCGGGTGGTAGACCGCGTAGTAGGCGGCCTTGTCGCCGGTCATGTCCTGGGTGCCGGCCTGGAAGAGCGGCTTGCCGTTCTGGTCGAGCACCGCCGCGGCCGAGGCCGGGTCCACGTTGACCGTCACACCGATCAGGTTGTTCAGCAGCGCGGCGAACGTCAGCTCGTCCATCGACCAGACGCCGTCCACGTTCACGCCGAGCAGCGTGGTCAGCGCGTCCTTGCCGGCCGGCGCGGCGCTCGGCATCGAGCCGCCGAACGGCTGGCTGTCCAGCGCGGCGGACTCCACGCTCAGCTCGGCCGGGATCAGCAGCGCCGCGCCCCGGCCGGACGGGTCCGTCCGGCCGGCCACCTCGTTCTTGTCCGCGACCAGGACCACGTTGCCGACCGCGTTGCCGTTGCTGTCCTTGACCTGGAGCAGCACCGTGGTCTGGGTGGCCTTGACGCCGCCGCTGCCATTGAGCAGGAACCACGCCCCGCCGCCGACGACCAGCAGCACCAGGACCGCGGCCAGCGACATCAGCTGGATCCGGCGGCGCCGGGCCCGCTCGGCCCGGTCGTCGTTGCCGACGAAGTGGAGCCAGTTGGTCAGCTCGCCCTCGGAGTCGCCGGAGCCGCCGGTGTTGTCGGCGTCCGAGGCGGCCTCGGCCGCGGTCTCGGTGGCGACGACGCGCGCCGGGGCCGGCTCGGGGTCCGGCACGAAGCCCGCGACCGGCTCCGGCATCGTCGGGAACGCCGACACGCGCGCAGCGGCAGGCTGCTCGTAGGAGGGCTGCTGCGGCGGGAACGGCTGGTAGGAAGGCGCCTGCTGAGCCTGACCGTAGGGGTCGTACTCGTAAGAAGGCTGCTGCGGCGGCGCCTCGTGCGTGGGCTGCTGCTGCGCAGGCTGCGTGGGCTGGTAGAAGCCCGAAGAGTCGAGGTTCTGATACTGGGACGGCGCCTCGGGATAACCGGCGTTGCCGTATCCATACGGCTGCGCTTGGTAAGGATCCTGGGTCTGGTACTGCTGATACCCGCCCTGTTGATACGGATCTTGCTGGTATTGATCCGTTTGGTACTGCTCCTGGTACTGCTGGCCCGGCGGCTGCTGATACGCGCCGCCCTGGTAGTAGGAGGGATCCGTGTAGCCGGGGTCCGTGTAACCAGAGTCTGTGTACCCGGAGTACTGGTCGTACGCCGCGGCCTCCTGCTCGGCCTGCTCCACGTACTCCGCCGGCCGCTCGTACTCCCCCGATCCGCGCCGCCCGGTGCCGGGGCTCTGCGGGGCCAGATAAGGGTCCTCCGGGGGGCTGTCGGAGCGCCGCCGTCGGCCGCGCCCTCCCGAGCCCCCGCTCGTCGGCGGATCGTTCTCCCCCGGCCAGCTCATGTCGTCCCTGTCCCAGGGGTGTCCCGGTAGAGCCCCCGCTTGTTGATGTACTGGACGATTCCGTCGGGGACCAGGTACCAGACCGGTTCCCCGTGCCGGACGCGTTCACGGCAGCCGGTGGAGGAGATCGCCATGGCCGGCACCTCCACCAGCGAGGCCTTCCCCGGCGGCAGCCCCGGGTCGGCCAGCCGGTGGCCCGGCCGGGTGACGCCGATGAAGTGGGCGAGGTCGAACAGTTCCTCGGGGTCGCGCCAGGAGAAGATCTGCTCCAGGGCGTCGGCGCCGGTGATGAAGAACAGGTCGGTGTCCGGGCCGCGCTCGGCCGACAGCTCCCGCAGGGTGTCGGTGGTGAAGGTGGGCCCGCCGCGGTCGATGTCCACCCGGCTCACGGAGAACCGGGGGTTCGAGGCGGTGGCGATCACCGTCATCAGATAGCGGTCCTCGGCCGGGGACACCCGGCGCTCGGACTTCTGCCAGGGTTCACCGGTCGGGACGAACACCACCTCGTCGAGCCCGAACAGGCTCGCGACCTCGCTGGCCGCGACCAGGTGGCCGTGGTGCACGGGGTCGAAGGTGCCGCCCATGACGCCCAGCCGCGTCCGGCGCCGTCGGGTCGCCCCGGCGGCCTGCGGCTCAGGCGTCGGATGAGAGGTCATGGCGCGTCACCCTACCCGGTCGGACCGGGGTGGTGGGACTAGCGGTCCTTGTTGAGGCGCGTGGTGACGAACAGCAGGATCAGCAGGACGCCGAGGACGATCGCGCCGTTCAGCGGCGGGTTGATGCCGTTGTGCGTCGGCTCGGGCGCCGTCGTGCCCTCGGCGAGGAGGGCGTGCGCGGCCTGCGTGGCGGTGGAGAATGCGGACATGGACGTCAGCATAGGGGGTCAGCCGTACCGGAATCCCGGCAGGGTGCCCGCTGCGGCGGGCACCGTCAGCCGCGCGGGCTACTCCCCCGGCCGGCGCCCCGGCTACTCGCCCTCGGAGTCGTGGTTCCGGTAGCCGCGCAGACACGCCCAGGCGAGCAGTACGACGGTGATCACCGTGCCCAGCACGAACCACCGCAGCCAGCCCGCGGTGTGGGGCGCCGTGTTCTGGGGGAACGGGCTGGGGTCCGCCAGATAGATCGAGTGAAGGACACGCATGGCGTCCACAGTACGCCGGGCCCCCGGGGAACCTCCCAGCAGGTCCGGACGTCCCTATCTTGAGAGCTCCACCGGCGGTCACGGGAACGCCCCGCGAGGGCTGTGCCGGGTCTACTGTGAGCTATAGAGACGTCTACAAGGGGGTTCCCGATGCCGGATCGCGAAGGTTCTGAGAACACGCCGGACCGGAGCCGGAAGCGTTTCCCGGGCATCAGCTCCCGGGCATACGAGCATCCCGCGGACCGCACGGCACTGGTCGCGCTGCGCAAGGTCGACGGCTTCGACATGCTGCTGCGCAAGCTGTCCGGCTTCATCGACGAACGCAAGATCCGGCTGTCCCTGCTGGCCGACGGCGTCAAGGTCGGCGACCTGCAGTTCCCGCGCCTGCAGACGATGCTGGAGGACGCCGTCGACGTCCTGGACATCGGCTTCATGCCGGAGATGTACGTCGTCCAGAACCCGGTCCCGAACGCCTTCACCATCGGCATGGACCGCCCGACGATCGTCCTGACGACCGGCCTGTACGAGCTGATGGACGAAGAGGAGATGCGCTTCGTCGTCGGCCACGAGGCCGGCCACGTCCTGTCCGGCCACGCGGTCTACCGCACGATGCTGTTCTGGCTGACCAACTTCGCCACCAAGCTGTCCTGGATGCCCATCGGCAAGTGGGGCATCGACATGTTCATCAACGCCCTGCTGGAGTGGTTCCGCAAGGCCGAACTGTCCTGCGACCGCGCCGGCCTGCTGGTCGAACAGGACCTGGACGCCGCCATGCGCTCCCTGATGAAGCTCGCCGGCGGCTCCCATCTGGCGGAGATGAACCCGGTCGCCTTCCTGGAGCAGGCCCGCGAGCACGAAGGCGGCGGCGGCCTGCGCGAATCGATACTGAAGCTGGTGAGCCTGCGCGAACGCACCCACCCCTACACCTCGATCCGCGCCCTGGAACTGACCCGCTGGGTCGAGTCCGGCGACTACCAGCGCGTCATGTCCGGCGACTACCCGCGCCGCGAGGACGACCCGCAGGCCAGCGTCCGCGAGGAGGCCCGCGCCGCGGCGAACCAGTACAAGGAGAACTTCGAGCGGACCACCGACCCGCTGCTGACGAAGGTGCGCGGCTTCGCCGACGAGGTGGCCGGGGTCGGGAGCCGGCTCGGCGAGACGATGTACCGCAAGTGGGGCCCGGGGCGCGGGGAGGGCGACAGCGTGCCGGATGAGGGCGCTGAGGGCTGAGGCGCTGAAGTCTGAGGCGCTGAGCTGAGCGACAAGGCGGGCGGCCCCGGTTCCCGGTGGGAATCGGGGCCGCTTCGTCGTGCGGACGGTCGGCGACGAGGCGCCGCCGCCGCGAATCAGACGCCTTGCCCGTCCTCCGGCGCGAGCATCACCAACTGGTAATCCCGCCCCGACACCGAGAAGCGCACCGCGTCCTGCCCCGACGCCGAGACCGACGTACTCGCGCTGCTGGTACTCCCCGATCCCCCGGGCGTCCCCGATGCCGGGGGCACGTTCGGGTTCCGGTCGTTCCCGGCCTTCGACGACGAGAACAGCCGAGGCACGCCGATGATCGCCGACGTCACCAGCGCGGCCAGCACCACCCAGGCCACGTTCCGGCGCCAGCGCCGGCGGCGGCTGGTGCCGTAGTCGATCGGGACGCTCTTGTCCCGGGCCGGGGCCGGGACCTCGCTGAGGTCGGTCGGCGTGCCGTCGGTGCGCCAGCCGCCGTCGTGGGGGCGCTGTCTGCGCCACTTCTCGCTCAGCTCGCGCTGGCGGGCCGAAGGCTCCTTGTAGGTCGCGGTCTTCGTGGACTCCTTGGTGAAGGAGCGCTCGAACTCAGCCCACTCCCGCTCGGAGAGTATCGGCGCGTCACCAGGGTCCTCGGCGTTCTGGTTCTTGTCCTCGGCCACGGACGGCCTTCCCCAACCCAGCTCAGGCACGGCCCACTTCCCCCGGACCGCGACACGGACATGATGGGCGAAAGGCTACTTGATCCGGCCCCGTTGCACACCTGATTCAGTGCCCGGCTGCACGGACCGCTCCCGGATCCGGCGGGCGCGGCGCACGCCGGTCACTCCCGGATCTGGCCGTCGCCGGTCATGAGGTACTTCGTCGACGTCAGCTCCGGCAGCCCCATCGGGCCGCGCGCGTGGGTCTTCTGCGTCGAGATGCCGATCTCCGCCCCGAAGCCGAACTCGCCGCCGTCGGTGAAGCGCGTGGAGACGTTCACGCCGACCGCCGCCGCGTCCACCCGCAGCTGGAACGCCCGGGCCGCGTTCAGGTCGCGGGTGACGATCACGTCGGTGTGCCCGGTGTTGTAGGCGTTGACGTGGTCGATCGCGGCGTCCACCGAGTCCACGACCGCCGCCGACAGGTCCAGCGACTCGTACTCGGCCGCGAAGTCCTCCTCGGTGGCCGGCACGACGGCCGCGGAGAAGGCCGCGACCCGCTTGTCCCCGTGCACCGTGACACCGTGCTCCGCCAGCGCGGCGAGCGCCTTCGGCAGGAACGCCTCGGCGGCGTCGGCGTGCACGAGGAGCGACTCGGCGGCGTTGCAGACGCTGTAGCGCTGCGTCTTGGCGTTGATCAGGATGCTCAGCGCCTGGTCGAGGTCGGCGGAGGCGTCGACGTAGACGTGGCAGTTGCCGGTCCCGGTCTCGATCACCGGGACCCGCGCGTTGTCCACCACCGACCGGATCAGCGAGGCGCCGCCGCGCGGGATGAGCACGTCGACCAGCCCGCGCGCGTTCATCAGGTGCGTCACGGCCTCGTGCGAGTCGCCGGGCACCAGCTGGACGGCGTCGGCCGGGAAGCCGGAGGCGACCAGCGCGTCGCGCATCACGGCGACCAGCACGGTGTTGGAGTCCTTGGCGGAGCTGGACCCGCGCAGCAGCGCGGCGTTGCCGGACTTCAGGCAGATGCCGGCGGCGTCCACGGTGACGTTGGGCCGCGCCTCGTAGATGATGCCGACCACGCCGAGCGGCACCCGCACCTGCCGCAGCTCGATGCCGTTGGGCAGCACGCCGCCGCGCACGCTCTCGCCGACCGGGTCGGGCAGCGAGGCGAGCTGGCGCAGCGCCTCGGCGATGGCGGCGACGCGCGCGCCGGTGAGGGTGAGCCGGTCGATGTACCCGGCCGCCGAGCCCCCCTCCCGCGCACGCTCGGTGTCGCGGCCGTTGGCCTCGACGATCTCGGCGGTGCGGGCGACGAGCGCGTCGGCCATGGCGTGCAGGGCCGCGTCCTTCTGGCCCCGCGGTCGCTGGGCCAGGTCGGCGGCGGCCTTCTTGGCCCGGCGGGCGGCGTCCAGGACTTCGGTCTGCAGGTCCGTCATGGGTCCAGCCTAGGCCGAGCGGGGGCGGTCCCGAGAGGATTTCGCCTGTCGAGACGCCCCGCCGGCCCCGGCCGATCCCGGTTCGGCTCCGGCCGGTCCAGGTTCGGTCCCGGCCGGTCCAGGTCGATTTCGGTCGACCCCGGTCACGCCGCCAGCGGCTGGACCGTCAGCTGGTAGTCCTCGCGGACCCGGCCGTCCTCGTCCAGCACCAGGAACACCCGAGCCGACCAGGCGGTCTCGCCGGCGTCCGGGCCCTGCGCGCGGTCCAGCCGGATGGTGAAGGAGACGACGTCGCCGTGCACCGCGACGTCCTCGCCGCCGACGGCGGTGTAGGCGGCGTTCGCGACGAAGGCCTCGTAGGCCTCGGCGACCCGCTCGACGAGCGCGGGGCGGCCGAAGTACTGCCGCCCCTCGATGTACTCGATGCCGCGGTCCGACCACAGTTCCTCGACGGCCTTGGCCCGGTCGGCCGGATCGCCGACGGACCAGACCGCGAGATAGCGGTCGACGACGGTCTGGATCTCGGTGGTGAGGTTCGCGATGGTGTTCTGGATGGTGTTCTTGGTGGAGTTCGTCATGGCCATGACTCTCGGTCCGCCGGTCACCGGAGGGTCAAGCACCGCGAACCGACAAGACTCTCCGGTAGGGGGAGGCCCCACAATCGGACCATGTCCTTGTTCCTGTCGATCGGCGACTTCTCGCGCGCCACCCACCTGACCGTCAAGACGCTCCGGCACTACCACGACGTCGGACTGCTGGAGCCGGCCGAGATCGATCCCGCCACCGGCTACCGGCGGTACTCCACCGCGCAGATCCCCGCCGCGCAGGTGATCCGGCGGTTCCGGGAACTGGGGATGCCGCTGGAGGAGATCCGGACGGTGATGGACGCCCCCGACGTGGACACCCGGAACCGGCACATCGCCGCGCACCTGAACCGGCTGGAGGCGGAACTGGGGCGGACGCAGCGCGCGGTGTCCTCGCTGCGGGACCTGCTGGCGCCCGGCGCGACCGCCGCCGTCCCGGACATCACGCTGCGCGAGGCCCCGGCCGTCCAGGCGGCGGCGGTCACCGACACCGTGGCGATCGACGACGGCACCGCGTGGATGCAGGGCGCGCTGGGCGAGCTCTACGCCACGGTCGCCGGGCAGAACCTGACCCCGACCGGCCCGGCCGGAGGCCTGTTCACCGACGCCGTGTTCACCGAGCACCTGGGCGAGGTGACCATCTTCGTCCCCTGCGAAGGCCCGGTCCGCGCCCTGGGCCGGGTCCGGCCCCTGACCGTGCCGGCGGCGGAGCTGGCGATCATCGAGCACACCGGGCCGCCGATCGAGTCCGACCGGGCCTACGGAGCCCTGGCGCGGTACGTCGAGCGCCACGCGCTGGCCGTCCAGGGCCCGATCCGCGAGTACTACCTCGTCGGGCAGCACGACACGCCGGACAAGGCCCGGTGGCGCACCGAGGTGTGCTGGCCGGTGTTCCGGGTCGGGAGCTGACAGAGCGCTGCGCTGATCGAGCGCCCGAGCGCCGCGAAATCGCAGCGGTCCGCAGGCAACCGAACCCCCGGCCGCCCCAGTCAGGAGGGTGTCAGCGAGCGGGGCCGACCGGCACCGCTCCCCACCCAGCCGCCTGTCCGGGCCGGCACAACGCGCGAGGAGTGCGAGCCTGATGGCGAAACCCGACCGCGACGCGGAGTTCACGGAGTACCTCAAGGCCCGCTCGGCCTGGCTGACCCGCGTCGGCTACCTGCTGTGCGGGGACTGGCACCGGGCCGACGACCTGGCGCAGAACGCCGCCGTGCGGCTGTACCGGCACTGGGGCCGGGCCTCCCGCGCCGACAGCGTCGACGCCTACGCGCGCCGGATCCTGGTCAACGTCTACCTCGACGAGCGGCAGTCCGGCTGGTCGCGCTTCACGTTCCTGCACCGCGGCCCGATCGAGCGGGAGGCGCCGACACTCGACGCCGACGCCTCCCTCGATCTGCGCGCGGCGCTGGCCCGGCTGGCACCGCGGCAGCGGGCGGCCGTGGTGCTGCGCTACTACTGCGACTTGTCGGTCGAGGAGGCGGCCGAGATTCTGGGCTGCTCCACCGGCACCGTCAAGAGCCAGACAGCGCGAGCGCTGGCCAGGCTGCGAGTGCTGTTGGCCCCCGCGGCGGCTATCGAACTCGAAGGGATCACCCGATGAGCGACGACCTGACGACGGCCCTGCGCACGATGGCGGAGTCGGACCAACCGCCCGCGATGGACCTGGAACACGTCCTGCACCAGGGGCGGCACAGCCTGATCCGGCGCCGGATGGCGGCGATCAGCGGCGGCACCGCGGCGGTGGCGGCGACCGCGCTGGCGGTCGGGGTGCTGGCGCCGGCCGGGAGCGCCGGGCACCAGGGCGGCGTGGCCGAGCCCGCGAGCTCCTCGACGACCGCTCCGGCCGCCGTGACCACTCTTCCGCCCGACCTGGACGTCCACGGCGCGGTCACCGTCGGCTGGAAGTTCGGCTACCTCCCGAGCGGGATGAGCGCCTACGGCGGCGGTGCGGGCGGCCTGGGGAAGAACGAGGGCACGGTGTCGGCGTACGACGGCGCCGGGTTCGCGCTGAGCCTCCAATCGGAACGTGAGGACACTGTCGCGCCCGGCAACAAGAGCGGCGTGCCCACCGAGAAGATCCCCGCCACTGTTCCCGGAGCGCGCGAGGCCTACTGGGCCGGCTACGGAAACGGGCAGCTCGTCGACAGCGCCGGCCCCGCCAAGCCTTTCGCCAGCCTGTCCTGGCAGCTGCCGAGCGGCGAGTGGATGACGCTGGTCGCCATGAACGTCCCGGCCCGCGCCGACTGGAAGGAGCAGACGCTCAAGGCCGCCGCGCACATCATCAGGCAGGACCACTCGCAGCCCCTGCCGTTCCGGCTCACGGACCTGCCCGCGGGGCTCACCATCACCGGCGGCGGCGTGGATCGCATCGGCGGGAACACCAACGGCGACCTCCTGATCCAGGCCGGGCCGAACCCGAGCACCGCCCCGGTGGTGATGGTCGAGGCGTTCAAGATCGGGTCCATGAAGATCGGGGACGCGGTGCCGCCGCAGAACAAGAACACCTGCGCCGACTCCAACGGGCTGACGGTGTGCGTCAGCTCCCCCGACCCCGAGCCCGCACCGCTGAAGGCGGCGGGCGGCGCACAGGCTCTGCTGAACCGGATCATCTCCCTCGGCAACGACCCGGCGAACTGGACGACCAGCGTCCTGCCGTAGGTCCGCACCGCGGAAAAGGCACCGTCGACGCGTGTGGCGTCGGCGGTGCCTCGGTGTTTCGGCGTCTCCGTGTTTCGGCGTCTCCGTGTTTCAGCGTCTCAGCGTTTCAGTGCCCCGATATCTCAGCGTCTCGATGTCGCGATATCTCAGCGCCTCAGCGCAGGACGACCAAGTCGTCCCGGTGCACCAGCTCCCGCTCGTACTGCGGCCCCAGCGCCGCCGCGAGCTCCCGCGTCGAGCGCCCCAGCAGTTCCGGCAGCTCGCTCGCGTCGTAGTTCACCAGCCCGCGCGCGACCGCGACCCCGGCGTCGTCCACCAGGTCCACCGGGTCCCCGGCGTTGAAGGACCCTTCGACGCCGGTCACGCCGGCCGGCAGCAGCGACAGCCGCCGCTCGACGATCGCCTTCACCGCGCCGGGATCCAGCCGCAGCGAGCCGCGCGTGTCGGCGGCGTGCGCCAGCCACAGCAGGCGGGTCGGCGTGCGCGAACCGGTCCGGTGGAACAGCGTGCCGACCACCTCGCCGCGCAGCGCGCGGGCCGCGTGCGCGGCCGAGGTCAGCACCACCGGGATGCCGGCCTCGGTGGCGATCCGCGCGGCCTCGACCTTCGTGGCCATGCCGCCGGTGCCGACCCCGGCCCGGCCCGCTCCCCCGATGGAGATGCCGGCCAGGTCCGCCGGACCCCGGACGTCGGCGACCTGCGATGTGCCGGGCTTGGCCGGGTCGCCGTCGTAGAGCGCGTCGACGTCCGAGAGCAGGACCAGCAGGTCGGCGTGCACCAGGTGGGCCACCAGGGCGGCCAGCCGGTCGTTGTCGCCGAAGCGGATCTCGTGGGTGGCGACCGTGTCGTTCTCGTTCACGATCGGCAGGACGTTCATGTCCAGCAGCCGCGCCATCGTCTGGTGCGCGTTGCGGTAGTGCGAGCGCCGCGTCGTGTCGTCGACCGTGAGCAGCACCTGGCCGACGGTGCGGCCGTAGCGCGCGAAGGAGGCCGTGTACCGGCCGACCAGCAGGCCCTGGCCGACCGAGGCGGCGGCCTGCTGGGTGGGCAGGTCCTTGGGGCGCTTGCGCAGGCCCAGCGGCGCCAGGCCGGCGGCGATGGCGCCGGAGGACACCAGCACCAGCTGCGTGCCCGGCACCTCCAGGCGCGAGGCGATGGCGTCGACCAGCGCGTCGACCCGCTCGCCGGACAGACCGCCGACGGCGGTGGTCAGCGACGAGGAGCCGACCTTCACCACGATCCGCCGGGCGGCGGACACTTCTTCACGCAGCTGGCCGGACACGGTTGCTCAGAACCCTTACTCTCGGCTTCTCGCGGGCTTCTCCGGGGCTTCCAGTCGACTTCCGGCCGGCGGATCGCGCCGGTGGCGGGTTACTCGTCGTCCTCGGGGGCGAACACATCGATTGTCCCATTCGCACGGCGCCGGTGCGCCTTGCGATACTCGGCGTCTCGCGATGTGGGCCGGTCCTCGTGCAGGTGCAGGCGGGGGTCCTCGCCACGGCGGCCGCCGGTGGCGGTGACGCCGAGCGCGCCGGTGGGGATCGAGGGCTGCCAGTCGAAGACCACGGCGCGCGGGCCGTCGCCGATGACCACCGTGTCGCCCTCGTTCGCGCCCATCTTGACCAGCTCGACCTCGACCCCGAGCTTGTTGAGCCGGTCGGCCAGGTAGCCCACCGCCTCCTCGTTGTTGAAGTCGGTCTGGCGCACCCAGCGCTCGGGCTTGGTGCCGCGCACGAAGTAGGCGTCCTCGGCCTCGTCGTAGGAGATGGTGAAGCCGACCTCGTCGACCGCCTTGGGGCGGATGACGATGCGCTCGGGCTCCGGCTCGACGCGGGACTCGCGGGCGGTGTCCACGATCTTCGCCAGCGCGAAGGACAGCTCGCGCAGTCCCGCGCGGGAGACCGCGGAGACCTCGAACACGTCCAGACCCCGGGCCTGGAGCTCCGGCCGCACGATGTCGGCCAGGTCCTTGCCCTCGGGGATGTCGGTCTTGTTCAGCACGATCAGACGCGGGCGCTCGGAGAGCCGGCCGTAGATGCCCCACTCGCTCTCGTCGCGGGAGTCCTCGTAGGCGCGCAGTTCGGCCTCGATGACGTCCAGGTCGGAGATCGGGTCGCGGTCGGTCTCCAGCGTGGCGCAGTCCAGGACGTGCACCAGCACCGCGCAGCGCTCGATGTGCCGCAGGAACTCGTGGCCCAGGCCCTTGCCGTCGGAGGCGCCGGGGATCAGGCCGGGCACGTCGGCGATGGTGTAGACGGACTCCCCGGCGCTGACCACGCCCAGGTTCGGGACCAGGGTGGTGAACGGATAGTCGGCGATCTTCGGCTTGGCCGCGGACATCGCGGCGATCAGCGAGGACTTGCCGGCGCTGGGGTAGCCGACCAGCGCGACGTCGGCGACCGACTTCAGCTCCAGCGCGAACTCCCCCTCCTCGCCGGGCTCGCCGAGCAGCGCGAAGCCGGGGGCCTTGCGCTTGGAGGTGGCCAGCGCCGCGTTGCCCAGGCCGCCGACGCCGCCGTGCGCCACCACGAACCGGGTGCCGCTGCCGACCAGGTCCGCGACCACCTCGCCGAAGCCGTCCTTGACCACGGTGCCGGAGGGCACCGGCAGCACCAGGTCGGCGCCGTTGGAGCCGGTCTGGAAGTCGCCGCCGCCGGGCTTGCCGTTGCCGGCCTTGCGGTGCGGGGAGAAGTGGTAGTCCAGCAGCGAGTTGGTGTTCGGGTCCACCACCAGCACGATGTCCCCGCCGCGGCCGCCGTTGGCGCCGTCGGGGCCGCCCAGCGGCTTGAACTTCTCGCGCTTGACCGAGGCGCAGCCGTGGCCGCCGTTCCCGGCCGTGACATGCAGCTTCACGCGGTCGACGAAAGTCGCCATGGTCAGCGCCTCCTTGCTTTCCGTATAGGTACTACAACACGAAGGAGCGGGCCGGGGAATTCCCCGGCCCGCTCCTCGAAGCGGTCAGTCGCCGGTGGCGGTTACTCGGCCACCGGGACGATCGAGATGACGCGCCGACCGCGCAGCGTGCCGAACTCCACCTTGCCCGCGGCCAGCGCGAACAGGGTGTCGTCCTTGCCGCGGCCCATGTTCAGGCCGGGGTGGAAGTGGGTGCCGCGCTGGCGGATGATGATCTCGCCGGCGTTGACGTTCTGACCGCCGAAGCGCTTCACGCCGAGGCGCTGGGCATTGGAGTCGCGGCCGTTCTTGGAGGACGATGCGCCCTTCTTGTGTGCCATGTGTCAGCCCGCCCTTACTTCTTGCCGCCGTCGATGGCGGTGATCTTGATCTGGGTGTGCTTCTGGCGGTGGCCCTTGCGCACGCGGTAGCCGGTCTTGTTCTTGTACTTGAGGATGTGGATCTTCGGACCCTTGGTCTCCTCGACCACCTCGGCCTTGACCTTCACGCCCTCCAGGACCCACGGGTCGGAGGTGACGGCGTCGCCGTCGACGAGCAGGATCGCCGACAGTTCCAGTTCCTGGCCGGCCGGGGCGCCCGGGAGGCGGTCCACCTCGACGACGTCGCCGACAGCCACCTTGTGCTGCCGTCCGCCGCTCTTGACGATCGCGTACACCGCGAAACTCACTCTCTTCTCGTCGACTGTGGGTCGATCAGGTCTGCTGTCCACTCTGCTTGACCAACTCAGTTGCTGGTCACGAGCGTCCGACACTTCTTGCGAGGTATACGGACTGACGACCCATCGAGCCGATCATCATCCGGGCCGCCGCTGCTTGCGCAGGGGCCCTACGGATGCCGGGCACACGTATCGCATGCCGAAGCTCAAGGGTACGGAAGTCCACGCCTCAGGGTCAAACCGGGACCCGGTCCGGCACCGGCCGGTGCGGATCGGAGCCGACCCGGCGGTTGGTGCTGCTGGGCCGTGCGGTCCGGCCGGGCTTCGTGGGGCCCGGCCGGCCGCGCTGTCGTGCTGTGCTGTCGTGCTGTTCTGTCAGCCGTGCTGTCAGCTGTGCGCCGCCGGCGGGCCGGCGGGACGCTTGGCCGCGCGCCGGACCCGCAGGCCGCGCCGCTTGGGCGCGTCCTCGGCCGACTCGGTGGCTTCTGCGCCCTCGGTGACTCCGGCGGCCGACGCGGCGGACACGGCCACCGCGACCGGCTCGGCGGCCTCGGCTTCCGTCTCCTCGCGGTCCGCCTCGGCCACGCTGACGTCGCCGCCGGCGTGCGGGACGTAGACGGTGTGCGCTTGGGCGTCCCCGGCGGCCAGCCGCTCGGTGACGTCGGCCTCCTCGGCGGCGACCACGTCGCCCGGAGTCACCACCGGGGCCACCACGTGCGCGTGGCTCGGGATGTGCTCCACGTCGCTGTGCTCGGACAGCTCGGCGGCCTCGTCCTGGGCCTCGTCGTCCTGATCGACGTCGTCGTGCGCGTCGTCGTGGTCGCCGTCGACCGCGGCGACCCGGGTCACCTTGGTCACGGTGACGGGACCGGCGTCCGCGTGCTCGCCGTCGGCGAAGTCCTGGAACTCCTCCGGCACGCCGTCCACGTCGTACTGCGGGTCGAAGTGCTGCTGGCGGTCGGCGTGGCCGTGCGACTTGCGCCGCTTGCGCCGGCCGCGGCCGCCCTCGTGCTCGTCCTCGGCGCCGTTCTGGCCCTCGGAGCGGGCCTGCTCGCCCTGGCGGCCGCCGCGGCCCTGCGGGCCCCGGCCGTCGCGCTCGGCGTCCTCCGGCGAGTGGCCGTGGCCGACCGGCACCGGCTCCATGTGCACCAGCACCCCGCGGCCGTTGCACTTGTCGCAGGTCTCCGAGAAGGCCTCCAGCAGGCCCTGGCCCACCCGCTTGCGGGTCATCTGGATCAGGCCCAGCGAGGTGACCTCGGCCACCTGGTGCTTGGTCCGGTCCCGGCCCAGGCACTCCAGCAGGCGGCGCATCACCAGGTCGCGGTTGGACTCCAGGACCATGTCGATGAAGTCGATGACGATGATGCCGCCGAGGTCGCGCAGCCGCAGCTGGCGGACGATCTCCTCGGCCGCCTCGATGTTGTTGC
This sequence comes from Catenulispora sp. EB89, assembly GCF_041261445.1. Classification (NCBI taxonomy): domain Bacteria; kingdom Bacillati; phylum Actinomycetota; class Actinomycetes; order Catenulisporales; family Catenulisporaceae; genus Catenulispora; species Catenulispora sp. EB89. The sequence goes on from NZ_JBGCCU010000003.1 coordinate 456,665, forward strand.
GGGTGACCGTCTCCTCCAGGTTGCCCCCGGAGCCGGTGAACTTGCCGGTGTTGACGTCGATCACGACCATCGCCTCGGTGCGGTCGATGACCAGCGAGCCGCCGGAGGGCAGCCAGACCTTGCGGTCCAGCCCCTTGGCCAGCTGCTCGTCCACCCGGTGCACGGCGAAGACGTCCTGCTCGGAGGTCCAGCGCTCCAGCCGCGGCGCCAGGTCCGGGGCGACCCCGCCGACGTACTCGCGGATGGTGTCCCAGGCCTGGTCGCCGGAGACGATCAGCTTGCTGAAGTCCTCGTTGAAGATGTCGCGCACCACGCGCACGGTCAGGTCCGGCTCGCCGTACAGCAGCGTCGGCGCCGAGCTGGCCGAGGAGGCCGCCTTGCGCTGGATCTCCTCCCACTGCGCGGACAGCCGCTCCACGTCGCGGCGCAGCTCGTCCTCGGTCGCGCCCTCGGCGGCGGTGCGGACGATGACCCCGGCGTTCTCCGGGACGACCGCCTTCAGGATCGCCTTGAGGCGGTTGCGCTCGTTCTCCGGCAGCTTGCGGCTGATCCCGGTCATGGTGCCCTCGGGCACGTAGACCAGGTAGCGGCCGGGCAGCGAGATCTGGCTGGTCAGCCGGGCGCCCTTGTGGCCGATCGGGTCCTTGGTGACCTGGGTCAGGACCGCCTGGCCGCTCTTCAGGACGCTCTCGATGCGCTTGGCCTGGCCGGTGATGCCGGCCGCGTCGAAGTTGACCTCGCCGGCGTACAGCACGGCGTTGCGGCCCTTGCCGATGTCGACGAACGCGGCCTCCATCGACGGCAGCACGTTCTGCACCTTGCCCAGGTACACGTTGCCGACGTAGGACGCGGACTGCGCGCGGTTGACGTAGTGCTCGACGAGGACACCGTCCTCCAGCACGCCGATCTGCGTCCGGTCGCCGCTCTGGCGCACGACCATGACCCGCTCGACGCTCTCGCGCCGGGCGAGGAACTCGGCCTCGGTGATCAGCGGCGCGCGGCGGCGGCCGGTGTCCCGGCCCTCGCGGCGGCGCTGCTTCTTGGCCTCCAGGCGGGTCGAACCGCGCACGCCCTGCACGTCGTCGTCGGCGACCAGGCCGCCGCCCTTGCGGTCCCGGCTGCGGACGCGGGACTCGCGGACCTTGACGACAGTGTTCGGCGGGTCGTCCGGGCTGGACTCGACGGACTCGCCACCGGCGCGGCGGCGACGCCGGCGACGGCGGCGGCTGGAGGAGCCGGTGCCCTCGTCGTCGTCCTCGTCGCCCTCGTCCTCGGCCTCCGCCTCGGCGGACTCGGCGGTGGCGGGCTCCGCCTGCTCGGCGCGATTGCGGTTGCGGTTGCGCGTCCGAGTGCGGCGCGTCGGGGCCGGCTCCTCCTCGGCTTCGGCCTCGGGCTCTTCCTCGGCCTCGGCGTCGGTCGACTCGGCCTTCGCAGCCTTGGCGGCAGCCTGCTGCGCGGCGACGGTGGCCAGGTCGGGGGCCTGGAACAGGACGCCGGCGGCCGGGGCCGCCGCGCGGGCGGCGATGATGGCGCGGGCGCGTTCGGCCGGGGAGAGGCTGTCGAGGTCGACGGGCTCGGCGGCCGCGGCGGTCGCCGCCGCGGCGGCTGCCGCTGCGTCCTGGGCGGCGGCGGGCTGGGGCTGCTGGCCCCGGTCCTTGTCCTGGCGGTCCTGGCGGTCCTGCCGGGACTGGCGGCCCTGGCGCGTGCGGCCGTCCTGACGGTCCTGGCGGGTGCGGCCGTCCTGGCGGTCCTGCTTGGCCGGCCGGTCCTGCTCGGCCGGCTGCTCGTCCGGCTCGTCCTGCTGCGCCTCGGCAGCTTCCTGCGCACGCGGCGGGCCCGCCGGGGCGGACGCGGCGCGGCGGCGGGTGCGCTTGGGCTTGGCGTCGGAGTCCTGCTCGGGCTCGGACTGCGCGGCGGTGTCGGACTTGGTGTCGGACTTGGTGGCGGCGTTGGCAGCACTGGCAGCCTTGGCGGCCGGCGCGCTGTCGGCCTTCGCGGGCTGCTCGGCCGGGGTTTCCTGGGCCGGGGCGGTCTTCTTGGCCGCCTTGGCGCCCGTGGCCGGGAGCTGCGGGGCCGCGAAGGGGTTCGCGAAGGGCGAGGTGAGGCCGGGGCGGGAGGCGGTTTCGGCGGCGGTTTGGTCGCCGGCGCCGGCGCCTACGGCCTCGGGCTCGGTGTTCTTGGGCCCGGCGTTCTGCGGGGCCGCGGTCGTGCCCTGCGCGGCGGCGGACGCCTCGGCGCTCGCCTGCTCGGCGGCCGTTCCGGCGGAGGTCGCACGGCGGCGGGTGCGGGTGCGGGGCGCGGTGGTCGCGGTGGTCCCGGCGGTCGCGGTGTCGGCCTGCTCGGCGGGCGCGACCGGGCCGCTCGCGGCCTCACTCGCTTCGCCGGTCTCGGCCGTGGTCGTCTGCTCCCCGGCGGTACCGGCCGACGTGGCACGCCGCCGGGTACGCGTCGGCGCGCTCTTCGCGGTCGCGCCGGACGCTTCCGCAGCAGGCTCAGCGCCCGCATCGGCGCCGGCGTCCTGCGGCTGGCTCGCCTCAGTCGGCTCGGCCTCGGCGGCCTTCTTGCGCGCACGGGTACGCGTCGTCTTCTTGGCAGCGGGTGCGTCTCCGGCCTCGGCCGCCTCGGCGGCCGGCTCCGGGGCGGGGACCTTCTTGGCCGCCGTCTTGCGAGCCCGCTTGGGCTTGCTTTCCGGCTCGGCGTCGTCCGAGGCCGCGGCCTCGGACCCCTCCGCCGGGGGTACCGGCGGGCCGGCCGGGCGGCTGGCCGCCCTCCGGCGCTGGCGCTGGGGCGCCTCGCCTTCGTTCGTGGCGGCCGTGGCGGCCGCGTCCTGCGCGTCTGACGTCTGGTCCGGCTGTTCGCCGGGGACGCCGGTGGGCTCGTTGTCGAGCATCCGGGCGGTTCTCCCGTCATGCCCCCGGGCGCACGCGAAGCGGTGCCCCACATCGTTCCCCGCTGATCAGCGGGCGATGGGCACTCCCCGGCGAATCCCTGACAGATCCGGGTGCTCTGCGGCGCCACACAGGTGGCTGTTGTGGTCTTCGCCTCGTCCAGTCGGTGCGGCCGGCGTTATCCGGGCCGGCCGCCGACCTGACGAGAAGTCTGGTTGGGTCGAACTCTGGACGTCACCGGCCTTCTCACCGGTCGCCCGCCGACCCCGCGGCGACCCGGTCCGGATCCAGGGGATCGGACAGCGCCTCCACGCTCACACTGGCCGGCGTCGCGTCGGACCCGTCCCGCAGCGGCCCCTGCGCCAGCCTCGTCACCTGGGGAGGGACGGGCGGCACCAGGCCTGCCACACGAGCGAGTCCGGTAAGGACGTCGTCGGGCCGCACGGCGGGTGTCAGGTGCCGCACGACTAGTCGCAGTATCGCACAGGGTCGATCCCCACGCCCGTCACCCTCGCCGACACCGCCCTCACCAGCGGAAACAAAACCCGCCGCGTCGGCCTCGATCGCGGTCACAGCGGCCCGGGCGTCGAACGTCCGCACCCCGTTCTTGGTCATCCGCTCGACCAACACCTCGTCCGCGGCGGCGAAAGCAGCAACCGCGGCAACCGCCGCCGCCGGCTCGACCCCCGGCAGTCGGATCTCCCACACAGAAGCCTCCAGCCGCTCCATGAGGTTCGGAGTGGCGGCCTCCACGATCTCCAGAATGTCCAGGTCAGCAGGCAGCGAGCCATCCAAAGCAGCGGCCAGCTCAGCAGGCACCAACGCCCGAGTGACCCCGATCTCGACGTACTCAGCCTCACTGGCCACCCCGGTCGGCGCAGCCCCGGCCCACGACACCTTCGGATGCGGCGTGAACCCCGCGGAGTACGCCATCGGCACCCGAGCCCGCCGCAACGCCCGCTCAAAAACACGCTGAATGTCACGGTGACTGGTGAAGCGAAGCCGCCCACGCTTGGCGTAGCGGATCCGAAGCTTCTGAACGGTCGGCGGCGGCGGAGGACCGTCGGGCATGCGGGCCACGGGGGTTGGGTCTCCTCGGGGGTACGGGCTTGCTGAGTGTTGCTTTGCTGACTGCTCAGGATAGCCGGTTCAGGGCGGTGGTCACTGTGGGTAGTTGACGGGGACGGCGAGAGGGCGACGACGCCGGGTGGCGTCGTCGCCCTCTGGGGACGTAGTGGGCGGCTTAGCGGGGACCGGTGTGGGCGGAGGGGTTGTTCTCCGCGAACTCCCACTGGCCGGGCTGGCTGATCAGGTCGCCGACCTGGCTCTGCTGGTCCGCGGTGATGACCGCGGGACCGCCGAACAGGATGGCGTCCGAGACCGAGCCCGAGGCGCTGCGCAGGTAGTCCTCCGTCTCGCTGGGCAGCCCGGTGGGGCCGGTCAGCAGCAGCGGACCACCGACACTGCCGGCGAGCGCACCACCGGCCAGCGCGTCGGGGAAGTTGAAACCGGTCGCGATCCCGACCACCTGCGGCCCGCCGAAGAACGTGTGTGCCACGATCGCAGCGGTCACGAACCGGTTCGCACCGTAGACCTGCGCCGCCGGCATCCGCACGGAGTTCAGCGCGCTGACGGCCTCGCCACCGACGCCGTACACGGTCCGCTGCGGCACCGCGTTCAGGAACGACTGGGTCTCCGACGGCATCTTCGTGTCGGAGGTGAGCACGACGACCGTGTTCGGCCGCGAACCCGCCACCGCACCGGCCGCGAGCGCGTCGGGGAAGTTGAGCCCGGTCGCGGCGAGGATGGTGACGGGGTTGTGCGTGTAGTCCGGGACGATCGTCTCAGCGATGTCCACCGCGGTCTCGAACCGGTCCTGCCCGCCGATCCGCGTCGGCCGGAACCCAGCTGCGGCGACCTGGTTGAAGGTGTTCGCCGAGATCGCCTTCGTCTGCCCCAGCACGTATACGAACGAGCCCGGCTTCAAAACCCGCTTGAGCTCGGCCAGCGTCCGGGCGTCGAGGTTGCCCGTCGGCGTCAGCAGCAGCGGCCCGTGGAACCGCGCCGCGAGCGCGGACCCGGCCAGCGCGTCGGCGAAGATGTCCTGGCGGGCCAGCACGACGACGTTCGCCTGCTGGTTGCCGTAGGACCAGCCCGAGACCTGGTTCGCGGTGCCGATGCGGTCGGGGCCGTCGAGGCGCTCGACGAGGTTGACGGGGTTGGAGGCGGACGGCGGCTGCGACATGTTCGCAGAAGGTTGCCAGGAGAGCCGACCGTTGTTGCTGGGGCTGAGAGCGTTCTCCGGCGCCCCCGGCGAGGGCGCCATGGTCATGATCTCGCCGTTGACCGTGTTGTCGAACGCGATGGTGCCGCCGTCCGGCGACCACACAGGGCGGTCATTGCTGACGTTCGTCCCGGCGTCCTTGGTCAGCTGAGTGAGGTTCGAACCGTCGACCCCGATGGACCAGATCTGCAGGCCAGGTTTGGGGTACTGGTGGTCCAGCTGCGAGAAGACGACCGTCTTCGCGTCGGGCGAGAGCGACGGGTTGTGGCCGCCGCCGGAGTTCAGGACGAAATGCTGGGTGTCCGAGTAACCGTTGTAGACCCAGATTCCGGGCGTGTTCGTCCTGCCGTCGATACGCTGGAACACGAGCACGCCGTTCGCGCCGCCCTGAGGGGCGGAGTCCTGGTCGCCCTGCTGGTGTCCGGCGCTGAGCACCACTGGCGCGGTACCGCCGAGGCTCGGGACCTTGTACAAGCTCCCGCCTCGCGCGAAGACGAGGAAGCTGCCGCCGTTCATCCACGTCGGGTGCGAGTCAACACTCAGACCCGACGCCACGACTATGGGATCGGTGCCGTCGTAGCGAGCCGAGATCAGACCGCCGTGCTCGTCGATGTAGGCGACACGGCTCCCGTCCGGCGCCCACTCCGCCCCGGCGACCGCCTGGGATGGCATGTTCTCGGCCGTGGTGCCGCCTGCCGCGATGAAGTGCAGCTGATTGTCGCCGGTCGAAACCGTCAGCTTCCCATTGAGCCCCGGGAACGTGGCCGGCGTGACGCCCGCGTGAGCCGGCACCGCCAAAGAAGTGGCTGCGGCGAGGGCTGTCGCGGCGGCTGCCGTGAGCTTCTTTGCGGACACCTTGCTTCTCCCCTTGGTAGATCTGGGTGCTGAGATCCGACGTGCCAGCTTATCCATCTGGGGTCTTGGGGTCCACCCTGCGCTAGCTGGTGGTTGCCATCGGTCACGTGTTGTTCACTTGATGGCTTCGGAACTGGGATGTTGCCAGGAGGGTGAGGCCGACGAGGAGGCCCCAGAAGGCTGCTCCGATGCCCGCTACGGTGATGCCGGAGGCGGTGGTGACGAAGGCTGCTGCTGCCGGTTCGCGGTAGCGGGTGTCGGTGAGGGCGGTGGTCAGGGCGCCGCCGAGGGCCGGGAGGAGCGCCAGGCCTGCGACGCCTTCTATGAGCAGTGGTGGGGCTGCTATCAGCAGTGCTGTGGCTGCTGCGGCGCCTAGGCCGAGGACGACGTACAGCGCGCCGGCGGTGGTGGCGGCTATCCAGCGGCGGTGGGGGTCGCGGTGCGCGTCGGGGCTGGCGGCGAGGGCGGCGGTGATCGCGGCGAAGTTGATGGCTATGCCGCCGAAGGGGGCGCCGAGGGTGGTGGCCGCGCCGGTGCCCATTAGGACTTCGCGGATGGGTGGTTCGTAGCCGTAGCCGCGCATCACGGCTATGCCGGCGAGGTTCTGCGAGGCCATCGTCACCAGGTACAGCGGGAGGGCGAGGCTTATCAGGGTTCCGATATCGAAGCGCGGGGTGGTGGCCGTCAGGGTCGGGAGCAGGCCGCCGGTCAGGTGGCCGCGGGTGGACGGGTCGAGGGCGAGGCCGATGAAGGCGGTCGCCAGGCTCGCGGGGACGGCCCAGCGCTTGGCGAAGCGGCCGAGCACGACCCAGACCACGAGCGCGGGCAACGCCAAGCGCGGCAAACGAACCGCCGCCTGCGCCGACTCCAAACAGATCGGGGCGATCACGCCGGCGAGCATCGCGGCCGAGATCGGCGCGGGGATGGTCGCGATCCAGCGAGTGAGGGTGCGGGAGAAACCGGTGATGAGAGTCAGCAACCCCGCCACAGCGAACGCGCCGAGCGCTTCGCGGTAGCCGGTCGCGCCTCCATGCCCGGAATGCGCACGCCCCGCCCCAACGCTCACCAACAGCGCAGCACCAGGGGTCGACCACGCGATGCTGATCGGCATCCGGTGGCGAACGCTGAAGACGATCCCCGCGACACCCATCGAAACGCTGAGCACCAAAAGCCCGGAAGCCGCCTGGCGCTCCGTGGCGCCGATCGCGCGCAACCCGGCGATGACCACGGCGAAGGAGCTCGTGAAGCCGACGAGCGCGGTGACGACACCCGCGCCGAACGTCGGACCGAGCCCGGAAGACTGATCGTCAACGGCGCCGGCCGCGCGGTCGGCACCGACACCGGCGACAGCGCCCCCGACCTGCTCGACAGCCACGGCGAACCTCCCCTGTTCCGTATACGGAACAAGTTACCAGCTGGCAGAACGGTGTAGGTTGCGAACGTGGGAGACGGCACGACAACGGACTTCGCGACCCAGATCGGCGCACGCATCCGACGCCTGCGCCAAGACCGCGACGTCAGCCTCTCGGCCCTGGCTCGCGACGCCGGCGTCGGCAAAGCGACGCTCTCGGGCCTGGAAGACGGCTCGCGCGGCAACCCCACCGTCGAGACGCTGTACGCGATCGCCGGCCGCCTCGGCGTCCCGATCGGCGCGCTGCTCCCCGATCCGCCGCACGACGGCGACAAAACGCTGGAGACGATTCACGGAACGGCAGTCTCGGCGACTCTGCTGGAGACCTTTTCCGATGTGGACGCGAACACGGACACCGAGCTCTTCCGTCTCCACATCCGCCCCGGCCACGAGCAGCTCTCCCCCGCGCATCCCCCGGGAACCGTCGAATACCTCACCGTCTTCACCGGAACAGCGCGCGTGGGCCGACCTGACGCACCGCTGACCATCCCAGCCGGCGGCCACGCCTCATGGCTCGCGGACGTACCGCACACCTACCGCGCGATCGGCGACGAAGACGTCTTCGCCAGCCTGCTGATTCGCACGCCCAAGCCGCCGAAGCCCCCGAAACCGCCGAAGCCGTCAAAGAACAACTAAGCGTCCTCGCCCCGCAACATCGCCGCAGCACGCTCCGGTCGAATGTCGTTCATGAACGCCCCCGCCCCCGACTCCGTCCCCGCCAAGTACTTCAGCTTCCCCGGCGCCCGCCGCAAAGCCGCGAGCTGCCACCGCAGATGCGACTCGGCACGACCCGCGCTGACAGGGGCCTGATACCACGAGCCGATGTACGGCATCGGCCCGTCGAACAGCGCGTCCAGCCGCTGGACGCAGTCCTTGCCGATGGCCGCCAACTCGTCGCGCTCGGCGGAGGTCAGCGCCGGGATGTCCGGCATATGCCGGTTCGGGACTATGTCCACCTGGAACGGCCACCGGCCCGCGTACGGCACATACGCGGTGAAGTACTCGCCCGCGGTGATGATCCGCGCGCCGTCGGCCTTCTCCTCCGCCAGCGAGTCACACGCCACGCAGCCGCCGGTGCTCTCGTGATACGCGGTAGCCACGTCCAGCATCTTCTGCATCCGCGGTGGTATGAAGGTGAACGCGTAGATCTGCCCGTGCGGATGGTGCAGCGTGACGCCGACCTCCACGCCGCGGTTCTCGAAGCAGTACACGTACTCGACCCCGGCCCGAGCGGCCAGCTCGGTCGTCCGGTCGGCCCACACGTCGACGATGTGCCGGATCCGCGAGACCGGCAGCGCGCCGAACGACGCCGAGTGCTCGGCGCTGAACACCACCACCTCGCACCGCCCCGTGTCGCCGGCCAGCGACGGGAAGCGGTTCTCGAACACCGCCACGTCGTAGTCGGCGGCCGGGATCTCGCTGAGGTGCCCGGGGCGCGAGGGGTCCAGCGGGCACTGGTCGGCGGCCGGCAGGAAGGTGCGGTCCTGGCGGTGCCCGGCGACCGCCGTGATCTCCCCGGTGAGCGGGTCGCGCCGCAGCTCGCTGGTGGTCGACACGGTCGGCAGATCGCGCTCGTCGGCGGCGGAGCGGTCCTGGCCGGGGGTCTCGTCGTAGTAGATCAGCTCCCTGCCGTCCGAGAGCTTGGTGACGGTCCTGGTCAGATCGAGGTCCATGGTCGAGGTCTCCGTCAGGCGATTCGGTGCGCGCCGGCCGAGGCGACGGCGGGGAAGAACTGCGGTTCGGTGTATCCGTGTTCTGCGAAAGCCGCGACGACGGCGTCCTGCACGTCCGACAGCAGGTCGCGGTCCACCAGTGCGATGGCGCTGCCGCCGAAGCCGCCGCCGGTCATCCGCGCGCCGTGCGCGCCGGCCGCGACCGCGGTGGCCACGGCGAGGTCGAGTTCGGGGGCGCTGACTTCGTAGTCGTCGCGCAGCGAGGCGTGCGACTGCATCATGCGGTGCCCGAGGCGCGGCAGCGAGACAGGCTCCTGATGCAGGATCTCGACGAACTGCTCGACCCGGGCGTCCTCGGTGACGACGTGCCGCACCCGGCGCGCGAACGTCTCGCCGAGCCCGACGGAGACCTTCGCGAACGACTCGGGGAGCTCGGACAGCGAGATGTCACGCAGAGCCCTGACACCCAGGAACTCCGCCGAGCGCTCGCAGGCCGAGCGGCGGTCGGCGTAGCCGTTCTCGCCGTGCGCGTGCGAGACGCGGGTGTCGATGACGAGCAGCAGCGCGTTCTCCGCGGCCAGATCGAAGGGCTGCGGCTTGACCTCGCCGCTGCGGGTGTCGATGAACAGCACCGAGCCGTCCTGGCCGAACGCCGAGGACATCTGGTCCAGCGGGCCGCAGGGCACGCCGGCGTAGATGTTCTCCGCGCGCTGCGTGTGCAGGGCCAGTTCGGCCGTGCTGAGCTCGAACTCCGAGACGCCGGCCAGCGCCAGCGCCGTCGCGCACTCCAGCGCGGCGGAGGAGGACAGGCCGGAGCCGACCGGCACCGTGCTCGTCAGGTACACGTCCGCGCCGCGGACCGGGAAGCCGGCCTGCTGCAGGATCCAGGCGACGCCGACCGGGTAGCCGGCCCAGCCGGTGACGGCGGGTTCGGCCAGCGGCGTCATGTCGGGGTCCGCCGCGCCGCGGGTGTCGGCGGCGGAGCCGGGGCCGACGAGGGCGTCCAGGGAGAGCTCGACGGTCTCGCCGAGTTGGGCGGCGTGGATCCGCAGGATCCGGTCCTCGCGCGGGGCGGCGGCCGCGTAGCAGGCGCGGTCGATGGCCATCGGCAGCACGAAGCCGTCGTTGTAGTCGGTGTGCTCGCCGATGACGTTCACCCGGCCCGGCGCGGCCCACACGCCGGTGGGACGGCCGCCGAACTGCTCGACGAAACTCCGCTCAACTTCCTGCCGTGCGTCGTCCACGACCGATGCGACCGATCCCATGTCGAGGCTCACCGCCACCCTCATCCCGACTGTTGTGATCCGTTTGATTCTGTTCGGATCTGGTGAGGTCAGAGTAGCGGTGAGATCATCGCCCCGACAAGCACGTCCTGTCCTGGGGCGGACGAGACATCAGACGACCGTCAGCGGAAGCAGCTTCACCCCCGTGGGCCCCACCTGGATCTCGGTCCCCATCTGCGGGCACACGCCGCAGTCGTAGCACGGCGTCCAGCGGCAGTCCTCGACCTCGTTCCCGCCGCCCTCGGCCGCCTCCAGCGCGTCCTGCCAGTCCTCCCACAGCCAGTCCCGGTCCAGGCCGGAGTCGATGTGGTCCCAGGGCAGGACCTCGTTGTACTCGCGCTCGCGCGTGGTGTACCAGGCCAGGTCGACCGGGGTCTCGGCCAGGGCCGCCACGGTCGCGTCCGCCCAGCGCTGGTAGGAGAAGTGCTCGCTCCAGCCGTCGAAGCGGCCGCCGCGCTCCCAGACCTCGCGGATCACCTTGCCGACCCGCCGGTCGCCGCGCGAGAGCAGGCCCTCGATGACGCCGGGCTTGCCGTCGTGGTAGCGGAAGCCGATGGCCTTGCCGTAGTTCTTGTCGGCGCGGATGGCGTCGCGCAGCTTCACCAGGCGGGCGTCGGTGCCCTCGGCGTCGAGCTGCGCGGCCCATTGGAAGGGGGTGTGCGGCTTGGGCACGAACCCGCCGATGGACACCGTGCAGCGGATGTCGCGGGTGCCGGAGGCCTCGCGGCCGGCCTTGATGACCTTGCGCGCGAGCTCGGCGATCTGCAGGACGTCCTCGTCGGTCTCGGTGGGCAGCCCGCACATGAAGTACAGCTTCACCTGCCGCCAGCCGGCGCTGTAGGCGGCGGTGACGGTGCGGATCAGGTCCTCCTCGGTCACCATCTTGTTGATGACCTTGCGCATGCGCTCGCTGCCGCCCTCGGGGGCAAAGGTCAGACCGCTGCGGCGGCCGTTGCGCGAGAGCTCGTTGGCCAGGTCGATGTTGAAGGCGTCGACCCGGGTGGAGGGCAGGGACAGCGAGGTGTTGGTGCCCTCGTAGCGGTCGGCCAGGCCCTTGGCGACCTCGGCGATCTCGGTGTGGTCGGCGCTGGACAGCGAGAGCAGGCCGACCTCCTCGTAGCCGGTGGCCTCCAGGCCCGCCTTGACCATCTCGCCGATGCCGGTGATGGAGCGCTCACGGACCGGCCGGGTGATCATCCCGGCCTGGCAGAAGCGGCAGCCGCGGGTGCAGCCGCGGAAGATCTCCACCGACATCCGCTCGTGCACGGTCTCGGCCAGCGGGACCAGCGGCTGCTTCGGGTAGGGCCACTCGTCCAGGTCCATGACGGTGTGCTTGGCCACGCGGAACGGCACGCCCGGCCGGTTCGGCGCGACCCGGCGGATGCGGCCGTCGGGCAGGTAGTCGACGTCGTAGAACCGCGGCACGTAGACGTTGCCGGTCTTGGCCAGGCGGAACAGCAGCTCCTCGCGGCCGCCGGGGCGGCCCTCGTTCTTCCAGGCGCGGATGAGGTCGGTGATCGCCAGCACCGCGCCCTCGCCGTCGCCGACCACCGCGGCGTCCAGGAAGTCGGCGATCGGCTCCGGGTTGAACGCGGCGTGCCCGCCGGCCAGCACGATCGGGTGGTCCGCGGTCCGGTCCCGGGCCTCCAGCGGGATCCCGGCCAGGTCCAGCGCGTTGAGCATGTTCGTGTAGCCGAGCTCGGTGGAGAAGGACAGGCCGAAGACGTCGAAGTCCTTCACCGGCCGGTGCGCGTCCACGGTGAACTGCGGGATCTTCTGCTCCCGCATCACCTTCTCCATGTCCGGCCACACCGAGTAGGTGCGCTCGGCCAGCACGCCCTCGCGCTCGTTGAGCACTTCGTAGAGGATCATGACGCCCTGGTTGGGGAGCCCGACCTCATAGGCATCGGGATACATCAGGGCCCAGCGGACGTCGCACGCGTCCCAGTCCTTGACGGTCGAGTTCAGCTCGCCGCCGATGTACTGGATCGGCTTCTGCACCGTCGGCAGGACCGCTTCGAGCTGCGGGAACACGGATTCGACTGGCATCGGATTACTCGTCCTTGGGCTTCCTGGAAGATTGTGGCGGGCTGACAGCACCGCGCGTCCAGCGTAACGCGTGTGCGCAGGGTGCTCCCCATGATCGTCAGGCCGGCACAGCTCACTGCACCGTGATCGCCGGCCGCGTGGACCGCAGCCGCACATTCTCCACCAGCCCGACGGCGATGAAGCTGGCGAACATCGACGAGCCGCCGTAGGAGACGAACGGCAGCGGGATGCCTGCGACCGGCATGATCCCCAAGGTCATGCCGATGTTCTCGAAGGTCTCGAAGGCGAACCAGCTCACCACGCCGGCGCAGACCAGCATGCCGAACAGGTCGTCGCACTGCCGGGCGATGGCGATGCCACGCATCAGCAGGACCCCGAACAGCGCGATGAGGACCACGCCGCCGACGAAGCCCAACTCCTCGCCGGCCACGGTGAAGACGAAGTCCGTCTGCTGCTCGGGGACGTAGCGGCCGTTGGTCTGCGTGCCGTTGAACAGCCCCTTGCCCAGCACCCCGCCGGAGCCGATGGCCAGCCGCGCCTGCGCGGTGTTGTAACCGACGCCCTGCGGGTCCAGATGCGGGTCGGCGAACGCCGCGAACCGGTTGACCTGGTGCTGGGCCAGCAGGTGCAGCTGGGTCGCGGCCACGGCGGCGACCGCCGCGCCGGCACCGAGAGCAGCCAGCCAGCGGCCGCTGGTGCCGGCGAAGACCAGCAGGCCGGCGGTGGCGACCAGGATCACCATGGCCGAGCCCAGGTCCGGCAGCAACATGATGATGCCGGTCGGCAGCCCGGCGACCAGGCCGGCGGCTGCGATACGGCGCGGGGTCACCGCGTCGTCCCGCTCCGACATGCCGGACAGCACGCCCTTGGTCGGCTTCAGCGTCAGCACCACCGCCAGGCCCAGGACCACCGCGACCTTGGTGTACTCGGCGGGCTGGATGGAGAAGCCCCCGCCGAGCTCGATCCAGGACTTCGCGCCGTTGACCGTCGAGCCCAGAGGGCTGAGCACAGCGACCAGCCCCAGCAGCGCCAGCACGTAGAACACCGGTGTGACCGCGCGCACCCACGCGTAGGACAGCAGCGACGTCAGCGCCATGAGGACCAGGCCGATCGCCAGGTTCATCAGGTGCCGCTTCAGGAAGAACTGCGGGTCGCCGCCGGTCAGGCTGGTGCGCCCGCGGGTCGCCGACCACACCAGGATCGCGCCGTAGACCGACAGCGCCAGCGCCGCGGCCAGCAGCGTCCAGTCGAAGCGGCGCAGCCGGCTGGCGCGGCGCCGGCTCTCGGCCACCGGCATCGCCGCCGGGCCTTTGTAGATCGCGGGGTTCAGGGTCACGGCGCTCTCACTGCTTCGTGGTGGGGGATGCCGACGGCGGCGGAGGCGTGGGCAGGGTGGTGGCCGGCGGGAGGGTCGGCAGCAAGCCGTCGGGGCGCACCACCGGCAGCGCGGTGGGCAGCGTGCCGTTCGGGTCCGGGTGGCCCATGTCCACGCCGAACAGCGCGGCCAGGATCGCCTCCACCGACGGCCCCGACGTCCCGACACCGGTGCCACCCTGGGAGACCATCATCGCCACGACGTAGCGCGGCCCGGTCTCGGTGCCGGCGTAGGCGACGAAGCAGGACGTGGTCTGCTTTCCGTAGACTTCCGCAGTTCCCGTCTTGGCGTAGGTCGGAATCACGTTCTCCGGCCAGGCTGCGAAGGCCGGGCCCGCGGTGCCCTCGGTCGAGGTGCCGTGCAGCGCGTCCTCCAGGAACGCCAGCGTCGAGCCGGACACCGGCAGCTTCCGGGTCACGATCGGTGTCAGGTCCTTGACGACCTTGCCGTCCGGGGCGATCAGCGCGCGGCCGATCTGCGGCTGGTACAGGGTGCCGCCGTTGGCCACGGCCGCGTACACCCGCGCCAGCTGCAGCGGCGTCACCAGGTCGCCGCCCTGGCCGATGGCCGAGATCGCGGCGTCGCCGGGCTGGTACTTGAACCCGTCGGTGCAGTTCTCCTTGGCGATCTCCTGCAGGTAGGCGGCGCGCGCCGGGTCCGAGCCCAGCAGCTCCGGATAGCCGTCCTTGGCCCGCTTGCACCAGATGCCGTGCATGTTGTTCCAGGTGACCTGCTTCTCCGCCCGGGTCTGGATGTCGCCCTTGGCCTCGCCCGGCAGGTCGATGCCGGTCTTGGCGCCGAGCCCGAAGGCGTGCGCCATGGTGGCGATGGGTTCCAGCGGGTGCGCGACCGGCTTCAGGCCGCCGTCCCGCAGCCACATCTGGTAGGCGACGCCGTAGAAGACCGTGTCGCAGGACACTTCGATGGCGCGCTTGAGCGAGATCGGCCCGAAGGCCTCGCCCTCGAAGTTGGTGAAGCTCTGGCTGCCGATCTTGAAGGCCGGCGAGCAGTCATAGGTGCCGGTGCCGAAGCCGTCCTGGAGCATCGCGGTGGTGGTCACGGCCTTGAACGTCGACCCCGGCGCGAACTGGCCCTGGTAGGCCCGGGACAGCAGCGGGGTGCCGGCCGAGGCGTCGGTCAGCGCGGCGTAGTCGGACTGTGAGATGCCGCCGGTGAAGACGTTGGGGTCGTAGGTCGGGGTGCTGGCCATCGCCACCACGCGGCCGGTGCGCGCGTCCAGCACCACGGTGGCCGCCGAGTCGGCGACGTAGGGCTTGCCGTTGGTCGGCGAGGTCTGCGAGCGGGCCCGGCTCACCGCGTTGTTCAGCTCGCGCTCGGCGACGGCCTGGATCCGGGCGTCGATCGAGGTCACCAGGTGGTCGCCGTTCACCGGCGGGATGGTGGCCAGGGTGGACTGCGCGTGCCCGAGGATGTCGACCGAGACCTGCGTCTCGCCTTCCTGGCCGCGCAGGTAGGAGTCGTAGGTCTCCTCCAGCCCGGCCCGCCCGACCAGGTCCGAGCGCTGCATCACCTCGCCCTTGGCGGTCGCGGCGGCGAGCTCGTTCTCGGTGACCGGCGACAGGTAGCCCAGGATGTGCGCGGCGTTCAGGCTGTAGGGCGCCGGGAAGCGGCGGACGGTGTCCGGGCCCGCGGTCACGCCCGGGTAGAGCTCGTGCTCCTCGGAGACCGTCAGCGCCTGCTGCACCGAGACGTTGCGGGCGATCGGGACCGGCTGCAGCAGCGAGCCGTTCCAGCAGGGCTTGGAGACCTTCGCGGTGCAGGGCCGGATCTGGTCGGAGATGGCCTGCGGCGTGGTGCCCAGCACCGAGGCCAGGCGGGCCAGTGTGGAGACGCCGTGGTCCTTGGTGCCCAGCAGGGTGTTGCGGTCGACCGACAGGGTCAGCGCCGACTTGTTGTCGACCAGCGGGCGGCCCAGGTCGTCCAGGATGTCGCCGCGCACCGCCGGGGTGATGACGGTGCGGACGTCGTTCGCGGCGGCGGCGTCGCGGAAGGTCTGGCCGGTGCGGACCTGCAGGTACCACAGCCGGGCGACCAGCGTCCCGAGCAGCGCCAGGACCAGCACCCGCAGCACCATCAGCCGCGCGTGCCGCCGGTCGGCCAGCCGGCTGCCGTCGGAAGTCATCTACAGCACCTGCGTACTGCCGGCCGAGGCGCGGCGATTCAGAGTCTTGACGCCCGGCAGGCGGCTGTGCGAGCGCTGGGTGGGCAGGCCGCGGGTCTCGCCGCGGCCGAGCACGAAGCCGACCACCGGGATGACGAACGGCGCGAGCACGCCGGTGTACAGCGCGGACGCCGCGGCGGCGGCCGGCACGCCGTGGAACTGCGCGGTGCCGACCGCGAAGTCCAGCCCGGCGTACAGGAACGGAGTGAACGCGGCCAGGCACGCGACCACCAGGATCGGCCGCAGGACCGTGCCCTGCACCGCCCCGGCGGCGCGGCCGGCGAGGTAGCCGCACAGGCAGAGCACGAACGCCTGGCTGCCGATCGCGTGCGCGGCCGGCGGCGAGACGTCGGCGGCCAGGCCGAGCAGGAAGCCGGCGACCAGGCCGGTGCGCGGGCCGCGGGCGAAGCCGATCGCGGCGACCACCGCCAGCAGCAGGTCGGGCGCGGCCAGCGGCAGGCGCGCCGCGGTCAGCAGCGCGTCCTGCAGCGCCAGGACCAGGGCCAGGCCGCAGATAAGGGCGAGGAAGCCGGTGAGTCTCAAGGGTCACACTCTTTCGGGGTCGGGCCGGGGCCGCCGTGGAGCAACCGGGTGGCAGCCGGGCAGCCGGGCAGCCGAGTGGCGGCGGTCAGTGCGCCACCAGCGCGTCGCGGGGGTCGGTGCGCGGCGGCTCCACCACGACACCGACGGTCTGCAGGCCGTCGTAGGCCACGTACGGCTTCACGATCGCGGTCCGGGTCATCGCCCCGGGCGTGGGCTGCACGGAGGTCACGGTGCCCAGCGGCACGCCGGGCACGAAGGGCGTGCCGCCGGCCGAGCCGAAGGTCAGCACCGGTGTGCCCAGCGGGATGTCGGCCTGCGGGTCGAAGAACTGCACGCTGAACGCCCCGGGCCCGCCGCCGGTGGCCAGGCCGACCTGGCCGCCTCCGGCGCCGCCGGTGCCCGGGGTCCGCACGCCCACGGTGAACCGCGGGTCGTCGGCCAGCAGCACGGTCGCGGTGTCGCGGCCGACCGCCACGGTGCGGCCGACCAGGCCGTCGCCGTCCAGCACGGTCATTCCCGGCTTGACGCCGTCCAGGGTGCCGGCGTCGATGGTCGCCGACCAGGTGCCCTGCTGCTGCGGGGCGAAGGACAGCACCCGGGCCGGGATGGTCCGGTAGCCGCCGACCGAGGCGACGTGCAGCAGCTTGTCGAGCTCGGCGGCCCGGGCGCGGGCGTCGGCGGCGGTCTCGGCCTGTTCGCGCAGGGCCGCGTTCTGCGTCTTGAGCAGCGCGATCTGCTTCTGGTCCTGCTTGCTGTGGCCGAGTCCGTGCACGAAGTCGCCCACCGGCCGCTCGACCGCCGCGACCGAGCGCGTCACCGGGCCGAGCACCGCCTCGCCGCCGGAGCGCAGCGGCTGCAGCGGCGAGCGGGACCCGCCCCGGGCGTCCACGGTGATCATGGCGAAGGCCGCCGCCAGCAGTACCGCCAGCAGCAGCCTCGTCCGCTTGTCGTCACGCACGCTCCCGCGCTACCTCCGCCCGGTACGGCGACGGTTGTTCAGCGTGCCCAGCACCGGGGCCAGCGCCTCGAACTCCTCCAGGCAGCGGCCGGAGCCCAGGACCACGGAGTCCAGCGGGTTCTCCGCGATGTGCACCGGCATGCCGGTCTCCTCGCGGATCCGCTCGTCCAGGCCGTGCAGCATGGCACCGCCGCCGGTGAGGACGATGCCGCGGTCCATGATGTCGCCGGCCAGCTCCGGCGGGCACTTGTCCAGGGTGTCGCGCACCGCGTCGACGATCGCCGTCACCGGCTCCTCGATGGCCTTGCGCACCTCGGTGCTGGACAGCAGGATCACCTTCGGCAGGCCGCTGACGAGGTCGCGGCCTCGGACCTCGGCGCGGGTCTCCTCCCCGGAGTCCCAGGCCGAGCCGACCGTCACCTTGATCTCCTCGGCGGTGCGGTCGCCGAGCAGCAGCGAGTACTCCTTCTTCGTGTACTGGATGATCGCGTTGTCCAGCTCGTCGCCCGCGACCCGCACGCTGAGCGCGGTCACGATGCCGCCGTAGGAGATGACCGCGACCTCGGTGGTGCCGCCGCCGATGTCCACGACCATGTTGCCGGTCGCCTCCTGCACCGGCAGGCCCGCACCGATCGCCGCGGCCATCGGCTCCTCGATGAGGTGCACGCTGCGCGCGCCGGCGGCGCTGGCCGCGTCCTCGACCGCGCGCTTCTCCACCCCGGTGATGCCGGAGGGGACGCAGACGATGACCCGGGGCTGCGCCAGCCACCGGCGTTTGTGCGCCTTGCGGATGAAGTAGCGCAGCATCCGCTCGGCGACTTCGAAGTCGGCGATGACGCCGTCCTTGAGCGGCCGGATCGCCACGATGTTGCCGGGCGTGCGGCCGATCATCTTCTTCGCCTCGGCGCCGACCGCGAGCACCGCGCCGGTCGTGGTGTCCACCGCGACCACCGAGGGCTCGTTCAGCACGATGCCTCGACCGCGTACGTACACCAGGGTGTTCGCGGTCCCGAGGTCCACCGCGATGTCCCGACCGATGACCGCCATCCCGGAGCCCATGCGCGATCCCCATCTTCCGTCGCTCGGATGTTGCAGAAGTCTTGCCGTCGGTATCAGAGACAGGCGCGATGTGCGGCGCCTGCGACCGATCCTAACCAGCGTTATGCCCGATAGATCCCGGAGCATCCGATTCACCCCGAAGCGGTACGCCCGAACGGGTGAGAATGCTTATGTCAGGGTCCTGGAGGGCCAGAGTGCGGCATTGCGCGGGGCGCGCGCCACATGGGTGATCACGGCGCCTGGATCGTCAGTCTGGGCGGCGGGCGCGTCCCCACCGACTCCAGGTTCCGGCACACCGCGAGCATCATCCCGGCCGCGGTGACCGCCGCGCCGAGGGCCAGCGCCTGCGCGGACCAGTACGCGGCGTCCTCGCGGCCCAGGGCCGAGGTCGCACTGTGGTAGCGCGCGAAGAAGGCGAGGCCGACGGCCGACGAGACGGTCGCGATGCTGAGCAGCGCGGCGTAGAGCAGGCGCTGGCCCAGGCTGCTCCGACCGAGTGACGGCTCCGGACGCACCAGGCCGATCTGCGCCACCACGGCCAGCCCGAGCAGTCCGACGGCCAGCGCGAGCAGGTCGGCGGCGACGGTGTCGGAGAGCCGGTGCCAGTCCGCCGCCACGGTCGCCACGCCGGCCAGCGCCGCGCCGGGCAGCACGAGCAGGGTCACCAGGACGTACCAGCGGCGGCTGATCACGATCAGGGTCGCGAAGAACAACCCCATCGCCGCGGCGGTGTGACCGGAGGGGAGCGTGTTCGGGGGCTGGTAGGTGGCTTGGGCCAGTGCGACGTGCGCCATGGTGGCGGCGACCGAGGCGACGGCGTTGTGCACCGCCGCGTTCGCGGCCGGGTTCCCCGCCGCGACCGCGCTCGCGGCGTTGGCCGCGTGACCGGCTCCGACCGCGCCGCCTGCCGCGTGGATCGCACCCAGCGCGTCGGCCCCGAACACCGGCCGGCTCGGCAGCACCCCCTTCATGAACCGCGCCGCGAGCACCGCCCCGCCGGCCGTCAGCACTCCGCACAGCGCCAGCAGCAACCGCCGGCGCAGCAGCCCGACCGCCGCGATGACGACCAGCGAGGCCCCGAAGCTCTCCGCGGTGAGCCGGTTCAGCCAGCGGTCGGCGTCCTCGTACCAGCTCCCGCTGCGGTGCTGGCGCGCGCCGGCCAGCGCCGCGTTCTCGAAGTCCTGCCCCCACCGGGTCCGCACGGCGAGCAGGTAGACCACGAACACGCCGGCGACCGCGACCACCGCCCCGGCCACCAACCGGTTCCGCAGATCACGTCGCGAGCCGACGGT
This sequence comes from Catenulispora sp. EB89, assembly GCF_041261445.1. Taxonomy (NCBI): domain Bacteria; kingdom Bacillati; phylum Actinomycetota; class Actinomycetes; order Catenulisporales; family Catenulisporaceae; genus Catenulispora; species Catenulispora sp. EB89. The sequence continues at coordinate 476,517 of NZ_JBGCCU010000003.1, forward strand.
CGCCGTGTGGCGGTCCACGGCCAGGGCCTCGGGGTAGAGCATGTGGAGGGAATACCCGGGCGGATGGCGCAAATGGCCTGATTAGCCCGAATTGGTGAAGCGGTCAGCGCTTCGCCAGCGTGGTGGTGGCATTCGGTGCCGGGCTCGGGTATTCGGCGCCGCGCTCGGGTAACAGCCGGCAACGCCCGCGTTGTGCGGGCGGCGGCTCAGGAAGTCGCGGCCGACGCCTGCGTCGCCGGTGTCTCGTCGACCGCCTGCGGCTCTTCGACCGACTGAGCTGCCTGCGCCGCCTCATAGGCCGCGTACGCGGCCGCCTTCTCCGTGTCGATCTGCCGACCGGCCTTCAGCGCCCAGTACCAGAGCAGCGCGAAGCAGGCCCCGACGAAGAACATGTCGGTGATCACGAAGCCCGCGAGGATCAGCGCACCCTGGAGCACCCAGCCGAGCGAGTACGCCCACGACTTGCGCAGCATCCCGCACAGCAGCGCGGCCACCACCATGCCAGGCCCGCAGATCGCCCAGACCGTCCCCGAACTCAGGTCGGAGAGCTTCATCGCCACCAGGGCGAAGAAGAGGATCACCAACACCTCGAAGCACAGCACCGAGGCTGCCATCCGCCGGACCATCATCGGTCGTCACCGCCGAAATCTTCATCGGACAACTCGTCGTCGCGGTCGCCGCCCCGCCGCTTCCCGAACTCCAGGTCGCGGTCGTCGAAGTCCTCCTTCTCGGCGTCCTCGAACCGGACGTCCTCGAAGGTGTGCCGGTCCTCGACCCGCTCGGCACGCTCCCGCACCAGCAGGGTACGCGCCTGCCCCGCGGTGACCACCGACCCGGTCACGATGACGCCCGCACCGGCGGAGGTGCCGGCCGGGATCGCCTCCTCGGCCAGACCGATGGCCATGTCGATGGCGTCGTCCAGGCGCGGCGCCTCGTGGACCCGCTCGGCGCCGAAGATCTCGGCGGCCAGCTCCCCGAGCACCGCGGTGGGCATCGCGCGCTCGGTGTTGTTCTGGGTCACCACGATCTCGTTCAGCACCGGCTCCAGGACCTCCAGGATCCCGGCGACGTCCTTGTCCCGCATCGCGCCGACCACGCCGACCAGGTGGTCGAAGGTGAAGTCGTCGGCCAGGGCCTGCGCGGTGGCGCGGGCGCCGGCCGGGTTGTGGGTGGCGTCCAGGATGACCGTGGGGCCGCGGCGGACCACTTCCAGCCGGCCCGGCGAGGTGACCTTGGCGAACGCCTCGCGGACCACGTCCGGGTCCAGCGGGGTGCGGGCCCGGCCGGCGCCGAGGAAGGCCTCGACCGCGGCCAGCGCGGTGGCCGCGTTGTGCGCCATGTGCTCGCCGTACAGCGGCAGGTAGACGTCGCTGTACTCGCCGGCCAGGCCCTTGATCGTGATCTGCTGGCCGCCGAGCGCCGGCTGGCGCTCCACGACCCCGTACTCGATGCCCTCGCGGGCCACGGTGGCGTGCACCTCGGAGGCCCGGCGCAGAATGACCTCGGCGGCCTCCAGCGGCTGCTGGGCCATCACGACGACCGCGTCCTCCTTGATGATCCCGGCCTTCTCGGAGGCGATCTTCGCCGGGGTGTCGCCGAGGATGTGCGCGTGGTCGACGTCGATCGGGGTGATCACCGCGACCTGGCCGTCGGCGACGTTGGTGCAGTCCCAGGTGCCGCCCAGGCCCACCTCCAGCACAGCGGCGTCGACCGGGGCGTCGGCGAAGGCCGCGAACGCCATCCCGGTGATCACCTCGAAGAAGGACATCGGGAACTCCTGCGAGGCGTCCACGATGTCCACGTAGGGCCGGATGTCCTCGTAGACCTCGACGAAGCGCCGCAGCGGGATCGGCGCCCCGTCCAGGGTGATGCGCTCGTTCATCGACTCCAGGTGCGGCGAGGTGAACCGGCCGGTGCGCAGGTTGAGCTCGCGCAGCAGGGTCTCGATCATCCGCGCGGTGGACGTCTTGCCGTTGGTCCCCGTGATGTGGACGACCGGGTACGCCTTCTGCGGGTCGCCCAGCAGCTCGGTCAGGGCCCGCACCCGTGCCAGGGTGGGGTCCATCTTGGTCTCCGGCCAGCGCTCCAGGAGCTCGTGTTCGACTTCCTCGAACTGCTCCTGGAGGCTCTGCTCATCGAAACCCGGACGGTCGACATTGTTCGCCATGAACTCGATGGTTCCTTATCGCTGTCGCTGAAACCGATCAGGCGGCGGGCAGCGCGTCGAGCTGGGCGCCCAGGCGGGCGATGTCGCTCTCGGCGTCGGCCAGGCGCTTGCGGATCTTGTCGACCACGGCGTCGGGCGCCTTGGCCAGGAAGTCGGCGTTGCCGAGCTTCGCGTTCGCCTGCTCGACCTCCTTGCGCGCGGCGGCCAGACCCTTGTCCAGCCGCTTGCGCTCGGCGGCGACGTCGATGGTGCCGGACGTGTCCAGCTCCACCTTCCCGCCGGTCGCGGCCAGGGTCGCGGTGGCGCTGAAGCCCTCTTCCGGAGCGGTGAGCCGGCTCAGCAGCCGGATCGCCGGCTCCTGCCCGGCCAGCTTCGGGTCGGTCAGCGTCAGCCGCGCGGCCACCCGCTGTGCGTCCTTCACGCCCTGGTCGGTCCGGAAGCGCCGCACCTCGGTCACGACCTCCTGCACCGCCTCGATCACCGCCTCGGCGTCCGCGTCGACCCGCGCCAGGTCGGCGGTCGGCCACTCGGCGATCACGATCGACTCGCGGCCGGTGAGCGCGGTCCACAGCGTCTCGGTCACGTACGGCACAGCCGGGTGCAGCAGGCGCAGCATCACGTCCAGGACGTGGCCGAGCACCGCGCGCGTGGTCTGCGCGTCCGGGTCGTCCGCGGCCGCGCCGATCGGCAGCCGCAGCTTCGCCAGCTCGATGTACCAGTCGCAGACCTCGTCCCACGCGAAGTGGTAGAGGGCTTCCATGGCCTTGGCGAACTGGAAGTCCTCGTAGAGACCGTCCACCTCGGCCACGACCTCGTTGAGGCGGGACAGGATCCAGCGGTCCTCGACGGTGAGCCGATCGGCGGCCGGCAACTCGGACGGCACGAAGGCGCCGTTCATCATCGCGAACCGGGTGGCGTTCCAGATCTTGTTCGCGAAGTTGCGCGCGCCGGCGATCCAGTCCTCGGCCACCGCCTGGTCCGCGCCGGGGTTGGCGCCGCGCAGCAGGCCGAAGCGCACCGCGTCGGACCCGAACTTGTCCATCCACAGCAGCGGGTCGACCCCGTTGCCCTTGGACTTCGACATCTTCTTCCCGAACTGGTCGCGGACCAGGCCGGAGAGCACCACCTTCTGGAACGGCTGCACGCCGTCCATCGCGTACAGGCCGAACATCATCATCCGGGCCACCCAGAAGAAGATGATGTCGTAACCGGTGTGCAGCACCGAGGTCGGGTAGAACTTCGCCAGGTCGGCGGTCTGCTCCGGCCAGCCGAGCGTGGAGAACGGCCACAGCCCGGAGGAGAACCAGGTGTCGAGCACGTCCGAGTCCTGATACCAGCCCGGCTCCGACGGCGGCTCCTCGTCCGGGCCCACGCACACGACCTCGCCGTTCGGGCCGTACCAGATCGGGATCCGGTGGCCCCACCACAGCTGGCGGGAGATCGTCCAGTCGTGCATGTTGTCGACCCAGGCGAAGTAGCGCGGCTCCATCTCCTTGGGGTGGATCTGCACCCGGCCGTCGCGCACCGCGTCGCCGGCCGCCTTGGCCAGCGTCTCCACCTTCACCCACCACTGGAGCGAGAGCCGCGGCTCCACCACGGTGTCGCAGCGCGAGCAGTGGCCCACCGGGCGCAGGAGCTGCTTCTGGCCGACGATGCGGCCCTCCTCGCGCAGCGCGCGCACCACGGCCGGGCGGGCCTCGAAGCGGTCCATGCCCAGGAACGGGCCGTGCACGGTGATGTTCGCGTGCTCGTCCAGGATCGTGGGCATCGGCAGGTTGTGCCGGCGGCCGATCTCGAAGTCGTTCGGGTCGTGCGCCGGGGTCACCTTCACCGCGCCGGTGCCGAACTCCGGGTCCACGTGCTCGTCGGCGATGATCGGGATGCGGCGGTCGGTGAGCGGCAGCGGCACTTCCTTCCCGATCAGGTGCTGGTAGCGCTCGTCGTCGGGGTGCACCGCCACCGCGGTGTCGCCGAGCATCGTCTCGGCGCGCGAGGTCGCCACCACGATGGAGTCCTCGCCGTCCCCGTAGCGGATAGACACCAGCTCGCCGGGCTCGTCGTGGTGGTCCACCTCGATGTCGGACAGCGCGGTCAGACAGCGCGGGCACCAGTTGATGATGCGCTCGGCGCGGTAGACCAGGCCGTCGTCGTACATCTTCTTGAAGATGGTCTGCACGGCCCGCGACAGGCCCTCGTCCATGGTGAAGCGCTCGCGCGACCAGTCCAGGGAGATGCCGAGCCGGCGCTGCTGGCCCAGGATCTTGCCGCCGTACTCGGCCTTCCACTCCCAGACCTTCTTCACGAAGGCGTCACGGCCGAGATCGTGGCGCGACAGGCCGTCCTTGGCCAGTTCGCGCTCCACCGCGTTCTGGGTGGCGATGCCGGCGTGGTCCATCCCCGGCAGGTAGAGGGCCTCGAAGCCCTGCATCCGCTTGCGCCGGATGATCGCGTCCTGGATCGACTGGTTGAGCGCGTGGCCCACGTGCAGCGACCCGGTCACGTTCGGCGGGGGGATGACGATGGTGAACGGCTCCTTGTCGGAGGCCGCGTCGGCGGTGAAGTAACCGTTCTTTACCCACCGCTCGTACAGCTCGCCCTCTACCTCTACCGGCGCGTAGGCGGTCGGCAGAGTGGTGGCGGCGCTGTCGGCAGCGCCCTGGGCGGCTGGAGTGGTGGTTTCATTCACGCCTCCAAGCTTATCGGTGCCCAGGTGGGGATTCTGCCGAGTATCGGACTACAGCGCGAGGTGCAGACGAAGCGCGGCGTCGAGGCGCTTCATGGTGTCCGGATTCAGGGCCGTGATCCGCCGGCCGATGCGGGAGACGTCGACGGTGCGGACCTGCTCGGCCTGGGCCTTGGAGTCGGCGCGCAGTCCCGGGTGGTCGGCGGCCTTGATGAGGACCTGGAACGGGTAGACGCGCGCGGTGTTCGAGGTGACGGGGACGACCGTGACGACGCCCCGGCTGTGGCGGTGCGTGGCGGTGTTCGCGCCGTCGTTGGAAACGATGACGGCCGGGCGGCTCTTGGGGGCCTCGCTGCCGCGCGCCGGGTCCAGATCGACCCAGAACACGTCGCCGCGGCGCATGGCGGGCACGGAACTACTCAACGTCGGTGAGTCCGTCACCGAGCACGGTGTCCCACAGCGCGGCGTCCCCGGAGCTGACCCATTCGTCGTAGGCGGCGGTGTAGTCGTCGACCAGGCTCAGGGATCGGGCCAGGTCGATGGCCTTGTGGACGGCCGCGGAGCGTGATTCGGCGTTCAACTCGTCCAGGAACGCCACATCGTCGTCGGGCAGGGAGATGCTCAACTTGGTCGACATACCACTATCCTACCCTGGTAGGAATCGATTCCTACCGCGAAACGAAAATTGGCGGCCCGCCGAAGCGAACCGCCAACCGCCTGTTCACAAGCCAGGTGCGCGACCTACGCCGACCGGTCCCGTCGCTCGTTCAGGTTCTGCTGCGTCCCGGTCCGCCGGCCGTGCTCGTTCAGCGCGCGCTGGTCCCGCGGCACCAGCGTGGGCAGCACGTGCTCGCGCACCACCTCGCCGGTGATGACCACGGTGCCGACGTCGGAGTGGCTGGGGACCTCGTACATCACCGACATCAGCACCTCCTCCATGATCGCGCGCAGACCGCGGGCGCCGGTGCCGCGCAGGATCGCCTGGTCGGCGATGGCCTCGACGGCGTCGTCCTCGAAGACCAGCTCCACGCCGTCCAGCTCCATCAGCCGCTGGTACTGCTTGATCAGCGCGTTGCGCGGCTCGACCAGGATCCGGACCAGGGCCGCGCGGTCCAGCTTGTGGACCGAGGTGACCACGGGCAGCCGGCCCACGAACTCCGGGATCATGCCGTACTTCAGCAGGTCCTCGGGCAGCACGTCGGCGAACACGTCGGTGGTGTCGACGTCGTAGCGGGAGCGGAGCTGGGCGGTGAAGCCCATGCCGCGCTTGTTCACCCGGGCGTCCACGATCTTGTCCAGGCCCTCGAAGGCCCCGGCGACGATGAACAGCACGTTGGTGGTGTCGATCTGCAGGAACTCCTGGTGCGGGTGCTTGCGCCCGCCCTGCGGCGGCACCGAGGAGACCGTGCCCTCGAGGATCTTCAGCAGCGCCTGCTGCACGCCCTCGCCGGAGACGTCGCGGGTGATCGACGGGTTCTCGGCCTTGCGGGCGATCTTGTCGATCTCGTCGATGTAGATGATCCCGGACTCGGCCTTCTTGATGTCGTAGTCGGCCGCCTGGATCAGCTTGAGCAGGATGTTCTCGACGTCCTCGCCGACGTACCCGGCCTCGGTCAGCGCCGTGGCGTCGGCGATGGCGAAGGGCACGTTGAGCATCCGGGCCAGGGTCTGCGCCAGGTAGGTCTTGCCGCAGCCGGTGGGGCCCAGGAGCAGGATGTTGGACTTGGCCAGCTCGATCTGCTCGCCGCGGCGTCCGCCGCGCTCGCGCTGGTAGTCCCCGGCCTGCACCCGCTTGTAGTGGTTGTAGACCGCCACCGACAGGCTCTTCTTGGCGTTCTCCTGGCCGATGACGTACTCGTCGAGGAAGTCGTAGATCTCCTTGGGCTTGGGCAGCTCCGCCAAGCCCCGGGCCGCGGCCGGCTCGCCGGGCTCCTCCTCGATGATCTCGTTGCACAGATCGATGCACTCGTCGCAGATGTACACGCCGGGGCCCGCGATGAGCTTCTTGACCTGCTTCTGGCTCTTGCCGCAGAAAGAGCACTTCAGCAGGTCGGCGTTGTCGATGCGTGCCACGGTGGAGCTTCTCCTTTGTGAAGATCCCGGTGCTGGACCCACTCCTCGGCGCTTGTACGCGCTTCGTAGTCTGTCCCCCAAGACGGTACCGCTCATACCCCCGGCGAGGCGTGAGCGCTCGACTTTCGCGAGCGCATCGGCCGTGGCATCGAATGATAATCCGATGCCACGGCCCGTGGCGGGTCACCCCGCCGGAATATCAGTGTCCGCAACCGGTCACGCCTGGCTCATCGAGCGTTCAGGGAGTCCGTACGGGAGGTCAGCACCTGGTCGATGATCCCGTAGTCCTTGGCCTCCTCGGCCGAGAGGATCTTGTCGCGGTCGATGTCCTTGTGCACCTGATCGGCGTCGCGGCCGCTGTGCTTGGCCAGCATCGACTCCATGACGGTGCGCATCCGCAGGATCTCGTTGGCCTGGATCTCCAGGTCGGACAGGTCGCCGCGGCCGCCCTCGCTCCAGGGCTGGTGGATCAGGATCCGGGCGTTGGGCAGCGCCAGGCGCTTGCCCGGGGTGCCGGCGGCCAGCAGCACCGCGGCCGCGGAGGCGGCCTGGCCCATGCACACCGTCTGGATGTCCGGCTTGACCCACTGCATCGTGTCGTAAATGGCGGTGAGCGCGGTGAAGGAGCCGCCGGGGCTGTTGATGTAGATGGAGATGTCCCGGTCGGGGTCCATCGACTCCAGCGTGATCAGCTGGGCCATCACGTCGTTGGCCGAGGCGTCGTCGATCTGCACGCCCAGGAAGATGATCCGCTCGTCGAACAGCTTCGAGTACGGGTCCCACTCGCGGAAGCCGTAGCTGGTGCGCTCGCTGAACTTGGGGACGATGTAGCGGGCGTCGTGCTCGGGCCCGCGGTAGATCATGTCGTTCATGGAAGGAGGTCCTCCGGGATAAAGCGGCCAGGTAGGGGTCAGGAGGGGCTGCGGAGAGCCTCAGTCCTGCAAGGCGTCAGACGCGGTGCCGCCGGCGCCGGGGACGTCGTTGGCGTGCGTCATGATGTCGTCGATGAGGCCGTACTCCTTGGCCTCCACGGCGCTGAACCAGGTGTCCCGGTCGGAGTCCAGCTCGATCTTGTCCAGCGGCTGGCCGGTGTGCTGCGCGGTGAGCTCGGCCATCCGCTTCTTGCTGCGCAGCAGGCGCTCGGCCTGGATCCGGATGTCCGCCGCGGAGCCCCCGATGCCCGCGGAGCCCTGGTGCAGCAGGATCTCGGTGTTCGGCAGCGCGAAGCGCTTGCCGGGGGTGCCGGCGGTGAGCAGGAACTGGCCCATCGAGGCCGCCATGCCCATGCCCACGGTCACGATGTCGTTGGGGATGTACATCATCGTGTCGTAGATCGCCAGGCCCGCGGAGACCGAGCCGCCGGGGCTGTTGATGTAGAAGTAGATCTCCTTGTCGCTGTCCTCCGCGGTCAGCAACAGCAACTGGGCACACAGCGAGTTGGCGATGTCGTCGTCGACCTGGGTGCCCAGGAAGATGATCCGGTTGCGCAGCAGCCGGTTGTAGACCTGGTCGCTCAGGCCGAGCGGGCTGTCAACGCCCGCACGGGCCATCGGGGTCAGCGGCGTCGTCATAGGTTCACCCTGCCTGGTTCGTCGGAAGCGGAATGCGCGGACCGGTACAACGAACACCGTCGAGCCCTGTGACACCCTCGACTCGTGATCGCCGCCGGTCCTAGGACGACCCTAACGCCCCGGTCCCCCACGGCGTCGGCGCCCCGGCCCTTGTTCGCTGACGGCATACGCGAAAGCCCCGCGTCCTGCGCAGGAGCGGGGCTTTCGTCATACCGGGTGTTCGACACCCGCCTGTTCGATCAGTCGTGCTTGTGGCCGTAGTGCTCGTCCTCCGGGACCCGGCCGTGGCTGTCCGGGTTCTCGCCGTCGGTGTCCTCGACGTCGGGGGCGTTGATCTTCTTGACGTCGACCTCGTTGCCGGCGGCGTCCTTGACCTTGGCGGCCTCCAGGACCAGGTTCAGCGCCTTGCCCCGGCGCACCTCGCCGACCAGGGCCGGGATCTGCCCGGCCGAGGAGATCTGCTGGGCGAACTCGTCCGGGCGCATGCCGGCCTGGGACGCGCGCTGGATGAGGTGGTTGGTCAGCTCGCCCTCGTTCACCGAGATCTCCTCGGCGTTGGCCAGCTTGTCCAGGATGAACTGGGCCTTGACCCCGTCGCGCACCTCGTCGGCGAGCTCGGCGTTGTACTCGTCCTCGGTCTTCTCCTGCAGCTTGAAGAAGCCCTCGCGGGTCATGCCGCCCATCGCGATCTGGCGGTCCAGGGCCTCGTTGCGCCAGGCCAGCTCGGCGTCCACGACCGACTTCGGCAGCGGGATGTCCACGCGCTCCAGCAGGACCTCCAGCACCTTGTCCCGGGCCGAGGCGACCTGCTCGAACTGCTCGGAGCGCTCCAGCGTCTCGCGGACGTTGGTGCGGAACTCCTCCATGGTGTCGAACTCGCTGGCCAGCTGGGCGAACTCGTCGTCCAGGGCGGGCAGCTCGCGCTCCTTGACCGCGGTGACGGTGACCTCGATGGTCGCGTCCTCGCCGGCGTGCGAGCCGCCGAGCAGCTTGGAGGTGAAGGTGGCGGTCTCACCGGCCTTCTTGCCGATGATCGCCTCGTCGGTGCCCTCGATCAGCTGGGTGGAGCCGACCTCGTAGCTCATGCCCTTGGCGGTGCCGTCCTCCAGCACCTCGCCGTCGATCGAGGCGGCCAGGTCCAGGGTGACGAAGTCACCGTCGGCGACCTCCCGCTCGACCTCCTTGAGCGAGCCGAAGCGCTTGCGGATGTCCTCGATGCGCTCGTCCACCGCCTCGTCGGCGACGGTCGCGTCCTCGACCTCGACCTCGATGTCGTCGTAGGCCGGCACCTCGAACTCGGGGCGCACGTCCACCTCGGCAGTGAACTTCAGGTCCTGGCCCGGCTCGAACTCGGCCAGGTCCACGTCGGGCTGGCCGACGACCTCGATCTTGTTCTCCTCGACGGCCTGGCCGTAGAACTGCGGCAGCGAGGAGTTGATGGCCTCCTCCAGCGCGGCGCCGCGGCCGAAACGCTGGTCGATGACCGCGGCCGGGACCTTGCCCTTGCGGAACCCCGGGATCGAGACCTGCTCGGCGATCTTCTTGTAGGCCGCGTCGAGGCTCGGCTTGAGCTCCTCGAACGGGACCTCAACGGTGAGCCGGACCCGAGTCGGGTCCAGGGTCTCGACAGCGCTCTTCACTGCTGCTCTCCTTGCGGCGCTGCCGGCCTGGCAGCCTCGAGTCATGGCGCGACGTCGCGCGTGGACGGGGTACGAAGCCCCATCGTAACCCGGAGTGCCGCCCCTGAAGGAAACGGTCCCCGAACTCGCTACAGCTCTCTCTGGTAGCAATGGGACATCGGCTCATCGGCATACGCCCCGAAACCCGGGATCGGCACGTACCCGGAGCGCTCGTAGAAGCGGATCGCGGCGGCCTGCTTGGGCCCGGTCTCCAACCGGAGCGTGCGCCAACCGCGCACTACCGCCGCCTGCTCCAGCGCGGCCAGCACCGCGCCGGAGACGCCCCGGCCGCGCCAGTCCGGCACCACGTACATACGCTTGAGTTCCGCGGCGCCCGGCTCCAGCGGACGCAGTGCCCCGCAGCCCACCGGCTGGTCCGCGACGTGCGCGAGCAGGAACACGGCGATGTCGGCGGCGGTCGGCGCGGCGCCGGGCTCGCTGTCCGGACCGTACAGCGCGGCGATCTCGGCGCGCTGGGCGTCACGCAGCGTGGCCGCCTGCGGGTGGTCCCACGGCACTTCGGTGACGGTGATGATCGGTGCGCTCACCGAGCCAGTGTGGCTCGGGGAGATGTCTCGGATGTTTCAGCCGCTTCTGTCTCTCCTGCTTGCCGGACCCTTACTGGACCTCAGCTGAACAGGGCCTGCACGGTCATCAGCGGCATCATCACCAGCAACACCAGGCCCAGGGCGGCCAGGATCGCGAACACCGTGACGTTGAACCGGCTCAGCGGCCCGACCGCGAAGTCGGCCTCGGTCGGAAGGTAGCGCACCTCCGCGGTCGCGCCGACCTCCAGGGCGCGGCTGGAGGCGTCGGCGTGCCGGTGGGCGGCGCCGTCCGGGGTCGCGTACTCGAAGACCGGGTAGGTGAAGTCGCTGTTGTGGAAGGAGACCACGGCGGCCACGGTCGCGGTGGCGCGCTCGGCGCCGGTGCGTAGGCGCCAGCGCAGGCGCAGGGCGCTCAGGTAGTCGGTGCGCAGCGCGGCAGCGGCGAGGAAGGCGCCGAAGGCGGAGGTGACCGCGCCGATCAGGACGCTGGCATAGCCGTTGTTGGCGTCGGCGTCGGTCGCGACTATGAGCACCGTCTCCACGACATAGAGAAGGAATGCGGCCAGCAGTATCCGTGCGCCCTTGGACATAGCGGCCCACTTCTCAGCCATGCGCAGCCCCTCCCAGGGTTCTCGAGGGCACCGATGGTAGCGGTCATCCTTCTCGGGTCGAGATCCGGAGGGAGGCCACGGTCATCGGGCGGCCGGGGACGGTGGCGGGGCCGGGGTGCGCGGCGGCGGGACCTGCGACGGAGCCGGGAAAAGTGCCGCCGACGGCCAGGTCGAGGATCACGAAGAAGCCGTGGTGGACGGCGGCATCCCAGGTCGCGGGGTCGACCGTGGTGGCGTCGAGGTGGAAGACCTCCGTGCCGTCGACGGACCAGCGGATCTGTTCGGGGGTGCGGGAGCGGTCGATCTCGACGGCGTATTGGTGTTGGCCGGAGGTGCAGGCGGGGCAGGGGCGTTCGCCGGAGGTGAGACCAGTGGGTTCGTGGCAGGGGTTGGCTGGTTGTGCGCCTGTTGGCTGCGTGCCGCAATGCAGTGTGGACCAGGTGGAGGCGCGGCCGTTCAGCGCTTCGAGGACGTCGATCTCGCCTCCGGTCGGCCAGGGACCGGTGCCGTCGCGGACCCCGCTGCCGAGGGCCCAGAACGCTGGCCAGTAGCCGGCTCCGTCGGCGGTGCTGACAGCCGGAAGCGTGATCTCGGCGCTGATGCGGAGCACGCCACCGGGTGGTGCGGCGAAGTCGTCGCGGCGGGTCTCGACGCGGCCGGAGGTCCAGGTGCCGTCGGCGGCGCGGAGTGGGGTGAGCTGGAGCGCGCCGTGGCCGTCGAGATGGACGTTGGCGGAATCGGCGCTCATGGCTTCCACCTCGCCGGTGCCCCAGTTCGAGGCCGGGCAGCCGGGGTAGCAGTGTCCTGTGTCGATCAGCCAGTCTTGGGTCGGCGGCGAGGACCCTGCCGGGCCTTGGAAATCGGCGGCGAACACGGTGTGCCAGGGGCTTGCGAACGGCAGTTGGGCCGCGAGGCGCGATGCCAGGAGGTAGGCGGCGGCATCGGTCAGGTGGGAGTCGTCGCGGTATAGAAGGACACCGTCGAGAACTGCCGGGCATTCGGTGCCGGGGCACAGCAGGGGGCTGAAGTCGATCGGGGTGACGCGCGGGTCTTCGGTGAGTGGGTCGGGCGCCAGGGCGCTGTTCTTACTGAATGCGCAGTCGTTCCAGTGGTGTTGGGAGCCGGAGACGCAGACCGGGATGTCGGTGTCGGGCTTCGGAGTGTCGTGGAGGGCGGCGATCGGGACACCGAGGTCGGCCAGGGCCGTCAGTGGAGCGTTCCAGGCGGCTTTCGTCGCGATCGGCGGGGCGTACCAGTCGAGCTCGGAGATGATGATCAGGCTCGGACGCGGTTCCTGTCGGAGCTGGTCCAGGACCGAGGCACGCCAGGTGTAGCACTCACGGTAGTCGCGGCCGAGGACGGGGCTGGTGACGGTGAGGTCGGCGAAGGGGCAGCCTTGTTTGACGCGTTCCTCGACGGCCAGGTGCCGGTCTGCGGCGATGCGGCTGATCGCCGAGAACCATTGCCCGGCGTGGGAATCGCCGATGAGGACGATGCGGTCGGCGGGGAGGTCGGCCGGGGCCGGCGGATTCGGGTCGCGGACGAGGCCGGTCGTGGTGGTTGCTCCCTGGGACATCGGCGCCGGAACGAACAGACATGGCTGGCTGACGGCCACGGCCGGAGCTACTTCGCAGTCGCCGTCGGGCGGGAAGTCTTTCCGCGCTTGGGCTGGCGTCGGCATGGTGGGACCGCCGGTGCGGTACGTCGCGGGGGACGCGAGGAGGTGCGTTCCGCTGGTCGCGGCGGCCGGCAGGGCTTTTATGTCGAAACCCTGCGCGTCACCGAGAGTGTGGGCCGCCCCGGTGCCGACCGCGAGCCCGGCGGCCAGCGGGAGCATCACGGCGGTCGCGCCGATGGCCAGGCCGCGGCGTGGGGCTTCGGTGATGAGCCGGGAGAAGCGGAGCGGCTGCTCGACCAGGCGCATGGTGGCGTAGGCGGGAATCGCGGAGGCGGCAGCCAAGGCTGCGGCCAGTTCCCACGGGAGGTCGCCCCAACGTGCTTGGGCCAGGACCAGGATCGGCCAGTGCCATAGGTAGAGCGCGAAGGAGAGGCGGCCGATCGCGCGCGGGGCTTTGGCCGCGAGGAACGCCGGCGTTGAGAACCTCGGGTACTCCCCCGCTCCAGCAAGCAGTATGAGCACAGTCCCGACAACGGGCAGCAACGCCGCGGTTCCGGGATAAGGCGTCTTCGCGCCGAAACTGACAGTCGCGGCAACAACAAGCGCCATACCCGCGCCCCCTATAGCGCTGCGCGCTCTTCCGTAGCCCAGCGTTCTGCCATCGATGGCCACCGCGAGAATCGCCCCCGCACCGAACTCCCAGGCGCGCGACGGCGAGCCCATGTAGGCGAGCGGCGCGGACGTGCGCGTCCAGTGCAGCGACAGCGCGAACGAGGCCGCCGACAGGACCAGGATCTCGCCGAGCACGAACCCCCGCACCGACCTGCTCCGCTTCCGCGCAGCCAGCATCGCCACCAGGACCAGCGGCGCCCACACGACGTAGAACTGCTCCTCGACCCCGAGCGACCAGTAGTGCAGCAGCGGACTCGGCGCCCGCGAGGCGGCCAAGTAGTTGGTCTGGTCCGCGACGAAGCGCCAGTTGCCCCCGTTGAGCGCCGCGGTGAGGAGGTCGAACGCGACGTCCTGCTGCCGCAACGGCGGCAACCACAGCCACGTAGCCACCGCTGTGAACAGCAACACCACGCACGCCGCCGGCAGAATGCGCCGCGCACGACGCGCATAGAACTCAACGAGCGAGAACTCCCGGCGCCGCATCACCTGCCCGGTAATGAGGAACCCGGAGACGACGAAGAACACATCGACGCCGACATAGCCACCGGCCATCCCCGGCACCGCAGCATGGAAGCCAAGCACCGCCATCACCGCGACAGCCCGCAGGCCCTCAATATCGGGCCGAAACCCGCGCATGGCCACCGCCTCAGCCCAGCCAAGGCAGCATCGGCCGGAAGACACCGGTCGCCACCGCGCCGCCAAGGAGGAGCGCGATGGTGATGGCCACCGCCTCGGGCCACCGCAGGCGATGGTCAGGAGCGCCACGCGGTGGTGCAGCGGTAGGTGCGGCGCTCGGACGCTCGGCGGGATGCAAGGTAGCCAGCTGCTCGGCGGCATCGGCGGCTGGCGACTCGGCAGCATGCGCGACATTCGGCCGCGCGTCAGTCCGAACCCCAGCAGCGTGCGCGGCACCCGGGGGCTCGGCAACACGCGCAGCAGCTGGCAGCTCGCAAATAGGCGCGACGCCCAGGGACTCAGCATCAACCGCATTGCTCAGCGCCTCACCGGTCTGAAGCTCGGCAGCGTGCGCGGCACCCAGGGGCTCATCAACTCGCGCTGCACCTTGTGGCTCGCCAGCCGGCGCGGCGCCCTGAGGCTCAGCACCAACCGCACGGCCAAGCGGCTCGCCGGTGGGCACGCCGCTCGGCGGCTCGGCATACTCGGCGCTCAACGGCTCCCCATCAGCCATAACGCTCGGCACCAGCCGCTCGCCAGGCCGTCGCAACTCACCGGCCACCGCCGCGCCAGCCTTTTCGGTCGCCTCCCCACCGCCGCGCCCGCCAGCTCCGAGTCCGCATCGAATCCTGTCCGTCATACCGTCCTCAACTCCCTGATCAGCGGCACCGTCAGATATCCCGTCACCGCCACATAAGCCGCGACCCCCCACATCCGCCCGACCCCGAACCGCGCCACATCCGCGGCCAGCGCCGCCACCGCCGCGCCGGTCGTCGTGCCGAGCCACAGCGTCGCGAGGCGCGCGATGCTGCGCGCCAGCCGCGAGCGGCCGCCGCCGGCGCCGGTCGGGACCCAGTCGGCGGCGCGGCCGCGCAGCGTGTGCGCCAGTGCCGCCGCCGCGGCGAAGGCGACCAGGTAGTTCGCGCGGATCACCTCGATGCGCCAGCGGGTGCGCGACACCGCCGGCAGCAGCACGAACCACACCCACAGCGGCGCCAGCAGCGGCAGCACGTGCCAAGGGCGGATCTGCTGCGGGTAGCCGGCGAGCATGATCAGGGGCGGGATCGGCGCCGCGAACACGTTGACCGCCATCACCACGTAGCCGATGACGCCGTTGTAGAAGCACAGCCGCGTCCGCCAGCCCGCCCCCACGCGCTTCAGATCGCGCCCGGTCAGCAGGTGCAGGTTGCCCATCGCCCAGCGGTACTGCTGGTTCACGAACGCCGGCAGGCTCTCCGGCGAGATCCCCTTCGCCACCAACACCGGCACGTACTGCGTCCGGAATCCGCGCCCCAGCATCTCCAGGCCCGTATACATGTCCTCGGAGTGGTCCAGCTTCGCGAACCCGCCGATCGCGTCCAGCGCCGCACGCCGGTACACCGCGTTGCTACCGCAACAGATCGCGGCGTCCGCAGCGTCGCGCGACGGCTGCACCCACCGGAAGAACCACTCCTGCGCAGCTCCAGCAGCACGCTGTAGCCACGACATACTCTCGTCGGTGTCGAAGAACTGCGGACTCTGCACGATCCCGACCCCCGGGTCCGCCAAATACGGCACCAGATGGTCCAGGAAATCAGCCCGCGGACAGAAGTCGGCGTCAAGGATCGCGACCACCTCACCAGTCGCGATCGTCAGCGCATGGTTCAGGTTCCCGGCCTTCTTCAGACGGCCACGGTCCGGTCGCACCACGTACCGGAACCCGAACTCGCGCGCCAACTCCTCCACATCGGGACTGGCCGCGTCGTCCAGGACGTACACCGCCAATGCCCCGCGCCACTCCATGCGCGCGACGTAGAGGTAAGCGTTGCGCAGAACGTCCAGAGGCTCCCCGCATGTCGGCAGGAACAAGTCAACGCTAGGCGGCTCCGCAGGACTCCACGCCCGCACCAGAACCTCGTGCCCGGCACGGGTCAGCCGCCGCTGCCGCTGCCCGTCCACCAGAGAGAAACCGAGCGCCACCAGGTTCAGCAGCAATACCGCGAGGAACACCCACAACGCCGGAGTGCGCAGCGAGAACAAGAAGAGCGTGATGGCCGTGAATACGAAAGACAGTGCCGAAAACAGCAGCACCCACCGCCGCTGCGGACCGAAGTACCAGTACAGCTCGTCGTCGTCCGGCGGTGCGGGCAAATGGGAGGTCGCCTGAGAGGCTGGGGATGTCGATGGAGAAGTGGTCCGAGATGTCAGTGTTGCGTTCGGCGCCATAGGCCGACGTTCCCCCTGTGAATCTGTGCTTTGACTCACCCAGGCTATTTCACTGGTCTAGACCTCTCGATGTCCGTCCGATGAACGATCTCTGAACCGTCTCGGGGTCGGCAACGCCGGGCAGATCTGCCATGATCGGACGGATGCGAGAACTCACCGAGCTGATCGAGGTCGAGGATCCGGCATGGCCGGAGCTCCAAGCGTTGTTCGCGAACTCCCCGATGCCGCTGACCGTCTTCGCCCCCGACCCCCACGAGAGCACCCGCGGGCTCCACCAACTCCAGGTCACGGCGCGCTCGATGCTCGGCGGCCTGACCCTGAACTGCGGCGGCGTGCTGGTCGACGACGGCTGGGTCCGGGTGTACGGCGGCGGACCGGGCCACGACGGCGGCCTGCCGAGCCTGGGCCAGGTCAACGGATTCCCCGAGACGTTCGACCCCGCGTGGCAGGCGCCGGCCGGGCTGGTCGTCGCGCACGACGTGCTCGGCGGCGTGTTCGCGCTGAACGGCATGGACCCGGCCGCCTCGGGACGGCCCGGGCAGCCGGGGCAGATGACGTACTTCGCACCGGACACGCTGGCCTGGGAGGCGTTGGAGATCGGCCACTCGGCGTGGCTCGCGTGGCTGCTGTCCGAGCGGCTCGAAGGGTTCTACAACGCGCTGCGCTGGGAGGGATGGCGCGAGGAGACCGCCGCGGTGGGGCCGACGCAGGCTATCAGCGTGTACCCGTTCCTCTGGAGCAAGCCGACGGATGACGCCACGACCAGTCGGCGCACGGTGCCGATGGCCGGCGTGCTGGGGATAGCCGCGGACTTCGCGGAGCAGATCGGTGTCGGGGACCCCGGGTTCCTCGGACTCGTCTGATCTGCTGGTGATCCGCGGCTGCCGATGTCTGTGATCAGTACATCTAGGATCAGTACATCTAGGCGACCCGGAACTGCAGCGACTTCGTCTGCAGGTACTCCTCCAGCCCGAACCGGCCCAGCTCACGGCCGACACCGGAACCCTTGTAGCCGCCGAAGGGCGCCGCGAGGTTGAACCGGCCGCCGTTGATGTCGACCTGGCCGGTGTCCATCCGCCGGGCGAAGGCCACGGCCTCGTGGTCGTCGGCCGCCCACACCGCGCCGGCCAGGCCGTACTCGGTGGCGTTGGCGATGCGCAGCGCGTCCTCGGCGTCGTGGAACGACATCAGGGAGATGACCGGGCCGAAGATCTCCTCGCGGGCCACGGCCATGTCGGTGGTGACGTCGGCCAGCACCGTCGGGCGCACGTAGAAGCCGTGCGGCAGATCGTCCGGGGCCTGCGCGCCGCCGACCACGACCCGCGCGCCCTCACCGACGGCGTCGTTCAGGTAGCCGCGGACCCGGTCCCGCTGCTTGGCGTTGACCACCGGGCCGACCCGGGTCTCCGGGCTGGTCGGGTCGCCGGGCACGAACTTCGCCGCGGCGGCCGCGGCGATGGTCACGGCCTCGGCGTACTGCTCTTCGGGAACCAGCAGGCGGGTCCAGGCCGAGCAGGTCTGGCCGGAGTTGTTGAAGACGTTGGCGACCGCGACGTTGACCGCCTTGGCCAGGTCCGCGCCGGGCAGCACCACGCACGCCGACTTGCCGCCGAGTTCCAGCGCCACCCGCTTGACGCCGCGCCCGGCGTGCTCGGCGACCTGCCGGCCGACCGCGGTGGAGCCGGTGAAGGAGACCATGTCGACGTCCGGATGCGCGGCCAGCGCCGCCCCGGCCGCCGCGCCGGTCCCGGTGACCAGGTTGAAGACACCGGGCGGGAAGCCGGCCTCATCGACCAGCCGGGCGAACAGGCGCGCGGTCAGCGGCGTGTCCTCGGCCGGCTTCAGCACCACGACGCACCCGGCCGCCAGCGCCGGCATCACCTTGGCGACGACCTGGTGCAGCGGGTAATTCCACGGCGTGATCGCGCCGACGACACCGGCCGGCTCGTGGTAGACGGTCGAGTTGCCGACCTGCTCCTCGAACTCGTAGTCGGCCAGGATGCGCAGGTAGCTCTCGGCCACCCCCAACGGCAGCGCGGCCTGCACCGCGGTGGCGAAGCCGACCGGGCAGCCGAGCTCGGCGACCACGGTCTCGACGATCTCCGGCTGCGCCTCGGCGAGCTTGGCGACCAGGTGGCCCAGGAACTCCAGCCGGTAGTCCTTGTGGCTGGCGCCCCAGGCGCGCGCCGCGGACCGGGCCGCGGCCACGGCGGCGTCCACGTCGGCGGCACCGCCGGCGGGGATCGCGGCGATCACCTCTTCGGTGGCCGGGTTCAGCACGTCGACCGTCTCGGTGGACGCCGAGGGGATCCATTTGCCGCCGATGTACTGGTCGGTGAAAGTGAGCACGCTCATTGGGCCGTCCCGGGGAAACTAGCAGTGCGAATTTCTGCGGACGCTAGCGCCACGATCATGGCGGCACAAGGACGGACCGGGAGGTGGCGGGCGTGTCGTTGCTCACGGGCCCCGCCGGCCGCTCGGGTATCAGCATCCATATCGACCTCCGGTTCATGGCGACGGCCTCACCCGCAGCACGCGGGCGGCCCACCCGGGCAGCACCCAGTTCCAGCGCCCGAACAGGGACACGAGCGCGGGCACGAGCAGCGCCCGGACGACGGTGGCGTCCAGCAGGATGCCGACGCCCAAGCCGGTGGCGAAGATCTTCAGGAACGTCGGCGGCGCGCTGGCCAGGGCGGCGAACGCCAGGAAGAGGATCAGGGCCGCGCTGGTCACCAGGCGTCCGGTGCGGCCCAGGCCCACGACGACGGCCTCGTTCGTGCTCGCTCCGGCGTCGAACTCCTCGCGCATGCGGGACAGGATGAAGACCTCGTAGTCCATCGACAGGCCGTAGAGGAACGCGAAGACGATCATCGGGATCCAGAACGGGATGCCGCCGGTGGCCGGGACGCCCCAGATGGCGTGCGAGCCGTGGCCGTCCTGCCAGATCAGCACCATGCCGCCGTAGGCCGCGGCGACCGAGAGCAGGTTCGCCAGCACGGCCTTGGCCGGGAGCAGCAGCGAGCGGAAGGTCCGGGCCAGGACCAGGAACGTGAGGACGGCCAGCACGGCCAGAAGGATGGGGAACTGGCCGTACATCTTGTGGATGTTGTCGATGTTGGCCAGTGCGCTGGAGGCCACGAGCGTGCCTGGGACGGCGTGCTCGAGGGTGGTGCGGGTGAGCTTGGCGACGTGCTGGCCCTGGCTGGTCGCGGCCTCGTCGCTCGGAAGGACGACCGTCATCGGCCACCGGGTGGTGGGGGTCTTTTCCGTACCGGGTGGCGGCGTGGTCACCGGTACCACCGCGTGGATGCCGTTGCCGGGCATCAGCACCGTGGGTTCGGTGTTCGGCGGGGTCAGGACCACGTAGGGATTGAGCACACCGCTGGGGATGTCCGCCGCACGCAGCGCCACGAGCCCTTGGCGGGCGTCGCCGGACTTGGCGAGGGAATCGGTGGTCGGGTCGCCCTCGTGGATGCCGAGCGCGGTGACGGCGAGCGTGACCAGCACGGCCAGCGCCAGGCCGGCGGCCACCCAGCGTCGTCGGACCACCCAGCGGGCCCATGCGGTCCAGGCGCGGCTGGGTTTGTCCTCGTGCCGCAGGTGCGGCCAGTCCAGGCGGCGGCCGAAGCCGGTGAGCGCGATCGGCAGCAGGGTCAGCGTCACGGCCACGCTGACCACCGGGATCAGCATGCCGCCGATGCCGATGGAGCGCATGAACTGGATCGGGACCACGATCAGCGACAGCAGGCCCAGCGCCACGGTCAGTCCGCTGACCAGCACGGCCCGGCCGGCGGTGGCCATCGCGCGGTGCACGGCGGTCTCGTTGTCGGCGCCGTGCGCCACCTCCTCGCGCCACCGGGTCACCAGCAGCAGCGAGTAGTCGATGGCCACACCCAGGCCGATCAGGCCGACCATGTACTGCACCACGGCCTGCACCTTCATGAACTCGGTCAGGAGCAGCACGACGAGGTAGCTGGACAGGATGGAGACCGCGGCGATCATCAGCGGCAGCAGCGCGAGGAAGGACCCGAACACGAAGGCCAGCACGATGAGCGCGCCGGCCCCGCCGAGCAGGGCCTCGGTGAGCACACCGTTGCCGCCGCCGCTGCCGTTGGAGGACAGCGGGGTGATGCCGGTGACGTGCACCTGGGTCCCGGCCGGTGCCGCGGCGGCGAGCCGGCGCGGCAGCACGCGGGCCGCGTCGGTCTGCGTCTTCGCGTCCTTGACCTGGTCCCCGACCGCGGGGGTGAAGACGAGGGCGAACATGGTCCGGCCGTCGGCCCCGAGGAAGGTGCGGTCGCCGGTGTTGTAGTAGTCGGCGACACGCCCGGGGATCGCGGCGAGCGCGGGCTCCAGCGCGGGCCGCGCCGCCTCCGGGCTCTGCCCCGGCGGCAGAACGAACACCGGCACCAGCGGATCGAAGCCGCCGCCGATGTGGTACTGGGCGACCAGGGCGTCGCTCGCGGCCACCGACGGCGTGCCGGCGATGGCGAAGCTCTGGTTCAGGTGCTTGGACAGGATGGAGGAGGACCAGCCGCCGGCCAGGAACAGCACCAGCCACACCGCGGCGATCGCACGCCGGTTGGCGAGGACGAATCTCGAGAATCGTTCCATGGCTGTCCCCCCTTCGGTCGATTTCGGTCCGGTGCCACTCCGCTCACTCCACGATCATGATTGACTACCAGAACAACAGTGCACCACCGCACCACGCATCGCAATCGGCCGAACGGGTGGCCGGCTCGGCCCGGCGGGCCCCGGATGGGATAATCCTCCATATGCGCATCTACCTCGGCAGCGACCACGCCGGCTACGACCTGAAGAACCACCTCGTGACCTGGCTGACGGCCGCCGGGCACGAAGCCGTCGACTGCGGCCCGCACGCCTTCGACGCCCAGGACGACTACCCGCCGTACGTGATGCTGGCGGCCAGCAAGACCGCCGGCGACCCGGACGCCCTCGGCATCGTCATCGGCGGCTCCGGCAACGGCGAGGCGATCGCCGCCAACAAGATCCCCGGCATCCGCGCCGCCCTCGCCTGGAGCGAGGAGACCGCGCGGCTGGGACGGGAGCACAACAACGCGAACGTCGTCAGCATCGGCGCCCGCATGCACACCGAGGACGAGGCCACGCGCTTCGTCGAGGTCTTCGTCAGCACCCCCTTCTCCAACGAGGAGCGCCACGTCCGCCGCATCGAGATGATGAGCGAGTACGAGAAGAGCGGGGTGCTGCCGGCCCTGCCCGGTGCCGCCGGCTGAGGCACGACGGTCGCAAGAAGGCTGAGACGCGGAAGGGCCGCCCGGGGTGATCGGGTGGCCCTTTGTGCTGCTCGCGGCCGCTTCCGGGCGCTCCTGGTCGCCCCTGCTCGTTCCCGGTCTCTCCCGGTCCGCGGACTTTGGTCTACCTCTGACTCAACGCCCCGTGGTGATCCGCCTGCGCGTCACCTTGGCGATCCGCGATGAGTCGGTCAAAGGCCTCTTCAAGGACGTCGCCATAGCTCTTGCTGTCCGAGTACTCGACCACGGATCCGCGGTGGTCGGCCTGGTGGATCATCGTCCCGGCCTGGGCGACCAGCGCCACCGGCACCTTCAGCGCCTGCGCCAGCCCCAGCTCGTAGTAACAGCTGGGCCGCTCCAGACTCAGATCGGCGACGACACCGATCGAATGGGACAGCGCGGAGAGCGTCTCCTCCAGATCGAAATCCGCCCCGTGCGCCGAAAGATGATCCAAAGGGAAATGGACATCGATTCCCGCATGCACGGCAGCCGAGGAAAGAACCGCACGCTTCTCCTTGTAGTGCGGGTCAGACTGGACCGGCATGATGACGTACACATAAGGCGTCGTACTCACTGTTCCACTCCGACCCGGACCGCGCTGAAAGGCGAAAGGTGGCGGGTGACATCGCCCCAGCTCGAGGCCGCAAACACACACGTACCACCGAATACCAGGAGGAATATGAACATCATCGCCCTCGGGATGAAGTACTCGGCGGTCGACGAACTCAGCCCACGCACCGGAGCTATCCTACGCCGCCCCACCCGCTGCAGCGCCTGAAGCCGCTCCAGCTCCGCCCACTCCTTCTCGAAGCACCGGAACGAGACGACCCTGTCATCGTCCTCGTCGAATTTCACGAGCGGCGCCATGTCGTTGATTATCTTGAACTTCGCGGTGTTCAAAGCCTTGAAGTCGTCTATCTGCATTATCCACAAAGCACACATGAGCGTAGCCGTCCCGCTCAGGATAAGAACACCACAGATCCCCACGAACAAGAACGACTTGTGCGACGAGCTCCACGTGATCACCCCACCGGTCGCCAACAGCGTCGCGACCAGCACAGAATAATTCCACCGGTTCATCGACAGCCTGCGCTCAGTAACCTTCTCCGCAGACTCGTAGTACAGCTTGTACTCTTCAAAAGAAACCCGCGGAGCTGAGACCCGATTCGAACGCTGAGCCATCGCCCCTCCCCAGGCCTGCCGATCTCGGATGCTCGCGAGGATAGCCGAAGATCAGAGCCCGTACGCCGGACGGCCCGCGAGACGCCGAGAGCCCAGCTCCGCCGCGAGGGCCTGAGCTGGGCTCTGGAAGTACAGAGCGGATGACCGGGATCGAACCGGCACAATCTGCTTGGAAGGCAGAGACTCTACCATTGAGCTACATCCGCACCCGCGGTGCCGAAGCATCGCGCGTGCCTCTATCTTGGCACACTCGGCGCCTCCTTCTCACCCCGGTTCCCGGTCCGATGCGGTGAGCGCCACGCCATGCCGCAGTCGCCTCGCGCCCGGACCTCGCGGCGCGCGTCCGCCGCTAGGTGCGCCAGACCACTACGAGGGCGCGGTCGTCTTTGACGTTCGGGGCGACTTCGTTGATGAGGCGGTCGGCGCCGCCGGTGAAGCCGGGGGTGAGGCGGGTTTCGGCGGCGCCGAGGAGGCGGTCGAGGCCTTCGTCGAGGTCGCGGCCGGGGCGTTCTACGAGGCCGTCGGTGAAGAGGAGGAGGGCGTCGCCTCGGTCGAGGCAGCCTTCGGTGGCGGGGAATTCTGCGTCGTCGAGGATGCCCAGGAGGGGGCCTTCGGCTTCTTCGGTGGACCAGCGGCCGGTTTTGGCTGTCAGGCGGGCGATTGGGGGGTGGCCTGCGCTGTGGAAGCGGTAGTGGCCGGTTTCCAGTTCGACGACCAGGTGGACGGCGGTGGCGAAGCCTTCGTCCCAGTCCTGGCGGAGGAGGTACTTGTTCGCCGAGGCCAGGAAGTCGCGGGAGGGGACGGTGCCCAGGAGGCCGCCGAAGGCTCCCGACAGCAGGAGGGCGCGGGTGCCCGCCGCCAGGCCCTTGCCGCTGACGTCGACGAGGCCGAGTTCCAGGGTCTGGCCTTGGGTCGGGGGTTCGTCGGGGTCGGGAGCCGGTGCGGCGTGGGCGTGGGAGCGGGGGTGGGAGCCGGGGTCGGGATCGGAGGCGACGGCGGCCGGCGCGGAGGCGGCGGCCTGGCTCGCAGCGGTCGACCCGCCGGGCACACTGCTCGTCCCGATCGCGGTCGTCGCGGGCTCGGGGCGGCGCTGGGCCGGGAACGCCGGGTGCGAGAGTGCGGCGATGAGGAAGTCGCCGGCGAAGGACTGGCCGCCGGCCGAGCGGATCGACATGTCGACATGCCAGTCGGGCGGCAGGCGCGGCACCAGGCCCTGGGCCCGGAGGCGCTCCCGGAGGTCCAGGAGCATCGCCTCGCCGCGGGTGCCCTGGACGCCGAGGCGGAGCCGGGAGCGGGAGGTCAGTATCACCAGTGCCGCGGTGGCGAAGACGGCCAGGGCCGAGCCGAAGGCCACGCCGGCGCGCTCGCGGTGCCAGGACACGGCCATCAGGACCGCGATGCAGATCACCAGCAGGAGCAGCTGGCCGCGCAGCTTCATCAGCAGGCCGCCGGCCAGGACCGGCAGGGCGAGCATGGCCGGGGTCCAGGCCTCGGGGAAGGCCACCGTCAGCATGCCGAAGCCGACCGCCACCATCCCGAGGGCGGGCAGCAGGTACAGGTCCGAGGCCATGGCGTGGTCGGTCAGCCAGCGACCGGTCCTGCCCTCGGCGAGTCGGCCGCCGGCGAAGCGCCGGCGTCGCTTGGTGGCCGTGCGTCTGCCGGACTGCCCATTCCCCGAGTCCGCGGTCATGCGCGAACCATATCGGGAGTACGGCCCCTTCGTCACCCTGCGATCACAAGCCCGCACGGTGTGCGGTCGATCATCGGGCTCGAAGATCGTTTTTACCCTCGGGCTGCGGCCTTCTGACACGTCGGGCACCAGAACAGGTTCCGGTCGCGCACCCCGGCGGTCGCCACCGGCGTGCCGCAGACCAGACACGGCTGGCCGTCGCGGCGGTAGACGTACACCTCGCCGCCGTGGTCGTCCTTGCGCGGCGGACGCCCCATCGCCTCCGGCGTGTGCTGCGGCCAGACGGTGTCGATGCGGCCGATGCGCGCGCCCTCGGCCATCAGCACCACCAGGTCGTCCCACATCCCGTCCCACTGCTCGCGGGTGAGGTCGCGGCCCTTGCGGTAGGGGTCGAGTCCGGCGCGGAACAGCACCTCGGCACGATAGACGTTGCCCACGCCGGAGAGCACCGGCTGCTCCATCAGCAGCTCGGCGATGGTCAGGGAGCTGGCCGAGATCTTGCGCCAGGCCAGGTCCGGGTCGGCGTCGGCGCGCAGCGGGTCCGGGCCCAGGCGGCGCAGCAGGGCGGAGCGCTCGTCGGGGCCGTAGAGGTCGCACGCCGAGGCCCCGCGCAGGTCGGCGTGGCCGGACTTGCCCACCATCCGCAGCCGCACCTGGCCCACCACCGGACCGGGCGGTTCCTCCGCGACGTGGAACTTGCCGTACAAACCCAGGTGGACGTGGATCCAACGGTCGGGGCCGAAACCGATGAACAAATGCTTCCCGTGCGCTTCCGAACCGGCATACGGAAGATCTGCCACCAGC
This sequence comes from Catenulispora sp. EB89, assembly GCF_041261445.1. Classification (NCBI taxonomy): domain Bacteria; kingdom Bacillati; phylum Actinomycetota; class Actinomycetes; order Catenulisporales; family Catenulisporaceae; genus Catenulispora; species Catenulispora sp. EB89. The sequence continues at coordinate 501,968 of NZ_JBGCCU010000003.1, forward strand.
CGCGCACCGGCTTCAAAACGCCCCTGCGGGCTGCTGACCTCGAACAACGGCGATTCGGAGGTATGTTCGGGGGTGAAGACCGAGTCGAGTTTGCCGGCAAGACGGTGAATCACGTGACCTTCGGGCATACCTAAGGACACTACCCGTCCCCACTGACACTCGATCGCGACGAAGGCGGCAGCCTGATGACCATTGAGAGCCTCGGCCGCAAGAGCGGCCCCAAGCCCGGAGACCTCGGCGCGACACCGCGCCACAGCCGACGTCCGCAGCCGGAGACGAGGGGTGTGCCCACCGCGCGCCCCAAGCCGGCGCCGCCGCGGACGCCTCCGGGTATGGGAGAGGCGCGACGGGCCGTCCCGGCGCCGCCGACGCCGAGGGATCAGGGGCACCAGGGACCGCAGGCACAGCAGGGACAACAAGGGCAAGGCCAGGGACAAGGACAGGGACAAGAACAGGCCCAGGGCCGAGGACCGGGAGCAGTACCGGCGTCACCCGCCCAGATGCACGCTCAGGCTCAGGCACAGGCCCAAGCGCAGCCGCAGACCCAGTCCCGCGTCGGCGACGGAAAGCCGGCCAGGCCCCCCGAAGCCCAGACCACCCGCGATCGAGGCCCCGGACAGGCACCGGGCCAGCAGAAACCCCGCGGTCGCGGCGACGGAAAGACCGAGAACCGCGGAGAACGCTCCCTCTACGACGGCGGCTCTCCCTCCGCGAACCGCCTCGGTCCGGCGAAGGCGATGCGCGCGCGAGACGTTTCACGACCGCGGGACTGGTGATGGGGGGACACGGAGATATACGGCGAAGGCCCGGGACCGTCAGGTCACCGGGCCTTTTGCGTCATGTCGGGATGACAGGATTTGAACCTGCGACATCGTGCCCCCAAAGCACGCGCGCTACCAAGCTGCGCCACATCCCGCGGTCCTCGCGACAGCAGATTAGCACTGAGGTAGTCCTACAGTCCTGGCGCTTTTAGCGCTGGACGGCGGGAACCATGTAAGCGGTCCCCGCCGGTTGCGCACCTCTATAGCGCCCTCCCCATAGACGACCCCGCGCAGGGGCTACCCAGGGCGCTACCGAGCTCTTCGCTAGTCGAAGATCGGGCCCTGAGTCCGGGTCCGCTTGAGCTCGAAGAACCCGGGGGTGGAGGCCACCAGGAGGCAGCCGTCCCACAGCTTGCCCGCGTCCTCGCCCTTCGGCGCCGGGGTCACGACCGGGCCGAAGAAGGCCACGCCGTTCACCGCGACGACCGGGGTGCCGACGTCCTGGCCGACCAGGGTGATGCCCTCGGAGTGGGACTTGCGCAGCGCCTCGTCGTAGCGGTCGGTGTCGGCGGCGTCGGCGAGGGAGGCCGGCAGGCCGACCTCCTCCAGCGCCTCGACGATCACCTCGCGGGTGTACTCGCGGCCGCCGGGGTGGTGCCGGGTGCCCAGCGCCGTGTAGAGCGGGAGCACGTACTCGTCGCCGTGCTCCTGCTGCGCGGCGGTGACCACGCGGACCGGGCCCCAGCCGCGGTCCATCATCTCGCGGTAGTTCTCGGGCAGGTCGTCGCGCTTCTCGTTGAGGACCGACAGCGACATGACGTGCCAGCGCACGTCGACCGGCCGGGACTTCTCCACTTCCAGCATCCAGCGGGAGGTCATCCAGGCCCAGGGGCACAGGGGGTCGAACCAGAAGTCGGCCACGGCGCGGGCGGCGGCCGTTTCGGGGGTAGGAGAGCTCATGTCCGATGCCAACACCATCGGACCTGCGGCTAATCCCGCAGGCGCCCGCGAGGGCGATCGTGCGAGGATCGATGGCAGTTATTTCGACTCGAAGCGACAAGGAGCCGTGCAAGGGTGCCCGGTACTAATCTGACCCGCGAAGAAGCCCAGGAGCGCGCGGCGCTGCTGGAGGTCCAGTCCTACGAGGTGAGTCTGGACTGGACCCACGCCCCCGATCCGGAGGCGAAGACCTACACATCGGCCACCAAGGTACGGTTCCGGGCGACCACCCCCGGCGCCTCGACGTTCATCGACCTGATCGCCCCGAACGTGCGGGAGATCACGCTGAACGGGCAGCCGGTCGATCCGGCCGAGGCCTTCAAGGACAGCCGCATCGCGCTGGCGAACCTGCAGACGGACAACGAGCTGCTGGTGGTCGCCGACTGCGCGTACACGAACAGCGGCGAGGGCCTGCACCGGATGATCGACCCGGTGGACGGCGAGGCGTATCTGTACACGCAGTTCGAGGTGCCGGACTCGCGGCGGGTGTTCGCGGCGTTCGAACAGCCGGACCTGAAGGCCACCTTCGCCTTCACCGTGCAGGGCCCCGACTCGTGGCAGATCTTCTCGAACTCCCCCACCCCGGCGCCGGAGTCGCGGGGCGACGGCACGGCCGTGTGGGCGTTCGAGCGGACGCCGCGGATCTCCTCGTACATCACCGCGCTGGTCGGCGGGAAGTACCACGTCGCGCGTTCGGAGCACACCACCCGGCGGGGCCAGAAGATCCCGCTGGCGGTCGCGGTGCGCACCTCGCTGGCCGAGTACCTGCGCCCCGAGGAGATCTTCGAGGTCACCGGGCAGGGCTTCGACTTCTTCACCGAGAAGTTCGACCGCGACTACCCGTTCGCCAAGTACGACCAGCTCTTCGTGCCCGAGTTCAACGCCGGGGCCATGGAGAACGCCGGCTGCGTCACCTTCCGCGAGGAGATGATCTTCCGCTCGAAGGTCACCGACGCCGCCTACGAGCAGCGCGCCGAGGTCATCCTGCACGAGATGGCCCACATGTGGTTCGGCGACCTGGTCACCATGCAGTGGTGGAACGACCTGTGGCTCAACGAGTCCTTCGCCACCTTCACCTCCTTCTACGCGCAGTCCGCCGCGACCCGCTTCAAGGACGCCTGGACCACCTTCGCCAACGGCGAGAAGTCCTGGGGCTACCGCCAGGACCAGCTGCCCAGCACGCACCCGATCGTCGCGGAGATCAGCGACCTCGAGGACGTGATGGTCAACTTCGACGGCATCACCTACGCCAAGGGCGCCTCGGTCCTGAAGCAGCTGGTGGCCTGGGTCGGCGACGACCACTTCTTCGAGGGCGTGCGCGCCTACTTCAACCGCCACGAGTGGGGCAACACCACGCTGGCGGACCTGCTCGGCGCGCTGGAGGAGACCTCCGGCCGCGACCTGAAGGAGTGGGCGAAGGCCTGGCTGGAGACCGCCGGGCCGAACACCCTTCGCCCGGTCTACGAGGTCGATGCCGCCGGCAACTTCACCTCGTTCGCGGTGGAGCAGGAGGGCTTCTCCGAGCAGTTCCCGACGCTGCGGCCGCACCGCCTGGCCATCGGCCTGTACAACCTGGTGGACGGCTCCCTGGAGCGCACCGACCGGGTCGAGCTGGACGTCACCGGCGCCCGCACTGAGGTCGCCGACCTGATCGGCAAGGCCCGCCCGGCGCTGGTCCTGCTCAACGACGACGACCTCACCTACGCCAAGATCCGCCTGGACGAGCACTCGATGGCGACCCTGGTGCAGCACGTCGGCGACTTCGCCGAGTCGCTGCCCCGCACCCTGTGCTGGGGCGCCGCGTGGGACATGCTGCGCAACGCCGAGCTGGCCGCGCGCGACTACCTCCAGCTGGTCCTCGGCGGGATCGGCCGGGAGTCCGACATCGGCGTGGCTCAGCTGCTGCAGCGGCAGGCCAAGTCCGCCGTCGAACTGTTCACCGACCCGGCGTGGCGCCCGACCGGCCAGGCCCTGCTCGCCGACGCCTCCTGGGAGCACCTGCAGGCCGCCGAGCCCGGCTCGGACTTCCAGCTGGCCTGGGCCCGCTCCCTGGCCGGCACCGCGGTGACCGACGAGCAGCTGGCCTACGTCGCCGGCCTGCTGGACGGCTCGCAGACGCTGCCGGGCCTGACCATCGACACCGAGCTGCGCTGGACGCTGCTGATGGCGCTGGTGGTCGGCGGCAAGGCGGACGCCCCGGAGATCGACGCCGAGCTGGAGCGGGACAAGACCGCGGCTGGCGAGCGCTACGCGCTCCAGGCCCGCGCCGGACGCCCGACCGCCGAGGCCAAGGCCGAGGCATGGGCTTCCGTGGTGGACGGCGACACGCTGGCCAACCACACGGTCGCCTCGGTGATCGGCGGCTTCCAGTCGGTGCCCGCGGACAAGCGCGAGGATCTCCTCAAGCCGTACGTCGCGAAGTACTTCGCCTCGGTCGAGGGCGCCTGGGACTCGCGCACGCACGAGATCGCCACGCAGATCGCGACCGGCCTGTATCCGACCTTCGTGATCGAGCAGGCCACGCTGGACGCCACGCAGGCGTTCCTGGACAGCGCGCAGCCGGTGCCGGCGTTGCGGCGGCTGATCGTGGAGGCCGCGGACAGCATCGGCCGCTGCCTGAGGGCTCAGGAGAAGGACCGCTCGGCGGCCTGAATCCGGTGAGCTGAGCCGGGACACATCCGGCAGGCACGAAGCGGCCCGGGCGGGGAGAACCCGCCCGGGCCGCTTTCTCACGTACTGACGTACTTGCTGCCGCATGCTCAGTGCTCGCGGACGAGCGCCGGCACAGCCGCTTACAGCTGCCTGCCGCTGCTACTGCTACCCCTACCGCCGCTTACGGCTGGTCGGCGTGCAGCACCGGCGCCTTCTGCGCGTGCTCCATCAGCGACCCGAGGCCGTTGACGAGGCCGCCGGCGAGGTCGCCGAGCGCGAAGGTGGAGGCCATGGCGGCCGCGGCCAGGCCGGCGGCGCGGTCGTCGACCCGGCGCTTGGCGTCCACGCCGGTCACGATCCGCAGCTGGTTGCGGCGCGGGTCGACGACGACCAGCACGGCGCCGTCGGCGTCGGGCAGCTGCCGGTGCAGCCGGACCGCCTGGGCGTGCAGGTCGCCCTCGACGGAGCCGACGTAGACCGAGAACTTCAGGCCGGTCTGCTGCTCGGCGGTGGCGATCGCCTTGGCGATGTCCTGCTCCTGACCGGCGGTGAAAGCGTCACCAGCGGGCACTGGCGCCTCCTTCGGTCTGGGCCTCGGAGTAGGCCACGAGTTCCTTCAGCGAGGTGCCGGTCAGCGCGCGGTCGGCGGAGTCGCCGTGCTCGTCGCGCGGGCCGCCGAACCAGACCGGTGCCGCCCACCAGCTCAGCTGGTGCGGCCGGTACCGGCTGCCGCGGGCGATCGACGGGGCCATCACCAGCAGCGCGATCACGCAGAAGATCGCAGCCGGGATGCCGATGTAGACGAGGATGGTGGCGACGGCGGACATGCCCGGGCCGGGGTCGTCGCCCGCGTCCCTGTGCAGGGCGAACGCCGGGGACGCCAGCAGCAGGGGGACCGCCGCCAGCGAGCCGAGGGTCGCCGTACGCAACGCCCGGCGCGTCCGCGCTTCGGGGGTGGTCGGTGGTTTCACACTTCCACCGTATCTGACGTGGTCTCACGCCTGAAAAGCAGGGGCCGCCCCCGGCGAACCGGGGACGGCCACCACACGGTGTGCGGGTCAGAGATTCAGGTCAGGCGGCCGCGAACGCGCCGTCCAGCCCGGAGCCCTTGGGCTCACCGCCGTACGCCTCGAGATAAGGCGACCAGCGCGGGTCCTGTCTTCCTGAGGACAGGATCCGCCAAGCCGAACCGGCGGGCTGGGCCGGGGGCTTGCGCATGCGCCACCCCAGGTCCGGCAACGGACGGTCCGCCTTCACATGGTTGCAGCGCCGGCAGGCCGAGACGACGTTGTCCCAGGCGTGCTGTCCGCCGCGCGAGCGCGGGATCACATGGTCGATGCTGGTCGCGGGCGCGTCGCAGTAGACGCACCGGCCACCGTCGCGAGCGAAGATCGCACGCCGCGTGAGCGGCACCGCCCGGCGGTTCGGGACCCTGATGTAGCGGGTCAGACGGATCACCGAGGGCGCGGGCATCGACCAGGTGGCCGCGTGGAGCAGGTCGCCGGATCCCTCAAGGGTGACGGCCTTGTCGCTGAGGATCAGAACCACTGCGCGGCGTTGGCTCACGACGCATAACGGCTCATATGAAGCGTTCAAAAGAAGTGCGTGCGGCACTGGTGCCTCCTGACCGAGTCCGACGCGTGGCTCGCGCCGGAGCTAACGTTTCCGCCCCGCTTCCAACGCACCCCTCGGTGCGGCTGATGCCTCAGCAGGCGCATCATCGCACGTCGGAGCGCGTGTCCACGGATCGGCTCACGGGTAGATCCAGTCTGTCCGCTGTTGTGGTTCCCGCGCTACCAGATTTCACGCACATCTTCAAAATCATGTGTCACGAGTGGGTTAACACAGATCGACCACAAGACATAGTCTTCTGAGGCATGTCGTCCTTTGTTTACCCGCAGGCCGAGCGCACCGCCGCGGTGGACCACCTGCACGGTCGTGACGTCCCCGACCCTTACCGCTGGCTGGAAGACCCCGAGGACCCCCGGACCGTCGCCTGGAGCGCGGCGCAGGACACGCTTTTCGCCGAAGCACAGCAGGGCTGGACCGCCGCCCCGGCCTTCGCCGAGCGGCTGACCGAGCTGATGGGCACCGGGGACGTCTCGACGCCCTACTGGCGCGGCGAACGGCGCTTCCTGATCCGGCGGCTGCCCGGCCAGGAGCACGCGGTGCTGCTCGTGGTGGACGCCGACGGCACCGAGCGGGTGCTGGTCGACCCGGCGGCACTGGACCCCTCCGGCACCACGACGCTGGACGGCTGGCAGCCCTCGAAGGAGGGCGACCGCCTGGCCTACCTGATCTCGGAGGCCGGGACCGAGGAGTCGGTCCTGTACGTGATCGACGTGGCCACCCTGGAACGGCTCGACGGCCCGATCACCCGGGCCCGCTACACGGAAGTGGGCTGGCTGCCCGGCGGCGAGGCCTACTACTACGTCCGCAAGCCGCACCCCGACACGGTTCCCGAAGGGGACGAGCAGTACCACCGCCGCGTCAAGCTGCACAAGGTCGGGACCGACCCCGACGCGGACGACATCGAGATCTTCGGCGAGGGCCAGCCCAAGACCAACTACTACAGCGCGTCGGTCACCCGGGACGGCCGCTGGCTGACCGTGGACATGCACGCCGGCACCGCACCGCGCAACGACATCTACGTCGCCGACCTGACCGCGAGCTCCCCCGAGCGCCCCGCGCTGGTCCCGGTGCAGGTCGGGCTGGACAACCTGACCTCGGTCGCGATCTGCGCGGCCGACTCCCCGCTGGCCGGCAGCGCGCTGATCTGGACCGACCGGGAGGCGCCGCGCGGCCGGATCTGCGTGGCTCCGGTCGGCGACCTCAGCTATGACAACTGGCGCGAGCTGATCCCGGAGGACCCCGAGGCGGTCCTGGACTCCTACGCACTGCTGGACGGCCCGGAGCTGGAGCGGCCGCTGCTGGTCGTGGCCCGCACCCGGCACGCGGTCGGCGAGCTGGCGCTGCACGACGCCCGCACCGGCGAGAAGGTCGGCGAGATCCCGCTGCCCGGCCTGGGCACGCTGTTCAGCCTCAGCACCCGGCCCGAAGCCGCCCACGAGCTCTGGTTCGCCTACACCGACTTCACCACGCCGACGCAGATCCACCACTTCGACGCCCGCACCGGCCGGACCACGCTGTGGGAGGCGACGCCGGGCGAGGTGGAGATCCCCGAGGTCCGTACCCGGCAGGTCACGTACATGTCGAAGGACGGCACCGCGGTGCGGATGTTCGTCATCGACGACGGCGGGTCCGAGCCCGAGTCCGAGTCCGAGCCCGGAGACGGCGCGGGCAGCAGCCCTGACTCCGCCGGTCCCAGGCCGACCATCCTCTACGGCTACGGCGGCTTCAACGTCCCGCAGACCCCGGCCTACAGCGCACGCATCCTGGCCTGGGTGCAGGCCGGCGGCACGTACGCGGTCGCGAACCTGCGCGGCGGCTCGGAGGAGGGCGAGGAGTGGCACCGCGCCGGGATGATGGAGAACAAGCAGAACGTCTTCGACGACTTCCACGCCGCCGGCGACTGGCTGGTCGAACACGGCGTGACGACGCGCGAACAGCTCGGCATCTTCGGCGGCTCCAACGGCGGGCTGCTGGTCGGCGCGGCGCTGACCCAGCATCCTGAGAAGTACGCTGCGGTGGTCTGCTGGGCACCGCTCCTGGACATGATCCGCTATGAGCGGTTCGGCCTCGGCGTCACCTGGAACGAGGAGTTCGGCACCGCCGAGGACCCCGAACAGTTCGGCTGGCTGATCGCCTACTCGCCGTACCACCACGTGCACGAGGGCACGGCCTACCCGGCCACGCTGTTCCCGGTCTTCGACAGCGACAGCCGCGTCGACCCGCTGCACGCGCGCAAGCTGGCCGCCGCGCTCCAGCACGCCACCTCGGCTCCGATCGCGGACCGGCCGGTGCTGCTGCGCCGGGAGTCCGAGGCGGGGCACGCGGGCCGCAGCGTGTCCAAGGTCGTGGGCGTCTACGCGGACATGTGGGCCTTCCTCGCCGCCCAGCTCGGACTGGAGGTCACGCGCGCCGGCGTGGAAGTCTGACCGCATGGATCTTCGAGTACTCACCGAGCCGCAGCAGGGTGCGACCTACGAGACCCTGCTGCGGGTCGCGCGCGCCGCCGAGGACCTGGGCTTCGACGGCTTCTTCCGGTCCGATCACTACCGGGCCGGCGGCGTGGCCGACGGCCTGCCGGGGCCCACCGACTGCTGGACCACGCTGGCCGGGTTGGCGCGCGAGACGAAGCGGATCCGTCTGGGCTCCCTGGTGACGCCGGTGGCGTTCCGGCTCCCGGGGCCGCTGGCGATCCAGGTCGCGCAGGTGGACCAGATGTCCGGCGGCCGGATCGAGCTGGGGCTGGGCACCGGCTGGGACGCCGCCGAGCACGCCGCGTACGGGATCCCGTTCCCGGAGCGCCGGTTCGACCTGCTCGAGGAGCAGCTGCGGATCGTCACCGGCCTGTGGCGGACGCCGCGCGGCGAGAAGTTCTCGTTCAAGGGCGAGCACTACGAACTCACCGACTCCCCCGCGCTCCCCAAGGCGGCGCAGCGCCCGCATCCGCCGATCATCGTCGGCGGCCGCGGTCCGAAGCGGACGCCGCGGCTGGCCGCGATGTACGCGTCCGAGTACAACTCGAACTTTCGGCCGTCGGACCAGGTGGCGGAGAGTTATGTCCGGGTGCGGGAGGCTTGTGCGGCGGTCGGGCGCGATCCCGGCACCCTGACGCTGTCCGTGACCCTGGTCGTGGCCTGCGGACGGACCCCCGCGGAGATCGAGAAGCGGGCCGACGCGATCGCCGGCAAGGCGGCGGCGAACCAGGTCGTGCTGCGTTTGACGCCGGCGCAGCTCGTCGAAAAACTTGGCGAATATCACGCCGCCGGCGCGCGCCGCGTCTACCTGCGCACCTTCGACCTCGACGACCTGGACCACCTCGCGCTGATAGCGAACGACGTACTTCCGCTCATCCGCATCCTCTAATGTGGCGATGTTTTCGTACGTCTTCCCCATGACCCCGTGAGGCCCCGAACCACGTGTCCGTCGCAGTTTCCCCTCTCGCCGCCGCGCACAGGGCCCCGACGCCCGGAACACCCGGAACGCCCGGCGCGCCGTCGACCAGCCCGACCGACTCGATGACAACGAAGGTGGTGCATGTGAGCAACTGGTTCAGCGACCACTCGGGACTGATCGTCTCGGACACGATCGCGATCGTGTCGATCATCGTCGTCTCGCTGATCATCCGGAAGGTCACCCTGACCTTCATCAGGCGGGCCGTGGACAAGGCCGCGATGCGCGCCGAGTCCAAGCCGGGGCGCTTCCTGGAGTCCGGGCTGCTGATGGGCGCCGAGCGGCGGATGCAGCGCACCCGGGCGCTGGGCGGCGTGCTCGGCAGCATCGCCAGCGTGACCATCATGATCATCGCGGCCCTGATGATCATCGACCAGCTGCGCATCTCCACCGGGCCGATCCTGGCCTCGGTCGGCGGCCTGTCGGTGGCGATCGGCTTCGGCGCCCGGGACGTGGTCACCGACCTGCTCGCCGGGATATTCATGATCATGGAGGACCAGTACGGGGTCGGCGACTTCATCGACGCCGGCGACGCCAAGGGCACCGTGGAGGAGGTCGGGCTGCGGGTCACGCAGCTGCGCGACATCGACGGCGTGGTCTGGTACGTCCGCAACGGCACGATCAAGCGGATCGGCAACCAGTCGCAGGGGCACGCGCGGGCCATCGTGGACGTGCCGGTCGCCTACACCGAGACCCCCAACCGGGTCCGCGACATCATGGTCGAGACCGCGCACCAGCTGTTCGAGGACCCGATGTGGAAGGACAGCTTCCTGTCCGAGGCGCCGACCGTGGCCGGCATCGAGTCCATCGAGGGCGACCACATGATGATGCGCGTCAGCATGCGCACCGCCCCGCGCGCCAGCTCCGAGGTGGCGCGGGAGTTGCGTTCGCGGCTGCTCCACGCGTTCGACGAGGCCGGGGTGAAGGTCGGCCTCACCGCCGCCAGCGGGACCAACGGCGCCGAGGACGCGGTCGCCGCGGCGCCGCACGTGCCGCAACCCCTGAAGAGTCCATCGAACGGTTGACCCCGGGGTTCAACCGGTAGCACCTCATGCCGTGACCGCCTCCAGGGCCACCGTAGGAGGCATGACCACAGCACTGCGCGTCAGGGGACTGCGCAAGAACTACGGGGACGCCGCGGCGCTCGCCGGCGTCGATCTGGACGTCGCCGCCGGCGAGGTCTTCGCACTGCTGGGACCGAACGGCGCGGGCAAGAGCACCGCCGTTGAGATCCTGGAGGGGTTGCGGGGGCGCGACGCGGGCGAGGTGTCGGTGCTGGGCGTGGACCCGGCCCAGGCGGACCACCGGTGGCGGGCCCGGATCGGGGTCGTGCTGCAGGAGGCCAAGGACTTCACGATGCTGCGGGTCGGGGAGGCCGTGCGGCAGTTCGGCGCCTACTACCCGGCGCCGCGCGACCCCGCCGAGGTGATCGCGGCCGTGGGGCTCACCGAGCAGACCCGGACCCTCACCTCGCGGCTGTCCGGGGGCCAGCGGCGGCGGCTGGACGTGGCGCTCGGCATCGTCGGCGGTCCGGAACTGCTGTTCCTGGACGAGCCGACGACCGGCTTCGACCCGGCCGCGCGGCGGCAGTTCTGGGAGCTCATCCGCTCGCTGCGCACCGCCGGGACCACCATCCTGCTCACCACGCACTATCTGGACGAGGCCGAGGCGCTGGCCGACCGGGTCGGCGTGCTGTCCAAGGGACAGCTGGTCGAGGTGGACGCGCCGGAGCGGCTCGGCGGGCGGGACCGGGCCGCCGCGATCGTGTCCTGGGAGGAGGACGGCCGGCGCCGCGAGGAGCACACCGCGGAGCCGACGCGGTTCGTCGCAGAGCTCTCGACGCTGTTCCGGGGCGAGATCCCGGGGCTGTCGGTGGTGCGGCCGTCGCTGGAGGACATCTATCTGGGCCTGATCGGGGCGGACGAGGAGAGTGCGCGATGAGCGCGGTGACCGGGCAGACAGTCGAGTCGGTGGGGGCCGCGGTGGGGACGACTGAGGCCGTGGCCCGCCAGCGCGCCACGCTGAGCGAGGTCTGGCGGATCGGCCGGGTCCGGATGGCCGTCGAGGTGGTGCAGCTGACCCGCAACACCGGGCTGCTGATCTACACCTTCGCGCTGCCGGTGGTGATGCTGCTGCTGTTCGGCTCGATCTTCCGGGGGAAGATCGACGGGACCTCGGCGACCTACCAGCAGGTCTACGCGACCGGGATGATCGGGATGTGCGTCATCAACGGCGCGCTGCAGAACCTGGCGTTCCAGGTGGCCACCGAGCGCCACACCAAGGCGCTGAAACGGCTGCGGACCACCCCGATGCCGGCCGCGTCGTACTTCCTGGGCAAGGTGGCCTCGGTCCTGGCCTCGACGGTCGCGCAGGTCACCGTCATGCTGCTGGTCGGGGTGACGGTGATGGGGCTGAAGCTGCCCGCCTCGCCGGGGCCGTGGATCACCTTCACCTGGGTGCTGATACTCGGCTGCACGGCGTGCAGCCTGCTGGGGATCGGGCTGAGCAGCCTGATCCGGTCGGAGAACGGCTCGGCGATCGTCTGGCTGCCGATCATGGTGTTGCAGTTCATCTCGGGGGTGTTCATCCTGTTCTCGCAGCTGCCCAAGCCGGTCCAGGAGATCGGCGCGATGTTCCCGATCAAGTGGCTGTGCCAGGGGATGCGCTCGGTGTTCCTGCCGGACTCGTTCAAGGCCGTCGAGCCCGCCGGGTCCTGGGAGCACGGGCGGCTCGCCCTGGTGCTGGCGGCCTGGTGTGTGATCGGCTTGGCGCTGTGCCTGAAGACGTTCAGCTGGCGGGGAAGGGACGACGGGTGACCGAGCCCGCGGCGACGGCGGCTGGGCCCGAGGGCCCGGTCGCTGTCCCGGCGTCCGCACAGGCCGGTGTCGGGGCGGCGGCGAGCCGGGGCGGCGGTGACGGCGGTGACGGCGGTGGCGGCGACACCAGCACCGGCACCGGCACCGGCGCTGGCGCTGGTGGCATCGCCGGCACCGACGGCGGCGCGGCACGGGCCGACCGTTCCGGGTCCGCGACCAGCCCGACGGTGGCCGAGGACAGCCGCGAGTCCTTCCGCTCGTGGACGCGCATCGCCCGGCTGTGGGCCGTGGCCTGGCACTTCGCGCTGCTGGTCAGCGTGGTGCTGGTGGTCATCGGCAGGCAGCCGCTGTGGCTGCTGGTCCTGATCGCCGCGATGTCGGCCTCGTACCTGCTGCTGGAATACCCCTGGCTGCTCGACCGGGCGCCCCGCCGGGCGGTCTACTACCACCTGGCCATCGCCTCCGCGCTCTCCTTCGTCCTGGTCTGGGTCGATCCCAGCCTGACCTTCCTGGCGAGCATCGTCCTGTCCCAGTTCTCGCCGCTGACCGGGTTCCGGATCCGGGGTCTGGCGACCATGGCGGGCGTGGCGGCGGTGCTGACCCTGCCGATCCTGCTCCGAGGCGGCGTGAGCTGGGGCGGCCTGGCCGGCTGGGTCCTGACCGCCGGATCGGCGCTGCTGGTCAACCTGTTCATCGGCGGTTTCTTCGTGGAGATGCTGAACGACAACGACCGGCGCGGCGCGCTCATCCGCGAGTTGGAGGACACCCGCGAGGAGCTGGAGCGGGCCCACCACGAGGCCGGGGTCCGCGAGGAGCGCGAGCGGCTGGCCCGCGAGATCCACGACACCCTGGCACAGGGGTTCACCAGCCTGCTGATGCTGATCCAGGCCGCCGACGCGACGCTGGACACCGACCCGGCCACCACCCGCCAACGCCTGGACCTGGCCGCCCGGACCGCCCGCGAAAACCTCGCCGAGGCCAGGGCCCTGATCGGCGGAGACCCGACCGCGGGACTCCCGCTGGACGCGGCGTTGCGGAGGGCGGCGGCGCGGATCGGCGAGGAGCTGGGCATGGCCACCTCGGTCGACATCGGCGGGAGCCCGCGCGCGCTGACCGCCAACGTCCAGGTGGTGACGCTGCGGATCGCGCAGGAGGCTCTGGCGAACGTCCGCAAGCACGCGCAGGCCGCGACGGTGACGGTCTGGCTGACCTACGGCGCCGAGCAGCTGACGCTGGCTGTGGAGGACGACGGGGTCGGCATGCCCGAGACCCCTTGCAAAGGCTTCGGCCTGCGCTCGATGCGCGAGCGCGTCGAGCAGGTCGGCGGAGCCCTGACCATCACCAGCGCGCCCGGCGCCGGGACCCGAGTGGGGGCGGAGGTGCCTTATGAGTGACGGCGCGCGTGCGGAAGCTGCGGGATCGGCGAGGGCTGCGGGGCCGGCGGGATCGGCAGGATCCGCAGGCCCGACCGGCGCAGGAAGCTCAGCCCGACTTGAGTCCCCCTTCGGCTCCGCTCCCCCGAGTCTCCGGGTCCTGATCGTCGACGACCACCCGGTGGTCCGGGCCGGCCTGACCGGCATGCTGGCCGCCGAACCGGACCTGGACGTGGTCGCCGAGGCCGCCGACGGCGCCGAGGCCGTGCGCCTGGCCCTGGAGCTGGCGCCCGACGTGGTCCTGATGGACCTGCGGATGGCCGGGATGGACGGCGTCGAGGCCACCGCCCGGCTGGCCGCCGAGGCCCCGGCGATCAAGGTGCTGATCCTGACCACCTACGACACGGACGCCGACATCGTCCGGGCCGTCGAGGCCGGGGCGACCGGCTACCTGCTCAAGGACACCCCGCGCGCGGACCTGGCCGAGGCCGTGCGGCTGGCCGCCCGCGGCGAGACGGTCCTGGCCCCCGCGGTGGCCGCCAAGCTGGTCAGCCGCATGCGCCAGCCCGCCGCGCAGCCGCTGACGCCGCGCGAGCGCGAGGTGCTGGCGCTCGTCGCCCGAGGCCTGGCCAACGCCGAGATCGGGCGCGAGCTGTTCATCAGCGAGGCCACGGTGAAGACCCACCTGGTCCGGGTCTTCGGCAAGCTCGGCGTGGACGACCGCACCGCCGCGGTGACGAAGGCGATGGCCCAGGGCCTGCTCTGATGGGGGTATGACCCCCGAGGAAGCCCGCACTGTTTTCCTGCGGCAGCCGCACGCGATCCTGGCCACCGCGGACGCTTCAGGCGTCCCTCACCTGGTCCCGGTAGTGTTCGCCGAGATCGGCGACGGCCTGGCGCTGGTGGTGGACCACAAGCCCAAGCGCAGCACGGATCTGAAGCGTTTGCGGAACATCGCGGCGAACCCACACGTCTCCTTATTGACGGAGCACTACGACGCCGACTGGGACGCCCTGTGGTGGGCCCGGGCCGACGGCACCGCGCGGGTCAGCCCGCTGACGCCCGACGTGCTCGCCGCGTTCCAGCGGAAGTACGCGCAGTACCGCGCGACGCCGCCGCAGGGGCCGGCGGTCGCGGTGGCCGTCGCGAGGTGGTCGGGGTGGTCAGCGTGGTCGGGGTGGTCAGCGCAGCAGCCGGAGCGGCCGTCGACGTGGCCGCGCCGGGGGGCTCGGGGGAAAGACTCTTGACGAGTGTGAGCAGGACCGCTAACCTGCCTTTTCGTTAGTAAACTTTCCTAATAGATGCCCACCGGCACCGGGAAGCGGGGAGGAGAATGCCGCCGTGGCCAATCCTGACACCACCCCCGGCACCCCCCGCCTGTTGCGGTCCATCAACGACCGGTCGGCCCTGGAGCTGCTCCTGGAGCACGGACCGCTCACCCGCACCCGGATCGGCGCGCTGACCGGACTGTCCAAGCCCACCGCCAGCCAGCTGGTCGACCGGCTGCTGACCGCCGACCTGATCGTCCCGGCCGGCACCGCCGCCGGCGGCCCCGGACCCAGCGCGCAGCTGTACGCGGTGAACCCCAGCGCCGGCCACGCCGGCGGGGTCGACGTCACCCACACCCGGGTCACCGCCGCCGTCGCCGATCTGGCCGGCGAGGTGGTCGGCGAGTTCGAGGTGCCGGTGGTCGGGCGCAGCGCGGCCGGCAGCGTGGAGCGCGTGCGCGACGCCCTGCACGGCGCCGCCGAGGCCGCCGGGATCGCCCCGGAGGCGGTGCGGCACGTGGTGATCGGCGTCCCCGGCGCCCCGCACCCGCAGACCGGGCAGCTCGGGTTCGCCCGCGACCTGCCGGGCTGGCACGGCGGCAACCTGAGCCGGCTGCGCGAGCTGCTGGGGGTGCGGGTCGAGGTGGAGAACGACGTCAACCTCGCCGCCATCGCCGAGCAGCACCTGGGCCAGGCCCGCGGCGCCGACGACTTCGTGGTGTTCTGGATGGGCAACGGCATCGGGCTGGCGATCGTGCAGGACGGCCGGTTCGTGCGCGGCGCGACCGGCGGCGCGGGCGAGATCGGCTACATGCCGGTCGCCCTGGATCCGCAGGACCCGCTGGCCCGCTCGGCCAAACCGGTGAAGAACACCTTCCAGAACATCGCCGGCCGCCCGGCCGTCCTGCTGCTGGCCCGCGACCACGGCATCCGCGTGGACGACCACGCCGAGGCCGTCCGGCGCGCGGTGGAGACCGGCAACACGGCGATGCTGACCACCCTGGCCCAGCGCACCGCGCGCGGGCTGGCCCCGGTCCTGGCCGTCCTGGACCCCTCGCTCGTCGTCCTGTCCGGCGGCACCCTGCGCGCCGGCGGCGACCTCCTCAAAGACCTGATCACGCACGAGCTGCACGCGGTGGCGGTTCCCCGCCCGACGCTCGCGGTGTCCACCGTGGAGGGCAACCCGGTCCTGGCCGGAGCCATCCACGCGGCACTGCGGACGGTGCGCGAAGACCTCTTCAACCGCGGGGTGTAGCCGCGCGTATGGACGCCATGGACCGGGACAGGAGCCTGATATGAAACTCGCCGTCGTAGGCGGAGGATCGACGTACACGCCGGAGCTGGTGGACGGCTTCGCGCGGCTGCGCGACACCCTGCCGCTCACCGAACTCGCGCTGATAGACCCGGCCGCGGACCGGGTGGAGCTGATCGGCGGGCTGGCCCGCCGGATCTTCGCCAAGCAGGGGCACCCGGGCGTGGTCACCACGCACACCGAGCTGGAGTCCGGCATCGAGGGCGCGGACGCGGTACTGCTCCAGCTGCGGGTCGGCGGGCAGACCATCCGGAACGTCGATGAGACCTTCCCGCTGGAGTTCTGCTGTGTCGGCCAGGAGACCACCGGGGCCGGCGGCTTCGCCAAGGCGCTGCGGACCGTGCCGGTGGTGCTGGACATCGCCGAGCGCGTCCGGCGAATAGCCCCGCAGGCCTGGATCATCGACTTCACCAACCCGGTCGGCATCGTCACCCGCGCGCTGCTGGACGCCGGGCACCGCGCGGTCGGGCTGTGCAACGTGGCCATCGGCTTCCAGCGCCGCGCCGCCGCGCACCTGGGGGTGGAGCCGTCGCGGATCAAGCTGGACCACGTCGGTCTCAACCACCTGACCTGGGAGCGCGGGTTCTACCTGGACGGCACGGACTTCCTGCCGAAGTACCTCGGCGAGGCGCTGGACGAGGTCGCGCACGACATCGAGCTGCCGGCCGAGCTGATCAGCCGGCTCGGCGCGATCCCCTCCTACTACCTGCGCTACTTCTACGCCCACGACATCGTGGTCAAGGAGCAGATCGACCAGGTCGCCAAGGGCGAGAACCGGGCCAAGGCGGTCGCGGCGGTGGAGGCCGAGCTGCTGGCGCAGTACGCCGACCCGACGCTGGACACCAAGCCGGAGGCGCTGAGCAAGCGCGGCGGCGCGTTCTACTCCGAGGCGGCGGTCGAGCTGCTCGCCTCGCTGCACGGCGACCTCGGCGAAGAACTGGTCGTCAACGTCCGCAACGCCGGCACCTTCCCGTTCCTGGCCGACGACGCGGTGATCGAGGTCCCCGCGATCGTGGACGCCTCCGGGGTCCGCCCGGCGCCGCTGCGCGCACCGATCGAGCCCTTGTACCGCGGCCTGATCGGACACGTTTCCGCCTACGAGGAGCTGGCCGTCGAGGCCGCGATCAAGGGCGGCGTGGACCGGGTCCGCACCGCGATGCTCGCGCACCCGCTGATCGGCCAGGCCGACCTGGCGGACAAGCTGGCCGACTCGCTGGTCGCCAAGAACCGCGACTTCCTGCCGTGGGCGTGACCGGGGCGGCCGTCCTGGCGATCGACGGCGGGAACAGCAAGACCGAGGTGGCGCTGGCAACGGCGGACGGCACGGTGCTGGCCTGCGTCCAGGTCGGCGGCTTCACGCCGCACCTGGACGGCATGGCCGGGGCGGTGTCGGTGGCCGGGCAAGGCGTGGCGCTGATCCGCGCCGAGCTGGGGCTGCCGGCCGACCGGCCGGTGGCCGAGCTGCTGGCCGCCTACGTCGCCGGAGCGGACTTCCCGGTCGAGGTCGAGGCGCTGACCGCGGAGTTCGCCGGGCGCGGCTGGGCCGAGCGCACCGTCGTCGACAACGACTCGTTCGCGCTGATGCGCTCGGGGACGTCGCGGCCCTGGGGTGTGGCCGTGGTCTGCGGGGCGGGCATGAACTGCGTCGGCATCGCCCCGGACGGCCGCCACGCGCGGTTCCCGGCGATCGGCACGGTCTCCGGCGACTGGGGCGGCGGCCCGGGCATCGGCGAGACCGCGCACTGGTTCGCGGTGCGCGCCGAGGACGGCCGGGGAGCCCCGACGGTGCTGCGCAAGGCGGTGGCCGAGTACTTCGGCTGCGCCTCGATGGCCGAGCTGGTGGAGGCCATCCACTTCGGCCGGATCGCCGACGACCGCTTCGGCGAGCTGGCGCCGCTGGTGTTCGAGGTCGCCGGGCTCGGCGACGAGGTGGCGCTGTCGATCGTGGAGCGGCTGGCCGACGAGGTCTGCGCGCTGGCGTTCGCCGCGATGGGCCGGCTGGACCTGATGGACTCCGAGGTCGAGGTGGTGCTCGGCGGCGGGGTGCTGCGGGCCCGGCAGCCGCTGCTGACGGCCGGCATCGACCGGCGGTTCGCCAAGCGGGCGCCGCGCGCGGTGCTCACCGTGGCGGAGGAGCGGCCGATCCACGGCGCGGTGCTGCTGGGGCTCGACGAGCTGGCCCGGCGGTAGATGTACGGGCCCCGGTACGCCGGGGTTCGTCTCCTGAGATGGCTGGGGCCCCTGTCGTATCGACAGGGGCCCCAGTCATTGGTGCGTTTCACAGACCGCTCGCTGCCCGGCGGGCTCGGCGGCCCGGCGGGCTCAGCGGGCTCAGACGAGCGCGGCGTCCAGCGTGATCGACGGGACGCCGGCCAGCGCCTTGGACACCGGGCAGTTCGCCTTGGCGTTCTCGGCGGCGGCCTGGAAGTCCTCGGCGCTCAGGCCGGGCACCGAGGCGCGGACCACGAGGCGGATGCCGGTGATGCCCTCGCCGGGCTGGAAGTCGACCTCGGCGTGCGTGTCGACCTTCTCCGGCGGGGTGCCGGCGCCGGCCAGGCCGTGCGACAGCGCCATCGAGTAGCAGGTGGCGTGCGCGGCCGCGATCAGCTCCTCGGGGCTGGTCTGGTCCGCCGCCTCGGTGGCGCGCGACGCCCAGGTGACGTCGAAGGTGCCGCTGTGCGACGAGGCCAGCGTGACGTTGCCCTTGCCGTCGAGGAGGCTGCCCTCCCAGTGCGTGTCGGCCTTGCGCGTAGTCGCCATGGGTGTCCCTACCTTCTTCCTTGCAACAGTCGAAAGCTCCTGACGCGATCCTCTCACGCGGCCGTCGGGTGTGCTCAGCCGATCCGTTTGAACACGTAAACGTTGTTCACACTGTCGGCGAACACCTCTTCGTAGTCGTAGCTGGGGTGCCGTGTGCGGACGAATTCCAGCGGGGACGACTGCCCGTACCAGCCTGTGCGATCCAGGTCGAAGGCCTCGTACTCGGGCGGATCGATGATGTTCGGGTTGCCGATCCACAGCGTCTGCGTGCGCGCCGCCAGTGCGGGCAGCATCTCTATGGTGGTCTCCACAGTGACTCCTGAGGGGACCTTCGCTTCGGCACGCTTTATGGCCTGGGCACGTGCGCTGGGGAACCAGGTCTGGTGGTGCAGCAGGTCCTGGAGCGGAAAGGACTGCGTCAGCGCCGCGGCGATCGCGAGCATGGCGACGGCGCCGTGCTTGAGTTGGGCGTCGCCTATGGTGCGGAGCCAGGTCTGCTTTCGCTCTTGCTCGCGGGACTCCTTCATCAGGATCAGACCGTGTATAGCCGCGGCAAAGACCACGACCATGGGGACGACGCTGTAGTGGAAGTCGGTGCCCCAGTAGGACGGCATGACGTTCACGAAGCGAGCCACCAGCGCCGGGACCGCGAGCAGGACCAGCGGGGACCGGAGCGCGATGAAGGCGACCGGGACGAGCGTCATGAGGATCGTGCGCTCTTTGTCGCCGATGCCGTTCATGAATTGTTGGGGAACACATGTGAGGAGCTTGCCGACGCCGGCGTGGAGTCTGGGGTCGAGGCAGCCGCCCTCGTTCCAGTACTCGTAGACGCCGTTGGGGTTGAAGTGCGGTATGACGATCTTCACCAGGAAGGAGGTCGTCAGGACTCCCAGGGCGACGCCGGAGACGAGGGTCGCCCCTTGGGTGACGCGGCGTCCGCTGAAGCGGGTGCGGGCCACGACCATGGCGATGATGATCGGGACCAGTAGCGCGAGGTCTTCTTTGACGAACAGCAGCGGGAGCGCCCACAGGATGGTCTTGCGGTACTCGCCACGGATGTAGGCACAGAGGCTGAACGCTAAGGCGGGGACCGCGAAGGCCACCTCATGGAAGTCGAAGTTCGCCGCCTGGACGACGCCCCAGGACAGTCCGTAGGCGATACCTATGGCGTATCCCTGATAGCGGCCCACGAGGTCGATGGCGGTTCTGGTGAGCGGGACGGCTGCCACCGCGAGGAGGACGGACTGCGCCACGAGGAGGGTGATCGGCGTCGGGAAGACGCGGAAGAACGGGCCCAGGAGCATCAGGACCGGGTGCCAGTGGTCGCCGAGGAGGTTCATGTCCTGACCCCGGATGGCGGTCATGGGCGCCTGGAAGTGGGCGTAGTCGCGGACCGCTTCCGTGAAGATGCCGAGGTCCCAGGACATGGATTCGCGGCGTTCGTAACGGAGGATGGAGATCAGCGCATAGAGGGTGAAGGCCCCGGTTGCTATGAGCCAGGGAGCGAAGCGCGCGATCTTGGCCGGCGGCTCCTCCGACTGCGTGTCCGGCTGCTCTTCCGCTTCCGTTTCGAGGGGTTCTGGAGAGAGATCTTGGGGGCTCTGCAGGGGTTCTTCACGGGACGTCTGTGCCGGGAAATCCGCTCGATCAACCCCCCGCATCGGTTTTGCGAACCCCGTATCCAGCGCTTTTGACTCCCCCGGCATGTATGAAGCATAGAACCCGGCCCTTGCGGGGTGGGACAATGGGGCCCGTGAGTGATCGCGAGGAACCCGTCACGTTCTACGAGGCGGTCGGCGGCGCGCCGACCTTCCGGAAGCTGGTCGCGCGCTTCTACGAAGGCGTGGCGACCGACCCCCTGCTGCGGCCGATGTACCCGGAGGAGGACCTCGGACCTGCTGAGGAACGCCTGCGCATGTTCCTGGAGCAGTACTGGGGCGGACCGACCACGTATTCGGAACAGCGCGGGCATCCGCGCCTGCGCATGCGCCACTTCCCGTTCAAGGTCGACCCCGCGGCGCGCGACGCGTGGCTGGTCCACATGCGGGTCGCGGTGGACGAGCTGGAACTGCCGCCGCTGTACGCGGCGGAGCTGTGGGACTACCTGGTGCGCGCCGCGCACAGCATGGTCAACGCCGAGTAGGAATCCACGTGGAAATCCACTCGTGGCGCCGGTCGGGGCGGGTTATCGTCGGCGCCATGAGCGAACGCACCTTCCGGGTCATGGTCCGCGGCTCCTTCGACGCCCTGACCGACGACCAGCGCGCGAAGCTGCTGGCCGCCGCGGCGGAGCACGACGTGCTGAACGCGGCGTTCACCGCGGAGGGGCAGCTGACGTACGACCTGGCGATGCGGCCGTTCTTCACGTTCCGCTACCTGGAACACGGGGAGCGCGAGGAGGACATCGTCGCGGCCGGCGAACGCGCGCAGGCGAAGGCCGAGCAGTGGCTCGGCGAGCGCGGGTACGCGTACAAGCGGCTGAAGGTCAGCGCGGAGGACATGGCGCTGATGCCTTTGGCGAAGCGGCAGCGGAAGGCTCAGGCGGCGGGTTAGCCCGGGGTCGGCGCGAGTTGGCTCACACCTGTTGTTCGGCGGGGGTGCGCGGCATTCATAGCGCGAGCTGGATCAGAGATGGTATTTAGCCAGCACAAATAACCTAGAGCACTCTCTTGGCTACTATCCGCCATGGATGTTTTGTCTAGGTTTGGTGGATGTTCTCCGCTCGCCATCGCAAGCCCGGCCGATCTGACCGCCGCCGTCCGCTGTTCGTCGCCACCGGCGCCGGGACTCTGCTGGCGCTGGCCGCCGTCGCGACGCCGGCTGCTGCGGCGCGTCCCGGCGCGCCGATCGCCGAGGCACATCAGGCCGCGGTCGGCGGTGCCGCGCCCGATCTGCTCGCCGCGCGGATGCATCCGGCGCAGGAGGCTGCCGCCGAGAAGGCTCCGGCGCCTGTCGCTGTGGCGGCGCCTGCTCCTGCCGCGGCTGCCGCGCCTGCTGCGGCTCCGGCTCCCGCCCCGGCCCGGAAGCCCACGCACGTCTCGCCGCTTCCCGGCGCGCGCGTGACGGCCACGTTCGGCGCCAGCGGCACCAACTGGAGCAGCGGCACGCACACCGGCCTGGACCTCGCGGCACCGTACGGCACATCGATCGCAGCGGTCGCCGACGGCACCGTCGTCTCCGCGGGCTGGGCCGGACCGTACGGCCTGCGCGTGGTCGTGAAGCACACCGACGGCACGTCCACGGCCTACAACCACATGTCGCGGATCGCCGTCTACGGCGGCAGGATCACGGCCGGCCAGACCGTCGGCCATCTCGGCTCCACCGGCAACTCCACCGGCCCGCACCTGCACTTCGAAGTCGCCGCCGGCAACGGCACGCTGGTGGACCCGCTGAGCTGGCTGCGTGGGAAGGGCGTCACGGTCTGAGCGGGCACCCGGCCGAGTAGTTAGCTCAGCCGACTTCAACCCGCGTCAGCACTCCCCGCCGCCGCCCGGGTCCAACCCGACCACCGCCGTCACCAGTTCCGCGAACCCGTCCGGCCCCATCGGCTCGACCGCGCGCTCGCGCAGCGCCCCCAGGAACGTGCGGATCGCCTCGCTCGCGACCGTCATCCCGTGCTCGGTCAGCGTCACCAGGATCACCCGGCGGTCGGCCGCCGAGGGCCCGCGCTCGATCATCCCGGCCTCGGCGAGCCGGTCGGCGACCTTGGTCGTGCCGGCCGTCGAGAAGCCCAGGATCGCCGAGAGCTGGCTCATCTTCGCCGTGCGCTCCGGGCTGCCGACCAGGTACCAGAGCGCCTGGAACGCCGAGGGCGACACCCCCGTACTGGCCTCGACGTCGTCGAGCAGGCGGCCGTTCAGCCGCCGGAACGCCCCCTGGAGCTGGTTCCACTGCCGGAGCAGCGCCAGGTCCGCCATCGAGGGGCAGGCCCCGTCCCCGTCGCTGTGCCCATCAGTCCCGCTCACGTTGACCAGGATAGGTCACCGAGTTACTATCTCGCCAGCTAGTTAATTACTGGCGAGAAGATTACGAGCTACCTATCCTTCGTCCCACCGACCCCACTGGGAGCCCGCCATGAGCGAGAACTGGACCCTCGACCCCTCCGGTCACGAGGTGGCCGTCCGGCACAAGACGTTCTGGGGCCTGGTCACGGTCCGCGGCGTGTTCCAGACCGTCCGGGCCGAGGGTGTGCTGAACGAGGACGGCACCGGCGCGGGCACCGTCACCGTCGAGTCCGCCTCCCTCGGCACCCGCCTGGGCAAGCGCGACTCCCACCTGCATTCCAAGGACTTCTTCGACGCCGAGCTGCACCCGACGTTCCAGTTCGTCGCCGACCGGATCGGCCCGGTCACCCCGGACAGCAGCGAGGTGCAGGTCGAGGGGACGCTGAAGGTCCGCGAGACCGTCAAGCCCCTGAAGTTCATCGCGCACGCCGACCGGCACGGCGACGCCGTCACGCTGACCGCGACGATCCCCTACGTCCGTGCGGACTTCGGGATGACGTGGAACCAGCTCGGGATGATCGCCGCCAAGGGGGAGATAGGCGTGAAGCTGCGGTTCACGCGGCAGGGCTGAGAAGGCCGGAGAGCCCGGACAAGACCGCCAGGCCGAGCCTCAAGCCAGAGCCTCGGGCCAGGTCCTCAGGCCAAGTCCACAGGCCAGAGCCTCAAGCCAGCAGACCGGAACCGGTCCGCACCACGACCGTCCCGAACGGCGCGTCCAGCCGCAGCCACCGCCCGGCCGTGCGCACCACCGCCGACGCGGACTGCGCCTGCCCGAGGAACGCCATCGCCCGGGCGGCGTGCGCGGCCCGCACCGGCAGCCCGAACGTCAGCGGCTGGTCCCAGATCTCGGCGGCGATGCGGTCGACGGCCGCCCGGGTCCGCCGCTGATCCGGAACCGCCTCGGCCCGCACCTTGAAATCGGCGATGCCGGCCAGCGCGGCGGTCTCGACCTCCGCGACCGGCAGCTCGCCGACCGTCTGCCAGCCGGCGCGCGGCGGCAGGAAGCCGGTCCACGCGGTCGCCCCGGCCAGCGGACGCGGCAGGGCCAGCGAGCCGTCGTCGGCTATGGCGTGCAGCAGGTCGCCGGCCGAGACGGTGACGTCCACCTCCGCGGCCGGGTCCGTCTCGGCCACGGGCTCGCCGGGGCCCAGGGCCACCGTGCGCAGCGTCAGGACGTCGAACGGCGGCCGTCCGTACACCCCGATCGCCGAACCCGACGCCACCACCCGCACCGCCGCGGCCTTGTCGAACCGCAGCAGCCGGGTCAGGTATCCGCCCAGGTCCGCCGCCTCATCCGCGCCTGCCAGCAGCAGCGCCGACGCCTGCGTGTTCACGCCTGCTCCGGGGTGTAGTACTCGGCGAGGTAGTCCTTCTCCACCGGCGACAGCCGCCGCAGGTGGTTCCCCGCGATGTCGAACGGCACCAGCACCGAGCTGGCGGTCGCGTAGACGCCCTCGTCGTCGCGGACCTCGTAGGCCACGGTGAACTTGGCCGCGCGGATGTCGGTCACCCAGACCTCGACCCGCACCGGCTCCGGGCGGTAGACCAGCGGGCGCCGGTATTCGATCTCGTGCTTGGCCACCACCGTGCCGAACGTCTCGAAGCCCTTCACCCCGGCCTCGGAGGCGCGGCGGAACATCCAGTCCACCCGCGCCTCCTCCAGGTACCGGAGGTAGACCACGTTGTTCACGTGCTGGTAGGCGTCCATGTCGGACCACCGCAGCGGGCACAGGTAGACGTGCCGCTTCCCCGGCCCCCGGTGCTCGGGAGCCGGGCCCGCGCCCGGGCGGGGGCGCGCGGAAGCGGTGTCCGTCGTCGTGCTCGTCTCGGCGGTGCCGGTCATCAGTCGCGCGTCAGCTTCCGGTAGGTGGCACGGTGCGGGCGCAGCGACTCCGGGCCGAGGCGCTCAGCCTTGTTCTTCTCGTAGCCCTCGAAGTTGCCCTCGTACCAGAACCACTTCGAGTCGCCCTCCCACGCCAGGATGTGCGTGGCGACCCGGTCCAGGAACCAGCGGTCGTGGGAGATGACCACGGCGCAGCCGGGGAAGTCCAGCAGCGCGTTCTCCAGCGAGGTCAGCGTCTCCACGTCCAGGTCGTTGGTGGGCTCGTCGAGCAGCAGCAGGTTGCCGCCCTGCTTGAGCGTCAGCGCCAGGTTCAGCCGGTTGCGCTCGCCGCCGGACAGCACGCCGGCCGGCTTCTGCTGGTCCGGGCCCTTGAAGCCGAACGCCGAGACGTAGGCCCGCGACGGCATCTCGACCTGGCCGACCTTGATGTAGTCCAGGCCGTCGGAGACGACCTCCCACAGACTCTTCTTCGGGTCGATGCCGGCCCGGTTCTGGTCGACGTAGGAGATCGAGACGGTCTCGCCGATCTTGACCGACCCGCCGTCCGCCTGCTCCATGCCGACCATGGTCTTGAACAGCGTGGTCTTGCCGGCGCCGTTCGGTCCGACCACGCCGACGATGCCGTTGCGCGGCAGCGTGAAGGACAGGTCGTCGATCAGGACCCGGTCGTCGAAGCCCTTGACCAGGTCGTTGACCTCGATCACGACGCTGCCCAGACGCGGGCCCGGCGGGATCTGGATCTCCTCGAAGTCGAGCTTGCGGATCTTGTCCGCCTCGGCGGCCATCTCCTCGTACCGGGCCAGTCGCGCCTTGCTCTTGACCTGGCGCGCCTTGGCGTTGGAGCGGACCCACTCCAGCTCTTCCTTCAGGCGCTTCTGCCGCTTGGCGTCCTTCTGGCCCTCGACCCGCATACGCGAGGCCTTGGTCTCCAGGTACGTCGAGTAGTTGCCCTCGTAGGGGTAGGCGCGACCGCGGTCGAGCTCCAGGATCCACTGGGCGACGTTGTCCAGGAAGTACCGGTCGTGGGTGACGGCGACCACGGTCCCGGCGTACTTCTCCAGGTGCTGCTCCAGCCAGTTCACCGACTCGGCGTCGAGGTGGTTGGTGGGCTCGTCGAGCAGCAGCAGGTCGGGCGCCTCCAGCAGCAGCTTGCACAGCGCCACGCGGCGCTTCTCGCCACCGGAGAGGACCTTGACGTCGGCGTCGCCGGGCGGGCAGCGCAGGGCGTCCATCGCCTGCTCGATCTGCGAGTCCAGCTCCCAGGCGTTGCGGTGGTCCAGCTCGTCCTGCAGCTTGCCCATCTCCGCGAGCAGCTCGTCGGAGTAGTCGGTGGCCATCTGCTCGGCGATCTCGTTGAACCGCTTCAGCAGGTCAAGGGTCTCCTTGACGGCCTCCTGGACGTTCTCCAGGACGTTCTTGGTCTCGTCCAGCGGAGGTTCCTGCAGCAGGATCCCGACGGAGGCGCCGGGGGCGAGGTTGGCGTCGCCGTTCGACGCCGTCTCCAGCCCGGCCATGATCTTCAGCACGGTGGACTTACCCGCACCGTTCGGACCGACGACGCCGATCTTCGCGCCAGGAAGGAACGACAGGGTCACGTCGTCGAGGATGACCTTGTCGCCGTGGGCCTTACGCGCCTTGCGCAGGGTGTAAATGTACTCCGCCATAACCTAGAGCTTAGTTGCCGCGGGGTAATGGTTATGACGCCGTCACTCGGAAGGCGGGGATGTGACCGGGCTCACGCCTGCCCTTTTCAGCATCGCAGCATCCTGATTCCCACACCGCACCTCTCCGGTTGCGCCGTCTCAGCAGGCCAGCGGCGAAACGATGGTGTCGCCACCCGGCCGCGAACGCGGCGCCCCGGACGCGTCCACGCACCCACCCTGCGCACCGGCGGCGCGCGCGTAGACGGCGACGAAATCGCGGGCCGAGTGGCTGAAGTAGCGCTCGGCGGAACGCGGGTAGTCGCCCCACTTGTAGGGGCGCGGATCGCCAGGGTTGGCGGAGGCGTCATAGGCCATGAACGAGGGCCAGCTGATGTTGATGTCGAGCTCCATCGCCCGCACCGCCCCGGCCTGCTGCAGCGCGGTGGCCAGCGAGCGCGGCGACATCGTCGGGCCGAGCGCGAAGACAACATCGCCGCCGGCGGTGACACCGACCCCGGACCGGCGGACGTAGGTGGCCCCGCCATCGGTGACACCCCAGGTGAACAGCGAGTCGATGTCCCCGGCGATGCGCCCGCCGTCAATCATCAGCTGCCGCTGCTGCCGCACCCCGACGACATCGGAGTCGAGCTTGACGTCACGCCCCCACACCCCGACGGTAAAGGACCCATCCCGCCGGAACACCTCGGCCGCGACCCCGGGGACGAGCGGACCGTACTGCTTGCCATCGAGGTAGAAGCCACCCTGCGAGTCCCCCATGAGGAAGCCACCGTTCCAGGTGGCGATGAGCCCATCCCGCCGATCACGCGGCAGCATGTCGGGCTGCGACCAGCTCCCGCCGGGCTGCGCATAGCCAGGATGCAGCTCGAAGCGAGCGGCCGACTCCTTGATCCACGCGATCGCCACCGGCGCCGACGTCCCGGCGGCCCGCAGGAGCGTCCCCTGCACGACGGGCTCGCCACGCGAGTCGGTGGCGAGAACGCGCCACTGCCCCTCGTTCGGGAAGGCGCGCGACGCGGGCGCGACAAGGGGCGCCTGGAGGGGGTCGAGGTGGGGCGCCGGGGCTGCTGCCGGCGGCGGGGTGACGGCGCTGGCACCCGCGCCATGCTTCGCGCTATTTCGCAGCGCGGCCGACCCGGCGAGCGGCTGCGCGGACGCGGAACCCGACGAATGGTGCGCCCACACGGCACCGGTCACCGCTGCGGCCACGGCGGCGCTGACCGCCACTGCTGGAATCCATCGCGCTCGAGTGCGCTTCATGTCGCCCACTGCGGTGTTTTGCCCTGGGCGGCGGACGGGCAGACGACGCCGAATGGCTGATGTGGGGCGGGGGGGCGCTGGCGCGGGCGGGCGGGGCTTGGGCACGAGCTGTGCTGGGCGGGCAGTGCGGTACGGCGCGGGCGGGCACGAGCAGAGCGGCGCGGGGACACGGGCAGTGCGGCGCCGGACGGGCTCGAGCGGCGCGGCAAGGACACGCGCGGCCGGGCACGAGCGGTGCGGTGCGGTGCGGGCGATGCGGTGCGGCGTGGCCACAAGCAGTGCGGCGCAGGCACCAGCGAGGCGGTGCGGACGCGATGCAGTGCGGCGGGGGCATTGCGCGGTGCGAGCACGAGCAGTGCGGTGCACGCGTGGCGCGGGCGCGATGCACTGCGGTGGGAGGCGGCGTGGCGGCGGCACATCAGCGAGGCAGCCTGCGAAGGCGGCCGGTGGACGGGTCCGTCGGCCAGTACGAGCTGCGTGGAAGCACGGCTCGTCGCACAGGCGTGGCACAAGCTTCCGCGGCGCCAAGCACCCCGACCATCCGGCGGCGCGCAAGGTCAAGCGTCGTGCGGCCAGCGCGCGGCAGGCATCTGCACTGGATGCGGCTGACACGCGAACCGATGCGGAAGCACGCGTCGTGCGCACAGCCCTCCGGCAGACATCCGCGTGGTCCAGATATCCGAACTGGCTGCAGCGAGCGTGTGAGCCAGCGTGTACGTACATCTTGCGGCGAGCACCGGCAGGCATCCGCGTAGTCCAGGCACCTTAACTGGCTGCGGTCGACACTCGAGCCGGCGCGAATGCGCGCGTCGTGCGGCCAGGCGTGAGCGGTGCGCGCGCCTCGGGGCATGGCGTGCTGACCGGTCGCGCGGCCGGGTTCGGGCGACTGGCACTTCTCTCCTTTCCCCCGCCCCCATCCCACCTGCCCGTTTGCGCGCGTGGGCGCGCTGCGAGGGGCGGTCGGTCCCCGCGACCGACCGCGTGCCTTGTGGGCGAGGGTGCTTGAGGGCGGTGTTGGGCGCGGGCTCAAGCGGTTGTGGTTTTGGTGTGCTGTCATGCGGCTGTGGGGAGGCTTGTCACCTCCGTCTCGGCGGGGGCGATGGCCAGCCTCGTCGGTGCTGTGGCGTCTGTTGCCGCTGCGCCGGAGGTTGCGGGCTCCAGTTCGGCGGGGGTGGGGGTTGGCGCGAGTGCTGCGGTTGCGGCCTCTTCTTCGCGGCGGCGGGTGGGGCCGGGGATGCGGGAGGTGCCGGGGCGGGCTGCTTGGCGGTAGACGGTGGTGCCCCAGCGGAGGTCGTGGCCGATGGCTTGGATGTCGAGTTCGGCGGTGACCACGTTCTCCTCGCCTCGGCGCCAGCGGCTGATGCGGAGGCGACCTGCGGCGACTACGGGGTCGCCTACGCCCATGCTGCTCGCTACGTGGTCGGCCAGGGTGCGCCAGCAGACCGCGCTGAAGTAGTTGGGGTCGCCGTCGGTCCAGGTGCCTGTGCGTTTGTCGTAACGGCGGGTGGTGTTGCGGATCTGGAAGCGGGCGATCGGGTTGCCGTCGGCGGACTGGCCGTAGCGGACTTCGCTGCAGACGGTGCCGACCACGGTGACGGTGGTTTCGTTCATCGGTGCATCCCCCTGGATGTGCTGATGTGCTTGTGCTCTGGCGGATCTGGCTGGTTCTGGCTGTTCTGGCTCTGTGGTGCTGGTGATCGCCGGCCCCCGGGTGGTTCTGGGACTATGCTCGCATTTTTCGCTAATCGGGCACAAGGGTTCGAAGGCGGGTGCACTCGATCGGCCCAGTCAGGGCTCTTCCGTGGGGCGGTGGGCGGTTTTAGTGTTTGCCGAAACGAAGCCGAAGCAGGAGGTTCGTCGTGACCGGTACCCAGGAGAACGCTGCCGCTGAGGACTTCCACGCCGCGGTCGCGGGGCTGACCGTGCCCGCGCTGATCGAGCGCAACGCGATCGAGCACGGGGAGCGGCCGGCGCTCACGAGCGCTCCGGATGCCGAGGGCAATACCAGTACCCTGACCTGGGCCGAGTTGCGGGAGCGGGCCGCGGAGTTCTCCGAGGGGCTGGTCGCGCTGGGGCTGGAGCCCGGGGACCGGCTGCTCACCATGATGTCCAGCCGGCCCGAGCACTGGATCGTCGACTACGGCGCTCAGCACGCCCGCGCCATTCCCTGCACCGCCTACGCCACCCTGTCCACCGACCAGATCGGCTACGTCGCCGCGCACAGCGCCGCGCCGATCGTGGTGCTGGAGGGCCGGCAGGAGATCGAGCGCTGGCAGCCGGTGCTGGCCGAGCTGCCCGCGCTGCGGCACGTCGTCGTGGTCGAGGAGGCCGACTCCGTCGTCACCGGCGAGGCCGCGCACGGCAAGCAGTTCCTGCCCTACAGCGCGGTGGTGGCCATCGGCCGCGAGCGCCTGGCCAGCAGCCCGAGCCTGTTCGAGCAGCGCTGGCGGCAGATCCGGGCGGAGGACCCGGTCGGCATGATGTACACCTCCGGCACCACCGGCGATCCCAAGGGTGTCGTGCTGACGCATCTCAACGTCCTGTACGAGGCCGAGGTCGTGGACTCGATCACGCCTGTCGAGGACTTCCCCGACACCATCGCCTACCTGCCGCTCGCCCACATCGCAGAGCGCGAGCTCAGCCTTTACGGCTCCGTCATGAAGGTCGCGCACGTCCATCTGTGCCCCGACCCCCGGCAGATCGTCGGCGCGCTGGGCCGCGTCCACCCCGTCGGGCTGTTCGGCGTGCCGCGCATCTGGGAGAAGCTGGTCGCCGGGATCCAGGGCCTGCTGAAGGTGGCCCCGCCGGAACAGCGCGAGGCGTTCGAGAAGGCGCACGCCGTCACGCTGGAGGCGTTCGACCTCCGCGCGGCCGGCAAGCACGTCCCTGAGGACTTGGCGCAGGCGGTCGAGGAGGCGGACCGGACAGTCCTGGCCCCGGCGCGCTCGCTGCTCGGCCTGGACAAGGTCACGCGCGCCACCAGCGGCGCCGCCCCGATCTCGGTGGAGACCCTGCGCTATCTCAACGGCCTGAACCTGCCGCTGATGGAGCTCTGGGGGATGTCCGAGACCAGCGGCGCGGCGACGGTCTGCACGCCGGACGCCAACCGCGTCGGCACCGTCGGCCGGCCGATCCCGGGCGTGGAGCTGAAGCTCGGCGACGACGGCGAGGTGTTCGTCCGGGGCCCGATCGTGCTGGCCGGCTACCTCCAGCCGGACGGCAGCGTCCAGTCCCCGCTGGACGCCGAGGGCTGGCTGGCCACCGGGGACGTCGGCACGATCGACGCCGACGGCTTCCTGACCATCACCGACCGCAAGAAGGAGCTCATCATCACCTCCGGCGGCAAGAACATCGCCCCGACGCTGATCGAGAGCCACCTGACCACGCACCCGGCCGTCGGCTTCGCCGCCGCGATCGGCGACCGCCGCCCCTACGTCACGGCCCTGGTCGTCCTGGACCCCGACGTGTTCCCCGCAGAGGCCGTCCACTCCCCTGAAGCCCGCGCCGCGGTGGACCAGGCCGTGGCGAACGCCAACGCGAAGCTCTCCAGAGTCGAACAGGTGAAGAAGTACACGATCATCGCAGGGCCCTGGACGCCGGACACCGGTGAGGTCACGCCGAAGCTGAGCCTGCGCCGCCGGGTGATCGTCGACCGCTACGCCGACGTCATCGACGAGATGTACACGCAGGTAGAGGGAGCCGGCGAAGAGGAGCTTCACGCATAAGCGCGGAAGCGCCTACGGAAGTACTGCATATAGAGCGTCATGGGCAGGCGACGTACCCGTCGGGGAACCCACGGGTACATCAGCCGCGCCATCCGCATCCCTGCGTGGAACAACCGCTCGCGGCGCGGACCCCACACGAGCCCGAACTGTTCCCGCACGTCCTCTGGCAGCAGGCCCGTAGTGATAAGCCGGTTCACCGGCAACAGCGGACGCAGGAGGAGCGGGATCGCCTTGCTGTAGAGCAGGTCATGGCAGATGCGCTTGGCCTCATCGGAGACCACCAGCGCCGCCAACGCGCTCTCCCAGTACTTCTCGAACTCCTCTACAGAGGACGGCCACAGGTCCTCAGGACAGCCAAGGAGAGTGCCGTATACGGAGCTCTCCCGACAGAACTCCTCCCGCATCGCAGTAGACATCGGCCCGAGCATCAACTCATAGATCTGAACGGCTGACTGGTAGAGCGTCGCGGCGACCCAGAGCTGGAGGTCTGGATCGTCGGCGGAGTAGCCCGGCCCTTTGACGTAGGTATGGATCCGGTTCACATGACCGGAGACCCATGCGGACTCCTCAGGCGTGCCCAAAGTAGAGCTGTAGATGAAGTCCAGCGTCCCGCGTAGCCGCTTAAAGGGATGTTCCGTGAAGTTGCTGTGTTCGGCCACTCCCTGCGCAACCTTGGGATGCGCCACCTGCAGGAGGATCGCGCGGCCGGCACCGACCAGAACACAAGCCTCGCTGACGACCCTCTGGATCGCGGTCTCATGCGACGTCCTCACTGCGCCAACCCCAATCCGGCCGCCCCCGCGAGCAGCCCGGCAGCCAGGCTCACACCGACGTTGGTCGCCGCTTTGGCGAACGCCCGCTCTTCCACCAGCCTCACCGTCTCCACACTGAAGGTCGAGAACGTCGTATAGGCCCCGCAGAAGCCGGTACCGAGGATCGCCACCGCCTGTTTGGACAGCCCATGATGGGCACCCATACCCACCAACACCCCCAGGATGAACGCCCCTGTGACGTTGATGACGAGCGTTCCCCAGGGGAAAGCGCCCCGGTTCCGCGCCGCCACGAACCGGTCCACCAGGTACCGCGCGGGCGCCCCTACAGCGGAAGCGAGCGCAACAGCGAGAAGTGTCATGCGCGGGACCATCCAGGGGAACGCCTGACGAGAACCGCGCGCGCCAGGAAGATGCCGAGGGCAGTAGCCGCCAACCCGGAGAACAGACTGCCGAAGACGTTCAGAGCGGCGAACCCATAGCGTCCCGCAGCCATGAGCCGGTCCGTGTCGACCATCCATGTGGAGAACGTCGTATAGGCGCCCAAGAACCCGACCGCCCCGAAGGGCCGCACATAGCGCGTCGGCGGCCACACCTCGATGACGCACACCAGTAGCACCGCCAGGATGAACGACCCGCTCACGTTGATGGCGAACGTCGTCACCGGGAAGGTGTGCGCCGCGGTCGGGAACGCCTGGCCGAGCAGGTAGCGCGCCGGCCCGCCGAGGAACCCGCCGGCCGCGATCACCGCGACCACCCGCGCAGGGCTCGGCGCCGGAGCCGCTGAGGCGCCTGTGGTGCCCGAGGACCCCGAGACTGCTGGGGACGTCGAACCCTCCGAAGGCGTCGCAGACAGGATCGGCGCCTCGACGCTGCTGCCCTCGGCCTCCGGCGGGATCTCGTGGTGCCAGGCGTGGTGCTGCCCGGAGCTGGAGGGCGGCTGTGACGGGTTCACGCGCCCCATGATCGCCTGCGCGGCCGTCCGGAGCCAAAAGCATCCGTCCCGGGCCGGATGCGGGCATCACGGGCGTCCCCGTATTTCGCCATGGCGCGTATAGCCGAATCCGACCCCTGTCGATTGTTGACACGGTGGCCAGAGCCGCAGCGACGATGGCACCCGGATCCGGCGGGCGTTCCCTTGGAGTCTCCTCCACAGACGCTTGGATTTTGCCGTTACGCCGCAGATCGCGCATTTACAAGCACTGCGATGCGCACCTACATTCACAGGGCATCTCGCGCGAGCGCCACCCTCACCCGATCTCTCCCACACGCCTGGAGTGAGATGTCTCCCCTTTCCAGACGCAAGTTCCTGTCCGCTTCCGCGGCGGCTGCCGCCGGTGCGGCCTTCCTGCCGGAAACGCTGCGCACCGCCATGGCCGCCACCGCGGGCATGTCCGGCTCGCTCAGCGACATCGGCCACATCGTGATCCTGATGCAGGAGAACCGCAGCTTCGACCACTACTTCGGCACCCTGGCCGGAGTCCGCGGGTTCAGCGACACCTCGCCGTACGTGTTCCAGAACGGCACCACGGTCTCCACCCAGCCCAACGGCAGCAAGACCATCCTGCCGTGGCACCTGAACACCGCGACCACCAGCGCGCAGTGCGTCCCTGATCTTGATCATGGCTGGAGCGGCACGCATAACGCCTGGGCCAGCGGCTCCTACAACGGCTGGGTCGCGGCCAAGGGCGTCGAGACCATGGGTTACTACACCCGGGCCGACATCCCGTTCCAGTACGCCCTCGCCGACGCCTTCACCATCTGCGACGGCTACCACTGCTCCGTCATGGGCCCGACCAACCCGAACCGGCTCTACCTGTGGACCGGGATGATCGACCCCAACGGCACCGGCGGCGGCCCCGTCACGGACAACTCCGAGGCCGGATACACCTGGACCACCTACCCGGAGCGGCTGCAGGCCGCGGGCATCACCTGGAAGGTGTACCAGGAGACCGACAACTACGACGACAACGCGCTGGCCTGGTTCAACCAGTACAAGAACGCCGCGACCAGCAGCCCGCTCTACCAGCGCGGCATGGTGAAGTCCACGGACTCGGTCGCGGAGTTCCAGGCCGACGTCACCAACGGCACCCTGCCGCAGGTCTCCTGGATCGTCGCCCCGGCCGGCAAGTCCGAGCACCCCAACTACGCCCCCGCCCTGGGCGCGGACTACGTCTCGAAGATGCTCACCGCACTGGCGTCGAACCTGGACGTGTGGTCCAAGACCGTCTTCATCCTCAACTACGACGAGAACGACGGCTTCTTCGACCACGTCGTCCCGCCGACCCCGCCGGCCGGCACGGCCGACGAGTTCGTCGGCGGCCTGCCGATCGGCCTGGGCATCCGGGTCCCGCAGATCGTGATCTCGCCCTGGTCGCAGGGCGGCTGGGTGGACTCCACGATCTACGACCACACCTCCACGATCCGGCTGGTCGAGGCCTGGACCGGGGTGCAGGAGCCGAACATCTCGGCGTGGCGGCGCGCGGTCTGCGGCGACCTCACCACCGCGCTGAACTTCGCCAGCACGACCACCACGTTCCCCAGCCTGCCGGCCACCGGCCCGCTGGTGACCGCGGCGAACAACCAGTGCTCGACGCTGCCGACCCCGACCCCGCCGGCCACGCAGAGCATGCCGACCCAGGAGTCCGGCACGAAGGGCCAGCGCGCCACGCTCTACCAGCCGAACGTCACCGGCCGCTACGACCTGGCCGCCGGCCGGTTCTGGACGGACTTCTCCAACGCCGGCGCGCAGGCCGTCCCGCTGCAGGCCTACACCACGGCCTACCGGACCTTCGCGAACTGGCAGTACCTCGTCTCGCCGAACTCCACGTCCTCCGACTACTGGAGCGCGCAGAGTGTCAGCGCCGGCAAGTACTCCCTCGACGTGCACGGCCCCAACGGCTTCCTGCGCACCTTCGTCGGCGACCTGACGACCATCAGCAACGCCTCGCTGGCGCACCTGGAAGTGAAGCCGAGCTACGACACCGCGAACAACGCGCTGGTGCTGACGATGACCAACACCGGCACCGCCTCCGCGGTGATCACCGTCAAGGCGAACCACTTCATCACCGGCGGGCCCTGGACCTTCACGGTCGGCGGCGGCGCGACCGTCACCCACTCCTGGTCCACGGCCGGCGGGTGGTACGACCTGACCGCCACCGCGAACGTCGGCGACAACTTCCTGCGCCGGTTCGCCGGGAAGATCGAGACCGGCCAGCCCGCGGCGCCCGGCACCAGCGGCGGGGGCGGCGGCACGCCGGCCGTCCTGGACCGGACCGGCTGGACGGTGAAGTACGTCGACAGCCAGGAGACGGCCGGCGAGAACGGCGCGGCGACCAACGCTATAGACGGCAGCACCTCTACGTACTGGCACACGCAGTGGTACAACGTCTCGCCGAACCCGCCGTGCCCGCACGAGATCCAGCTCGACATGACCGCCTCGCACTCCGTGTCCGGCTTCACGTACCTGCCGCGGCAGGACGGGAGCAACCACGGCTGGGTCGGCCAGTACGAGTTCTACGTCAGCGCCGACGGCACCAACTGGGGCACTGCGGTGGCGACCGGCACCTTTGCGAACGACAACACCCTGAAGACGGTGAACTTCACCGCCGCGACCGGTCGCTACGTACGCTTCCGCGCGCTGACGGAGGTCAACGGGAACCCGTGGACCTCCTGTGCGGAGCTGAACGTTATAGGGATCTGATCCACAGAGCCCTATAAGCACGACCTCTATAGAGGTGCGCTACCGGAAGGACTCGTAGCGCATCTCTATAAGGTCGTGGGAGGGGTCGAGGTTGTGCGGCTGAGAACCGCCGGTCAGCACGAACCCCTCCCGTTCGTAGAAGCGGCGGCCGCGCTCGTTGTCGTCCCGGACCAGCAGGACGAGTTCCTTGGCCTCCGTGGTGCGCGCGAAGTCGATGACGGCCCGGTTCAGGCGGCGCGCGACGTCGGTTCCGCGCGCCTCGGGACGGACGTACACGCCGAGGACGATCCACGAGCCCGGACGGTTGAAGTGCGGCGCCGCGCTCCACATGCCGACGAGCCGGCCGGTCGCGTCGTCGACGGCGACGTAGAAGGCCATCTCAGCGGACGTGGCGTTGATCCGCGCGCGCTCCTGCCACTCCTCATCCGGAATGGCTAGGGCCTGCTCGTGGGTCTGGCCGAAGTTGGTCGGCGAATCAAGCAGCGCTTCCAAGCGCAGCTCCCTGAAATCCCGCCACTCATCCGCAGTGGTGCGGCGCACGGTGTAAGCCATGCAGCGCATCTTCACAGGTGTACAGAGCCCAACGCCAGCGAGTTCCGCGGGGCAGCCGATCAGGGAAGTCGGTCAGGCCGTCGCATCAGGCCGTCAAGTCAGGCGACCAGCCCGACGAACCCGGCGAGGAACGCCGGCGCCCCCAACCCCACCAGGCCCCAGCCGACCACCTCCAGCAGTCCTTCCCGCTTGCACTGCCGGTGGTGCTCCGCCCGGCCGCTGCTCAGCCGGGCCGTGGACTCGTGCAGCCACTTCGCGCTGTGCACCGACAGGTCGGCGCGCTTGGAGGCGAGGAGTCTGAGCACGTCCAACGCCATCACCAGGCCGAGGGCGAGGAACAGCAGTCCGACCGCCACCGCGCCGGCGTCCCCCCAGGTGCCGTGCAGGGCACCGGAGTGGTCGGCGAGGCGAGCGCCCAAAGACCTCGAAGCGGTCATTCCGTGACTCCCAAAGAGTGAATCCGGGACATAGCCGACGGGGGCGGCGGCCAGTCCTCCAGCAAGAGTCTCACCTATAGATCTGATAGTCGCGACATGTGGGACGAACGTGAGCAACGTTTCGATTAATTCACGGAAACCGGCGGTGACACCCGCCCGGCCGTCCCAGCAGGCGCACCAGTCCCACAAGGGGCGACCATCGCCGTATGGTGGCCAAGCACTACGCCGCGATCTTCAGGGCGCCGGGGTCGAAGGGCTTCTCCTCCGCCGCGTTCGTGGGCCGGCTGCCGCTGTCGATGCTCGGCCTGGGCATCATTCTGATGATCAAGGAGTCGACCGGGAAGTACGCGCTGGCCGGCGTGGTCTCCGGGACGATGGCGCTGGTGCAGGCGTTCTTCGGGCCGTTCCTGGCCCGGCTGATCGACCGGCGGGGACAGGCCGAGGTCGGGTTCCCGTCGCTGGCCGTCTCCACCGCCGCGTTGATCTCGCTCATGCTCTGCGTGCGTTTCAAGGAGCCGACCTGGTCGTGGTTCGCCTCGGCCGCGCTCGCCGGGGCGTTCATGCCGAACGTCGGGGCGCTGGTGCGGGCCCGCTGGACCAAGCTCTACACCGGCACGCCGTCCCTGCACACCGCCTACTCCTTCGAGGCGGTCATGGACGAGGTCGTCTTCATGATCGGGCCGATCCTGGTCACCTTCCTGACCCTGGAGGTGCACCACGAGGCCGGCGTCGGCCTGGCCACCGGATTCCTGGCGGTCGGTACCTCGGCGTTCCTGATCCAGCGCCGCAGCCAGCCGCCGCCGCATCCGCCGGAGCACCACACGGGACCTGCGGCCATCGCGATCCCCGGCATGCGCGTGGTGCTGGTCTGCGCAATCGCGATCGGCCTGATGTTCGGCTCGATCGAGGTGGTGACCGTGGCCTTCGCCGAGGAGCACGGGCACAGCGACTGGGCCGGGCTGCTGCTGGCGGTCTACGCCGGCGGCAGCTTCATCGCCGGTCTGATATTCGGTGCGACGCACTGGGACGCCCCGCTGGCCAAGCGGGCCCTGATCCTGCTGACCGCGGTGCTGGTCACCTCGACGCCGATGACGCTGGCGCCGAACATCGGCGTGCTGGCCCTGGTGCTGCTGCTGGCCGGGTTCGCCATCTCCCCGACCCTGATCACGCTGGTCGCGCTGGTCGAGTACCTGGTCCCGGCGGCCCGGCTGACCGAGGGCATGGTGATCGAGACCACCGGGGCGGCCGTCGGGATCACCGCCGGGTCGGCGGTCTCGGGCTGGCTCATCGACCGTTCCGGGGCGCACACCGCATATCTGGTCCCAG
The DNA here is from genome assembly GCF_041261445.1 of Catenulispora sp. EB89. Classification (NCBI taxonomy): domain Bacteria; kingdom Bacillati; phylum Actinomycetota; class Actinomycetes; order Catenulisporales; family Catenulisporaceae; genus Catenulispora; species Catenulispora sp. EB89. The sequence goes on from NZ_JBGCCU010000003.1 coordinate 540,269, forward strand.
TGGCAGGAAGCGCCCTCGCCCTCTTGACTGCGCTGCTCGGCTCGCGTTGGCTACGTCCGGGGGATCCGGCGATCGAGTGAACGGCGCGGCTCAGAGCTGGCGTGCCGGCGGAAGAATCGGGTGAGGCGTGGCGGGCGCGAACGAGTGGTCCAACTGGGCCGGCAACCAGACGGCGAAGGCGGCCAAGGTGGTCACCCCGCGATCCGCCTCCGAGGTCGTCGAGATCCTGCGCACCGCCGATGACGACGGGATGACGGTCAAGGCCGTCGGCTCCGGCCACTCCTTCACCCCGGCCGCGGTGACCGACGGGATCCTGGTCAAGCCGGACGGCCTGACCCGCCTGAAGCAGATCGACCGGGAAGCCGGACTGGTCACCGTCGAGTCCGGGATGCCGCTGCACCAGCTCAACGCGCTGCTGGCGGAGAACGGCATGGCGCTCACCAATATGGGTGATATCCAGGTGCAGACCGTCGCTGGCGCGATCGGCACCGGCACGCACGGCACCGGCCGTGTCTCCGGCTCGATCGCGGCCCAGGTGGCGGCGCTGGAGCTGGTCCTGGCCAACGGCGAGATCGTGATCTGCTCCCCGACCGAGAACGCCGAGCTGTTCCAGGCCGCGCGCCTCGGCGTCGGCGCGATCGGCTACGTGACCGCGGTGACCTTCCGCACCGAGCCGTCGTTCCTGCTCACCGCCCGCGAGGAGCCGATGAAGCTGGACGCGGTCCTGGACGGCTTCGACGACCTGGCCGACGGCAACGAGCACTTCGAGTTCTACTGGTTCCCCTACACGACCAGCACCAACATCAAGCGCAACAACCGGTCCTCGGGCCCGGCGGCCCCGCTGTCCGGCTTCCGGCACTGGGTGGACGACGAGTTCCTGTCGAACTCGGTCTTCGGCGCCGCGCAGCGCCTGGCGCGCACCGCCCCGCGGCTGACCAGGACGGTCTCGAAGGTCTCCGGCTCGGCGCTGTCCGCCCGCACCTACACTGACCGCTCGGACAAGGTGTTCACCTCGCCGCGGCGCGTGAAGTTCGTGGAGATGGAGTACGCGGTTCCGCGTACCGCGTTCGTGGCGGCCTTCCGCGAGGTCACGCAGCTGATCAACAACTCGACCTGGAACGTGAACTTCCCGATCGAGGTGCGCGTGGTCCCGGGCGACGACCTGTGGCTGTCCACGGCGCACGGCCGCGACACCGCGTACATCGCCTGCCACATGTATCAGGGCACGCGGTTCGAGGAGTACTTCAAGGCCGTCGAGCAGGTGCTCGTCGGGCACGAGGGCCGCCCGCACTGGGGCAAGATGCACACCCGCGACGCCGAGTACCTGGGCAAGGCCTACCCGCGCTTCGAGGACTTCCTCGGGGTGCGCGACCGGGTCGACCCGAAGCGGTTGTTCGCCAACGAGTACACCCGGCGCGTGTTCGGGGACTGAGGAGCGGGGCCGGACCGGGGCTCGCCCGGAGCCGGCCCGAGGCTAGGCAGCGACCGCGACGGGCGAACCCGCCGGGGACTCCGTGACCGCGGTGGTCGAGGCAGCCGCCGCGGGCTCCGCGCCGGCGACCGTCAGCTCGCCCTTGGGCGCGTCGTACACCGCGCGGTCCAGGATCCCCTCCCCGGCCGCCACCCCACAGGCACCAACGCCTGCCCCGCGACGTTGATCGCGGTGCGGCCCATGTCCTCACCCTCCCCAATTGATCGCATGATCCGACCAATGCATGTGACGGTCGACGCTCCCCCAAGCCCCCGCCTCCCCCATCTCGGGAAGCGCACCTCCTAGCATCGGCACGGAAAGTGAGGGTTCGATCACACTCGGGAGTTCTTCGGTGACGACGGATCAGGAAACCGGCACGAAACAGCGGCGCATGGCGGCGGTCCTCGGCGTGTCCGGGGCGGCGCTGGCCGCCGCGGCGCTGGCGGCGGTGAGCGCGGCCCAGGGCGCCGTCGGGCCGATCACCGGGACCTCGCCGCTCGCCCCGCCGCTGGGCGCCTGTATCGGCGCGCAGTGCCCGGGCACGTGGCCGATGCCGAACAACGGGGACTTCGCCGGCCGCGACGCCGCGATCAACATCTTCACCGGCGTGGACTTCTCCGCGACCGGCCGGGCCGCGGAGGCCGAGGGCAAGATCGTGACGCTCGGCGACTTCACCGTGGACAAGGCCGGCGGCGGCCTGTTCAACGCCGGCGTGGTCGGGGTCGGCTCGCGGGTCCCGCCGCCGGACGGTACGGACTTCCTGACGGTCGGCGGGAACATCGACATCAAGAGCGGCAACCGGCTGGAAGTCGGCGGCAGCGACTCCAAGACCACGGCGTACGGGGACGTGCGCTACGCCGGGACGCTGAGCGGCCGGGTGGACGTGGTCGCGCCGGGCAAGACGGTCCACGACGCGCAGGCCGCCGCGCCGTACACGTCGCTGCGGAGCTACATCGAGGACCGCTCCGCCTGCGCCGCCACGGCGGTGGCGACGGGCACCGTCACCGTGGACGGGCCGCAGGTGACGTTCCACGGCGACGGCAGCAGCGCGTTGCAGGTCTTCGACGTGCCCGGGGACATCGGCGGCGCGAGGGCCGCGGACCTGGTGTTCACCGGGATCCCGGCCGGGGCGAGCGTCCTGGTCAACATGACCGGGACCAGCCCGACGCTCAACACCAACACCGGCAGCGGCTTCCCCGGCGACCAGCTGACGGAGATGCGGCCGCGGCTGATGTGGAACTTCCCGAACGCCGCCGCGGCCGAGATCAAGGGCGGCGCGCAGTTCCAGGGGTCGATCCTCGGCGGCGCCCCGGGCGGGACGCTCACCATCTCGACGCCGGGCCAGAACGGCCGGGTGTACGTGGCCGGGAGCCTGGTGCTGACCAACGCCAGCGCCGGGTCGGAGATCCACGCGTACCCGTTCGACGGGGTGCTGCCGGAGTGCGGGTCGACGCCGAACTCGTCCTCGTCGACCTCTACAACCTCCACCTCTACAACCTCCACAACCTCCACGACTTCGACGAGTTCCTCTTCCAGCTCGTCGTCGAGCAGCAGTTCCTCGTCCAGCAGCAGCTCGTCGTCGCCGTCCGAGCCCACAGTGGGACCCTCGACCTCCACCACACCCAGCCGGCCCACTCCCACCACCCCCACCACCCCCACCGGCACGACGACCCTGCCCACCACGCCTTCCGGGACCTACCCGACGGCCTCGGCATCCGCCCGCAAGCGCGGTCTCGCGGCCACCGGCACCGCCTTCGCCCCGCTCCTCGGCCTGGCCGCGGCCGCCCTGTCCGTCGGGGCCGGCGTCCTGGGCTTCACCTCCCGCAAGAAGGGCAAGCACGCCTGATGTGAGACGGCAGGTCCGCATCCCGGACGACAGTGGACGCGTCCGGGATGCGCTGCCAGGCTGATGACCATGTCCCGTGCCGGAATCGCCCTCGTGAGTCGACGCCATGTCGACTACGGACGTCTGTCCAGCATGGCCTGTACGGTCCGCACCGCGAACTGACCGCGCTGCTCAGCGGCATCCCGCCGCCCTCCCACCGGCCGTATGACCCCTCGCTAAGGACACCTCCGCCATGACCGCCACCCCGTCCACGCCTGCCCGCGTCGGCCGACCCCGCCAGCAGCGCGGCGAGGGCCAGTGGGCCAAAGGCTATTTCACCCCGCTGAACGGCAACGAACAGACCAAGAAGGACGATGACGGCCTGAACGTGCGGGCCCGCATCGAGAACATCTACGCCTACCGCGGGTTCGACGCCATCGACGGCGGCGACCTGCGCGGCCGGTTCCGCTGGTGGGGCCTGTACACCCAGCGCCGCCCCGGCATCGACGGCGGCAAGACCGGCATCCTGGAGCCGGAGGACCTCGACGACAAGTACTTCATGCTCCGGGTGCGCATCGACGGCGGCCGGCTGAGCCTGGCCCAGCTGCGGGCCATCGCCGAGGTCTCGGAGAAGTACGCGCGCGGCACCGCCGACGTCACCGACCGGCAGAACATCCAGCTGCACTGGGTGCGGATCGAGGACGTGCCGGCGATCTGGAAGACGCTGGAGGACGTCGGCCTGAGCACCGCCGAGGCCTGCGGCGACGTCCCGCGCGTGATCCTCGGCTCGCCGGTGGCCGGCATCTCCTCCGCCGAGATCATCGACGGCACCCCGGCGATCGAGGAGATCTCCCGGCGCTACATCGGCAACCCGGAGTTCTCCAACCTCCCGCGCAAGTTCAAGACCGCGATCAGCGGCCTGCAGGACGTGGTCCACGAGATCAACGACATCTCGTTCGTCGGCGTGGTCCACCCCGAGCTCGGCCCGGGCTTCGACCTGTGGGTCGGCGGCGGCCTGTCGACGAACCCGCACTTCGCCAAGCGGCTCAACGCCTTCGTGCCGCTGGAGGAGGTCCCGGAGGTCTGGGCCGGCGTCTGCGGCATCTTCCGCGACTACGGCTACCGCCGCCTGCGCAGCCGCGCGCGCCTGAAGTTCCTGGTCGCGGACTGGGGCGCGGCGAAGTTCCGCGAGGTGCTGGAGACCGAGTACCTCAAGCGTCCGCTGACCGACGGCCCGGCCCCGGAGCCCGCTCCGGCCTACGAGCGCGACCACATCGGCGTGCACGTCCAGAAGGACGGCAACCACTACGTCGGCTTCGCCCCGCGCGTCGGCCGCGTCGACGGCGCGACCCTGGCCAAGATCGCGGACCTGGCCGAGGCCGCCGGCTCGGACCGGGTGCGCACCACCACCGAGCAGAAGCTGCTGATCCTGGACGTGGCCCAGGAGCGGGTCGAGGAGCTGGTCAGCGCCCTGGAGGCGCTGGACCTGCAGGTCCGCCCCTCGGTGTTCCGGCGCTCCACGATGGCCTGCACCGGCATCGAGTTCTGCAAGCTGGCGATCGTGGAGACCAAGAAGAGCGCGTCGAACCTGATCGACGAGCTCGAGCGTCGGCTGCCGGACTTCGACCAGCCGCTGACCATCAACCTGAACGGTTGCCCCAACTCCTGCGCGCGCATCCAGGTCGCCGACATCGGCCTGAAGGGCCAGCTGGTCCTGGACGAGAACGGCGACCAGGTCGAGGGGTACCAGGTGCACCTCGGCGGCCACCTCGGTGCCCAGGTCAAGGAAGAAGCGGAGTCGAAGGGCACGGCGGGCGCGGACGGCGCCTTCGGCCGCAAGGTGCGCGGTCTGAAGGTGACGGCGGCGGCGCTGCCGGACTACGTCGAGCGTCTGGCGCGCCGGTTCCAGGAGCAGCGGACCGAGGACGAGACGTTCGCGCAGTGGACGGCGCGCGCCTCGGAGGCGGATCTGTCGTGAAGGTTCTCGGTGAGGCTCTCGTGAAGGCGGACCTGTCATGAGCGAGCGCGCGGCCCCGGCGTACTGCCCGTACTGCGGCGACGAGGATCTGCGTCCTGAGGAGGGCGGCCACCGGCGGTGGTCGTGCCGCTCCTGCCGGCGGGTGTTCGAGGTCGCGTTCGTCGGCTTGCTGGCGCCCGGCGCCGGCCGGCCGGACGCATCGACGTCTGCTGCGGAATGACAAGGGACAGGCAAGGGTTCCACCCCCGCACCGCAGGGTGAGCACCAAGGAAACCTTCGCTTAATCGTTTGAGGCCAACCCGTTGACCCGGGTTGGCCTCATTGCTAGTTTCCCCTTCGCAGACGATCTCAGGGACCGGGAGTCCCCGGGTTTCGTCGGGCGCTGACAGGCCCCATCGCATCGCACCACGGACGTTCACGGCGAGCGCGCGGTACCGCCGCGTGCCGATCCCGTGCGCCCGCTCACCAAACACGCCGCTGCGGCCAACCCCGGCCGGGCGGCGAGGTCCCAGCGAGAGGAAGCCACCACATGCTCCACACCCCCACGACCCGCCGTGGCAAGGCGCGTCTGGCCGCCACCGCCATCGGCGCCACCGCCGCGGTGCTCGCCGCGTTCGGCACCTCCGGGACGGCGCAGGCCGGCGCTCCGGCCCCGCACCTGCGTACCGGCGTGTTGCCCACAGTCTCCGGCGCCGCAGCCATCCGCGCGCAGGCCGCCCACGAGGCCGGCCTCGCGAAGACGGCCGCGACCGGTCCGGAGACGCTGTCCTACGGCGGCGGCATAGACGGCATCGGTGTCATGGACCAGCACCCGAAGGTCTATGTCATCTTCTACGGGAGCCAGTGGGGCACCCAGAGCAAGGACGCCAACGGCAACCTGACCTTCTCCAACGACCCGCAGAAGGGCGCCGCGCCGGCGCAGATGCTCTTCAAGGGCGTGGGTACCGGCGGTGAGTCGTGGTCCGGGACCATGACGCAGTACTGCGACGGCTCGGGGGTCAAGACCGGCGCGACCAGCTGCCCGTCGGGCGCGCTGCACGTGCCCTACCCGACCGGCGGCGTGCTCGCCGGCGCCTGGTACGACAACTCCGCCAAGTCCCCGGCCGCCGCCACCGGCCACCAGCTCGGTGAGGAGGCGCTGAAGGCCGCGAAGCACTTCGGCAACACCACCGCGGCGAAGAACCGGGGCGCCTACTACGTGATCCTGTCCCCGCACGGCACCAACCCGGACAACTACCAGGGCCAGTACTGCGCCTGGCACGACTACAACGGCGACAGCACGCTGACCGGCGGCGCCGTCGCGTCCACCGTCGGCGACTTCGCCTTCTCCAACCAGCCCTACAACATGGACTCCGGCCAGGGCTGCGGCGTCAACTTCCTGAACTCCGGCAGCAAGGGCACCCTCGACGGCTGGACCATGACCCTGGGCCACGAGTACAGCGAGACCATCACCGACCAGAACCCGGCCGGCGGCTGGACCAACAACGTCGCGGGCTCGCCCTACCAGGGCCAGGAGAACGCCGACGAGTGCGCCTGGCTCAAGGGCGTGACCGGCGGCGCCGGCAACGTGAAGTTCGGCAACGGCACCTACACCTTCCAGGGCAGCTGGTCCAACGACACCAACGTCTGCGCGCTGACGCACGCGACGGTGAAGTGACCCTGTTCTAAGAAGGCTTCTCTAAGGAAGCTTCTCTAAGAAGTCTGCGGCTCCTGCCGAGTTCTCAGCCCTCTGGCTGGGGCTCGGCGGGGGTCCACAGGTCCTGACGCGGCGGCATCACCGAGGCGCCGGAAGCGCTCAGATTCTCCTGAGCCGGGTCCGACTGGGCCGGGAGCATGATCGTGGGCGCGTCGTCCGAACCGACAGCCTCTTGGTGTGCGTTCTCGCCGTACACATCTACTCCATTCGCCCGCGCAGTAGTGACCAAACTCTGCCGCACTTGCGGCCAGGTCGCCATCACCAGCGCCGCGAACACACCGGCCTGGAGAGTCTTCTCCCGTCCCAACGCACCGCGGTACACGACCTCGCTCACGACGTCGCCGCCGCGCGCCTTCGTCAGCCTCGGCGCCGCGAACTCCCCGAGCAGTGCCATCGCGTGGTCCACCACCCACTTGCGGCCCGGCACCGGCGGCAGCATGTGCCGGATCTTCTCCGCCTCGCGGGCCATCGCCGCGTCGGAGACCACCTCGACCACGTCCCGCACGATCACCCGGACGGCCTTGTCCCAGGGCACGTCCTCGCCGTCGAAGGCCATGTGGTCCGGTCCGACGGCGACCTCGCCGTAGCGGTCGAGCAGCCCCAGAGGTTTGAGGGCCAATGAGGGAAGGTCGGTGCGCCGCCGCAGATACGCCGCGAGGGAGATCTCCCACAAAGCGCCGGCGGGCACGGACGGCATCGGGATCGTCGGCGTCTTCTGGTCCCCCACGCGGCTCACTCTAGCGACCCCGGCTCTGGCCCCCTCCCCGAGACTGGCGGCATGCCTACTGTCGCGGACGTGCTGTGGAAAATGCTCGCCGACGCCGGAGTGCGGCGCTGCTACGGGATCGTGGGCGACGCCCTGAACCCGGCGATCGACGCGCTGCGGCGGGCCGGCGGCATCGACTTCGTGCACGTCCGGCACGAGGAGTGGGGCGTGTTCGCGGCGGTCGCGGAGGCGAAGATGTCCGGGCGTCCGGTCGCGGTGTGCGGGACTGCCGGCCCCGGCGTGAGCCACCTGATCAACGGTCTGATCGACGCCCGCAAGGAGGGCGCCCCGGTGATCGCGATCGCCGGCGACGTCGAGACCGCCATCATGGACACCGACGGTCTGGAAGAGCTGAACCCTTATACGTTCTTCAATGTGGCGTCGCTCTATACGGGACGCCTGGTAGACCCCAAACAGCTGCGCCCCATAGTCACCTCCGCCATCACCACCGCGCTGACCGAGCACGGCCCGACGGTGATCTCGTTGCCGGGCGACGTCGCAGCCGCGGACGCCCCGGATGTGGCGACACATATAACAGTTCCCAACACTGTCGCGGGCCCCGCACCCGATGTGGACATCGCCAAGCTCGCGGACATCATCAACAGCGCGAAGACGGTCACCATCTTCGGCGGCGAGGGCTGCCAGAACGCCAGGGACCAGGTCCGTGCGCTCGCGGACAAGCTGAACGCACCGGTCGGCTACAGTTTCAAGGGCAAGCAGTGGCTGGAGTACGACAACCCCCACGCCGTCGGCATGACCGGACTGCTGGGCTACGGCGGCTGCTGGGAGGCGGCGAACCACGCCGACGTACTCCTGATGTTGGGTACTGACTTCCCGTTCCCGCAGTTCCTCCCGCACAAGGGCGTGAAGGTGGTCCAGGTGGACCGGGACGGACGCCGCCTGGGCCGCCGGGTACCGCTGGCGCACGGACTGGTCGGCGATGTCGGAGCCACCCTGGACCGACTACTGCCGCAGGTGACTCCTAAGTCCGACGACGCCTTCCTGCGGAAGTGTCTAAAGAAGACGGAAGAGTTCGACAAACAACTACAGCACTACGTCGAACACGGTCCGGCGCTCAAGCAGATCCGACCCGAGTACCTGACAGCGACCCTCGACAGACTCGCCCCGGAGGAGGCGGTGTTCACCGTCGACACCGGTACCGCGTGCATCTGGGCCGCGCACTATCTGCACTTCGGCCCTAAGCGCCACATGTTCGGCAGCCTCACGTGGGCCTCCATGGCCAGCGCCTCCCCCAACGCCTTCGGCGCCAAGATGGCCTTCCCGGACCGCGCGGCGATCGCGCTGTGCGGGGACGGCGGCTTCACGATGCTCGGCCTCGGCGACCTCCTCACGGAGGTACAGCGCAAGGCCGAGATCGTCCACGTGATCCTGAACAACGGCAAGCTCGACTTCGTCTGGATCGAGATGCAGGAAGCCGGGCTCACCCCGTGGGGCGTCGACTTCCAGAACCCGGACTTCGCGAAGGTCGGCGAGGCGATGGGTGCCAGGGGCATCCGGATCGAGCGCCCCGCCGACCTGGAGCAGGGTCTGAAGGAAGCGTTGAGCCACCGCGGCGGACCCGTGGTGGTCGACGTGGTCGTCGATCCCTATGCCTTGGCCCTACCGGCGCACACTCCGGCGGCCACCGTTAAGGGCTTCACGCTCAGCGTCGCCAAGCAGGCGTTGACCGGGCACCTCGGAGACGTCGTCAAGGAGGCGACGCATAACGTGCGCCTGCTTTAGAGCTCCGCACGTCCATAGAGCTCAGATCGCCTCCGCGAGCCGGTCCACCTGGCCCGGGTCGCGGCCGTAGCAGTAGAGCATCACCTCGTCGACGCCGAGATCCGCATACTGCGCGATGGTCTGCCGGATCGACGCAGGAGCGGTGAGCATCCCCTCGACCATCCGATCGGCCCTGCCGCCGGTGAACCGGTAGTACGCGGCCATGGCCGTCCGCGCGTCGTCGAGGACGTCCTCAGGACCGAGCGCGACGTTCGCCTGAGCCACGATCCGCGGCTCTCCGGACCGGCCGGCCTCGTCCCAACCGCGGCGCACCGTCTCGATCAGCGGCCCGATCCACGACGGTGCGGCGGCGGCGAGGAAGCCGTCGCCGAAGCGGGCCACGCGAGCCAGCGCCGCCGGACGGAACCCGCCGAACAGCACCTCGGGACCGTTCGCGCGGTGCGGACGCGGACCGATCGGTCCGACGGTGTCGCTGTAGGGGGCGCCGGACCAGACGCGCCGCATGACGCCCATCTGCCGGTCGAGCAGGCGTCCCCGGGTGTGCAGGTCCGTGCCGGCCGCCTCGTGGTCGTCCTCGCGACCGCCGACGCCCAGACCCAGGACGAAACGGCCGCCGCTGATCCGGTCCAGGGTGGCGGCTTGCTTGGCCAACAGGACGGGCTCGCGCAGCGGGGCCAGCAGCACCTCGGTCTGCAGGCGTACGCGGCTGGTCGCACCGGCCAGGACGGCCAGGGCGACCAGAGGCTCCGGATTGTCGTAGACAAGCCGGTCGAGCAGGCCGAGTGTGGTGAACGGTCCGGTGTCCGCGGCGCGGGCCCAGTCGAGCAGCAGCTCGGGGGCGCTGACGGGCAGACCGATTCCGACTTCCAAGGGAAAACCTCCGTGAGGGCACGACGAATCAGTGCCGCCCTCTCCAGGACTTCGACGAGGCGAAGCGTAGGGCTCCCGTTCTGCGGCGTTCGTGCTGAGGAGCTCCCTGTCGGAGTATTCGGCAGCCTAAAGCGCGATCCGGGGCCGGAACAAACCCATTTCGGCACCGCGAAGTGGCGTGAGACACATAGTCCGCATCATGGACGACAGTGGACGACCCGCGGACCGCGTGCGACTCTCTAGTCATGTCTCGTGCTGGAATCGCGCTCGTCGGTCGGCGTCACGTCGACTTCGGACGGCTGTCCAGCATGGTCTGTATGCCGGTCCAGTAGACCTCGCCCGCGATCTGCCGTTCAAGATCTTCCAGGGCCCACGGTCCGCCGGCACTCCCCCCACGCCGTCCGTGTGACGCCGCTTCCGCGCGGCTCCCGGCGCGTCGGGCGTCCGGCACGTCCGTGTGCCCGCCACTGTAAGGGGAAGCCCCGAAATGTCAGCGGACACCACGCTCGCGTCGGTCGACCCGGCCTCGACGGGACGTACCGACCTGCGGGCGCTGGCCGAGCAGGCCAACGCGGAACTCGAACACGCCCCGGCCGGGCGGATCGTCCAGTGGGCCCACGCCACCTTCGGCGCGGACCTGGTCGTCGCCTCGTCCATGGCCGACACCCACCTGGTGCACCTGGCGTCCACCGCGGCCCCGGGCATCGACGTCGCCTTCCTGGACACCGGCTACCACTTCGCGGAGACCATCGGCACGCGCGACGCGGTGGCCGAGGTCTACCCGGTGCGGCTGCTGAACATCACGCCGCTGCAGACCGTGGCCGAGCAGGACGCCGAGTTCGGCCCGCGGCTGCACGAGCGCGACCCCGACAAGTGTTGCGCGATGCGCAAGGTCGAGCCGCTGGAGCGCGCGCTCAAGCCCTACGTCGCCTGGATCAACGGCATGCGCCGCGAGGAGTCCCCGACCCGCGCGGACATCCCGGTGATCGGCTACGACGCCAAGCGCGACATGGTCAAGATCTCGCCGCTGGCCGCCTGGACCCAGGACGACCTCGACGCCTACATCACCGACAACGGAGTCCTGACCAACCCCCTGTTCCTCGAGGGCTACACCTCGATCGGCTGCGAGCCCTGCACGCGCAAGCCCCTGCCGGGCGAGGACCCGCGGGCCGGGCGCTGGGCCGGCAACGCCAAGACCGAATGCGGACTGCACACCTGACATGAGCACCCTGACCCACGACGAGACCGCCCCGGCGCACGACCATCTCCGGACGCTGGAGGCCGAGGCGGTCCACATCATCCGCGAGGTGGCAGCCGAGTTCGAGCGGCCGGTGCTGTTGTTCAGCGGCGGCAAGGACTCGATCGTCATGCTGCACCTGGCGCTGAAGGCGTTCGCGCCGGCGCCGGTGCCGTTCGGACTGCTGCACGTGGACACCGGCCACAACTTCCCCGAGGTGCTGGACGTGCGCGACCGCACCGTCGCCGAGCACGGTCTGCAGCTGTTCGTCGCGCACGTGCAGGACTACATCGACGACGGCCGCCTGGTCGAGCGCCCCGACGGCACCCGCAATCCGCTCCAGACAGTGCCGCTGGTGGACGCGATCCAATCCCACAAGTTCGACGCCGTCTTCGGAGGCGGTCGCCGCGACGAGGAGAAGGCCCGCGCGAAAGAGCGGGTCTTCTCGCTGCGTGACGACTTCGGGCAGTGGGACCCCAAGCGCCAGCGCCCGGAGCTGTGGCGGCTGTACAACGGCCGGCACCGCCCCGGGGAGCACGTGCGGGTGTTCCCGCTGTCCAACTGGACCGAACTGGATGTGTGGCAGTACATCGCCGAGCAGGAGATCGAGCTGCCGGAGATCTACTACGCGCACGAGCGCCAGGTGTTCGCCCGCGGCGGCATGTGGCTGTCCCCCGGCGACTGGGGCGGTCCGCGCGAGGGCGAGACGGTGCAGACCCGCATCGTGCGCTACCGCACCGTCGGGGACATGTCGTGCACCGGCGCCGTCGACTCCGACGCCTCCGACGTCGCCGCGGTCATCGAAGAGATCACCGCCTCCCGGATCACCGAGCGCGGGTCTTCCCGCGCGGACGACCGCCTTTCCGAGGCCGCCATGGAGGACCGCAAGCGAGAGGGGTACTTCTAATGACTGTGCTGCTGGACGCGCCGACCGCGAAGGACACCCAGGTCGCAGGACTGCTGCGGCTGGCCACCGCCGGCTCGGTGGACGACGGGAAGTCGACCCTGGTGGGCCGGCTGCTCTACGACACCAAGTCGGTGCTGGCCGACCAGTACGAGGCGGTGGAGCGCACCTCGCGCAACCGCGGACTGGAGCAGGCCGACCTGGCGCTGCTCACCGACGGCCTGCGCTCGGAGCGCGAGCAGGGCATCACCATCGACGTCGCCTACCGCTACTTCGCCACGCCGCGCCGGCGGTTCATCCTGGCCGACACCCCCGGGCACGTGCAGTACACCCGCAACATGGTCACCGGCGCCTCCACCGCCGAGCTCGCGGTGATCCTGGTCGACGCCCGCAAGGGGCTGGCCGAGCAGACCCGCCGCCACACCGCCGTCTCCGCCCTCCTGCGGGTGCCGCGGGTGCTGCTGGCGGTGAACAAGATGGACCTGGTCGACTTCGACAAGGACCGGTTCGCCGAGATCGAGGCCGACTTCGCCGCCTACGCCACGGCGCTGGGCATCGAGCACCACGCCGCGCTCCCGGTCTCCGCGCTGCGCGGCGACAACGTCGTGGAGCCCTCGGCGGATCTGGCCTGGTTCGAGGGCCCGACCCTGCTGGAGTTCCTGGAGAACGTGCCGGTGCAGACCGAGCGGCGCCCGGCCGGCCGGTTCCCGGTGCAGTACGTGATCCGGCACCAGAGCGCCGACTACCGCGGCTACGCCGGCACCATCGCCTCCGGACACCTGGAGGTCGGCGACCCGATCGTGGTGCTGCCCTCGGGCCAGCGCTCGACCATCGCCGCCATAGACCTGCTGGGCCACCCGGCCGAGCGCGTCACCGCCGGCCAGGCCGCGACCCTGCTACTGGCCGACGAGCTGGACGTCTCGCGCGGCGACCTGATCGCCCCGGCCGAGGCCGCCCCGGCCGCTGTGCAGGACGTGGTGGCGACCGTGTGCCACCTTTCGGAGAAGCCGCTGAAGGTCGGCGACCGGGTGCTGCTGAAGCACACCACCCGCACCGTCAAGGCGATCGTCAAGGAGATCTCCGCCAAGCTGGACATCTCCGACCCGCTGGCCGCCGCGTCCTCGACCGCCGCCGACGCCGCCAACGCCGAGGCCGACGAGTTCGCCTGGGACGACGACGCCCCCACCACGCACACCCTGCACGCCAACGACATCGGCCGCGTGGTCCTGCGCACCGCCTCGCCGATCCTGCTGGAGCCCTACGCCGCGGACCGCGAGACCGGCTCGTTCCTGCTGATCGACCCCGCCAGCGGCGACACCCTCACCGCCGGCATGTCCGGGGACCCGCTGGGGGTCTTCTCGTGATCGAACGCGCTTTGTTCTCCCAGAACTTCACCGGGGACGTGCGATGTCGGACCGCCGGGCAGCACCTCAGGCCCCTGTTCCGACATCGAAGATCCCCGTAGTCCCGCAGTCCCTGGAGCGTACGTTGATACGAAGGGCTTTCTCCGCCGTCGCCGCGACCGTCGCGGCCGGCTGGATGCTCGTGTCGCTGGTGATCGTCATCGCCGCGTACGTCTCCACCACGAACCACTCCTCCGGGCCGGCCACGGCCTCCTCCACCACCGCCGCGGGCAGCACGTCCACGGCGGCCGGGGAGCTGCGGCTGGGCTACTTCGCGAACGTCACGCACGCCACGGCCCTGGTCGGGGTCGCACACGGCGACTTCGCCAAGGCCCTGGGCGCCACCAAGCTGACCACCCAGATCTACAACGCCGGCCCCGCGGAGATGACCGCGCTGCTCGGCGGCCAGCTGGACGCCGCCTACGTCGGGCCCTCCTCGGCCCTGTCGGCCTTCGCCCAGTCGCACGGCCAGGCGCTGAAGATCGTCGCCGGCGCCACCAGCGGCGGCGCGGAGCTGGTGGTGCGGCCCGGGATCAGCAGCGCGGCCGACCTCAAGGGCAAGACCCTCGCGACTCCGCAGAAGGGCAACACCCAGGACGTCGCCCTGCGCGCCTGGCTGAAGCAGAACGGCCTGACCGCCAACGCGGACGGCACCGGCGACGTGTCGGTGAACCCGCAGGACAACGCCGCCACCCTGGACCAGTTCAAGGCCGGGCACATCGACGGCGCCTGGCTGCCGGAGCCCTGGGCCTCGCGCATGGTCCTGGAGGCCGGGGCCAAGGTGCTCGTCGACGAGCGCACCCTGTGGCCCGGCGGGCAGTTCGCGACCACCAACCTGGTGGTGTCCAGCACCTTCCTCGCCGCGCACCCGGACACCGTCAAGGCCCTGATCGACGGCCAGATCGCGGCCAACCAGTGGATCGCCTCGGCTCCCGCCGACGCCCAGAAGCTGGTCAACGACCAGCTGAAGAAGCTCACCGGCAAGGCCCTCACCGCCGCCGAGATCCAGCGCGCGTTCAGCGAGCAGACGCCGACCGACGACCCGCTGGCCGCCTCGCTCCAGACCTCGATGGATCACGCCGTGTCCACCGGGCTGCTCAAGAAGACAGACCTGCACGGCATCTTCGACCTGACGCTGCTGAACACCGAGCTGGCCAAGGACGGCCGGCCCGCGGTGTCCGACGCCGGGCTGGCCGAACCGTCCACCAAGTAGCGCCAGAGACTTAAGGGGAGACCGCCATGACCGCCGCCATTGCCGAAACCACCACGGACGCCATCGCCTCGGGCCACTCCCCCGAGTCCCAGCCGGCCGTCCGGCTGACCAAGGTCGGCAAGACCTTCCGGGGCGGGGCCCCGGTGCTCGACGGCATCGACCTGACCGTCGCGCCGGGCGAGTTCGTGTGCCTGCTCGGCGCTTCGGGCTGCGGCAAGTCCACGCTGCTGAACCTGGTCGCCGACCTGGACGCGCCGAGCGCCGGCACCGTCGAGGTGCCCTCCGGCCGCGCCGCGCTGATGTTCCAGGAGTCCGCGCTGTTCCCGTGGCTGACCGCCGGGGAGAACATCGACCTGGCGCTGCGGCTGCGCGGCCTGTCCGGCCGCCGCGACCGCCGCGCCGAGACCGAGCGGCTGCTGGACCTGGTCCGGCTGCGCGGCGCCTACGACAAGCGTCCACACCAGCTCTCCGGCGGCATGCGGCAGCGCGTCGCGCTGGCCCGCGCGCTGGCCCAGGACAGCCCGGTGCTGCTGATGGACGAGCCGTTCGCCGCGCTGGACGCCATCACCCGCGACGTGCTGCACGAGGAGCTCATCCGGCTGTGGGAGGCCACCGGGCTCGCGGTGCTGTTCGTCACGCACAACGTGCGCGAGGCGGTGCGCCTGGGCCAGCGGGTCGTGCTGCTGTCCTCGCGTCCCGGCCGGGTGGCGCGGGAGTGGCGCGTGGACATCCCGCAGCCGCGGCGCATCGAGGACAAGGCGGTGGCGGACCTGTCGGTTGAGATCACCGATGACCTGCGCAAGGAGATCAGCCGCCATGGCCGCTGACACGGACACCGGCGGTCGGCCCGGCGACACTCTCGCACACATCGAAGCCGGGCTTGACGCACTGGAAACATCGGCGGAACCGGAGTCCAGCAGACTCAGGAGCGTGGCCGCCTCCGTCATCCCGCCGATCGTCGCCGTCGCACTGATCCTCGCCGTCTGGCAGGTCCTCTACGCGGCCAAGATCTGGCCGGACTGGAAGCTGCCCGGACCCTCTGAGGTCTTCTCCTCGCTCAAGGACACCTTCTCCGGCGGCGACGCCTGGGGCGCGGTCGGCCACAGCATCGCGCACGGCGCCGTCGGCTTCGGGGCCTCGGTCGCCATCGGCACCCCGCTGGGCATCCTGGTCAGCCGGTTCAAGACCATCCGCTCCGGCATCGGCCCGATCCTGTCCGGCCTGCAGTCGCTGCCCTCGGTCGCCTGGGTCCCGCCGGCCCTGATGTTCTTCGGACCGACCCCGGCCATGCTCTACACCGTCGTCCTGCTCGGCGCGGTGCCCTCCATCTCCGTCGGCGTCGTCTCCGGACTGGACCAGGTACCGCCGCTGTACCTGCGCGTCGGCCACAACATCGGCGCCCGCGGCCTGGCCTCGGTACGGCACGTCCTGCTGCCGGCCGCGCTGCCCGGCTACCTCGCGGGGCTGCGGCAGGGCTGGGCCTTCGCCTGGCGCTCACTGCTGGCCTCGGAGATCATCGTGCAGTCCGCGAACCTCGGACACTCGCTGGGCTTCCTGCTGAAGAACTCGCAGGACGCCAACGACATGTCCGGGGCGTTCGCGGCGATCGTGCTCATCCTGGCCGTCGGGGTGGCGGTCAACCAGCTGCTCTTCGCGCCGCTGGAGCGGCGTGTGCTCAAGGCGAGGGGGTTGGCGTGAACCAGGCGGGTGCGATGCTGGCGGTCGCCCACGGGAGCCGCGACCCGCGGCACCGCGAGGTCATCACAGGGCTCGTGGACGCGGTGCGCGAGCAGCGGCCGGGGCTGCGGGTCGAGACGGCCTTCCTCGACCACTGCGGCCCGACGGCCGCGCGCGCCCTGCACGGCCTGGTCCGGGACGGGTACCAGCAGGTGAAGGTGGTGCCGCTGCTGCTGAACACCGCCTACCACGTGCGGCAGGACATCCCGGCGGCGGTGGCCGCGGCGCACGAGTCGCTGCCGCGGCGCTGGAAGGCCGGGGTGGCGCAGCCGATGGTGGCCGAGCCGCTGGGACCGCATCCGCTGCTGATGGCGGGTCTGGAGCGACGGCTGCGCGAGGCCGGGGTGTGGCCCGGCGACGAGGAGGCGTCCGTGGTGCTGGCCTGGGCCGGGTCCTCCGACCGGGTGGCCGCCGCGGCGGTGGACGAGCTGGCCGAGGACTGGCAGCGCAGCGGCTGGGAGCACGTGGTGCCGGTCCCGGCGGTCGGCGACCAGGCCGGGGACGCCGTGCGGGCGCTGCGCGAGCGCGGGGCGCGGCGGGTCGTGGTGGCGCCGTACTTCCTGGCACCGGGGTTCCTGGCCGACCGGATCCGGGGCTCGGCGCTGCGCGCCGGGGCGGACGCGGTGGCGGCCGAGCTCGGGAACGCGCCGGAGGTGGCCTCGGCCGTGCTGGCGCGGTTCGACGGGGCGATGACGGGCTGCCTGGCGCACGTGGCCTGAGCCGTGGCGTGAGACAGGGTCTGAGCCGCCGGTTGAGCGATTCCGTCAATCGGGCAGGCGGAATCAAGACGGCGGGGGCAAGGTTGCAAGCGGCGAACCACCGCAACCTTTGAAAGGATCCGTGTATGCGCGCGATCGTCGTCGGCCAGACCGGCGGACCCGAGGTCCTGCAACTCTCCGAGGTCAACGACCCGAAGCCGGGGCCCGGTGAGCTGCTGGTGGAAGTCGGCGCCACCGGCGTGAACTTCATCGAGACCTACCAGCGCAGCGGCTTGTACGCCGTGAACCTGCCGTTCACGCCGGGGGCCGAGACGGCCGGGCACGTACTGGCGGTCGGCGAGGGCGTCACGGACTTCAAGCCCGGCGACCGGGTGGCGACCGTGGACGCCCGCGGCAGCTACGCCGAACAGGTGATCGTGCCGGCCGACCGGGCCGTGACGGTGCCGGACGGCGTGGACATCGAGACCGCCGCCGCCGTGATGCTGCAGGGCATGACCGCGCACTACCTGACACAGAGCACGTACCCGATCAAGGCCGGCGAGACCGCGCTGGTGCACGCCGCGGCCGGCGGCATGGGCCTGCTGCTGACCCAGCTGGTGAAGGCGGCCGGCGGCAAGGTGATCGGCACCGTCTCCAGCGAGGCCAAGGCCAAGCTGGCGACCGAGGCCGGCGCCGACGAGGTCATCCGCTACGACCAGGTGTCCGGCGAGGAGCTGGCCGAGGAGGTCCGCCACCGCAACGGCGGGCAGGGCGTGCACGTGGCCTACGACGGCGTCGGCAAGGACACCTTCGAAGCCTCGCTCGGCGCACTGCGCATGCGCGGGATGCTGGTCAGCTTCGGCAACGCCTCCGGACCGGTCCCGCCGATCGCGCCGCTGCGGCTGTCGCAGGGCGGCTCGCTGTTCCTGACCCGGCCCACGCTGGGCAACTACATCGTGGCCCGCCAGGAGCTGGAGTGGCGCGCGAGCGACCTGTTCCGGTGGATCCAGGAGGGTGAGCTGAACGTGCGGGTCGGCGCGACGTATCCGCTCGGCGAGGCCGGGCTGGCGCAGCAGGACCTGGAGTCGCGGAAGACGACGGGCAAGCTGCTGCTGATCCCGTAGTTCCCCGTCTGGTTCGGAGAAGTCACGGCCGCGTCCCGGCTCGGGCCCGTTGGGCCGCCGGGCCGCGGCCGGCGGCGACCGCGCACAGCAGCGCGGCTGTCGCTGTGGCGATCGGCCCGGCGTGCAGGGTCGAACCGGGTGCGTCGAGGCACTGGACCGCCGCCAGCACCGCGGATGCGGCCAGCCCGGTCGCCGCCGCCAGCGACAGCCACGCCAGCCGGACCGCCGGCACCGTCAGCCGCAGCGCCGACAGGACGATCAACCCGACGCTCAGCCACCGCACCACGTGCAGGCAGTCCTGGCCGTGGCGCGCGGGCCAGGGGACGGCCAGCGATGCGAGAGTCAGCGCCGCGAACCCGAGGACGGCCAGCGTGTTGGCCTGAAAACGATCGGAACCGGACTGCGCCGCCGAGACCATGGCACCCATGCTCACGCATATCGTCGGATGAAACAAGGGTCTTGATAAAGGCCGGAAGATCAATCGAACTTCTGGTACATCACGTGGATCCCGACGTAGCCGTGGGCCCGGCTTTTGTACGCCCCCGGAACCGTCCCGATGATCTGAAAACCGATCGACTGCCATAGGTGCACGGCGCGGGCGTTGCTCTCCACGACCGCGTTGAACTGCATCCCGTGATAGCCCTGCTCGCGAGCCCACTTCAGGGAGTACTCGCCGAGCGCCCGGCCGACGCCACGGCCCGCGGCCGCCGGGTCCACCATGTAGCTCGCGGTGGACACGTGCGCGCCGGGGCCGGGCCGGTTCGGGCCCATCTTGGCGGTGCCGAGGACCGTGCCCGCGTCGTCGACCGCGACCACGGTCAGCCCCGGCGGCCGCTCCATCCACAGCGCACGGCCTTCCTCTTCGGAGGGCTCGTAGGGGTAGACGTAGGTCTCCCCCTCGGCGCAGATGGTGCGGAAGAAGGGCCAGATGCGCGGCCAGTCCTCATCGGTGGCTTCGCGGATGTGCACGGTCATGGCGCGAGGATAGCGGCCGGCCGCGGTCCGGCAGCGGGCCGATCGGTCGACTTTCGCGTGGCCCTGCATAGCGGCTGAATCGGGTTCAGGCTGGTGGGAGGCGTGCAATTCTCAGGAGGCGAGCACGCGCTTCTTCTCCTCGTCGACGTCGTAGCCGGCCGGCGGCCACTTCGGGTCCAGCCGCTCCAGGGTCTCGACGAGCAGGTTCGTGATCGCGAAGTTCCGGTACCACTTGCGGTCGGCGGGGATCACGTACCAGGGCGCGGTCTCGGTCGAGGTCAGGTTCAGCGCGGCCTGATAGGCCTCGGCGTAGGCCGGCCACAGCTTGCGCTCGGCGACATCGTTGGTGCTGTACTTCCACAGCTTCGTGGGGTCGTCCAGGCGGGCCAGCAGGCGTTCCTTCTGGGTGTCGCGGCTGATGTGCAGGAAGCACTTGACCACGGTCGTGCCCTGGTCGGCGAGTTCCTGTTCGAACTCGTTGATCAGGCCGTAGCGCAGCTCCCACTGCTCGCGCGGGACCAGGTCGCGGACCCGGACGATGAGGACGTCCTCGTAGTGGCTGCGGTCGAAGACGCCGACCATGCCGGGCGCCGGCAGGGCCTTGCGGATGCGCCACAGGAAGTCATGGGACAGCTCCTCCTCGGTCGGGGCCTTGAAGGAGGAGATGCGCAGGCCGCCGGGGTCCATCACGCCGGCCACGTGCTTGACCGTGCCGCCCTTGCCCGAGGTGTCCATGCCCTGCAACACCAGCAGGAGGCTCTGGCGGGCCGGCTCGACGCCGCCGCGGGACTGCGCGAACAGGCGCTCCTGCAGGTCGGCCAGGCGCGCGGCGAGCTTCGGCAGCTTCTGGAGCGCCTCGGACTTCGAGTCGACGCCGGGGTGCGCGTCGGAGGGCAGCTTGTTCAGCTTGACCGGGGAATCGGGGGCCCGCAGCAGGTGCGTGAAAGACTTCGCCATGAAGGAAGACTGCCATCCGGGTTAACAGTTCGCATGCCATGGCGTCCGTTCCGGGACTGGGAACGGCGCCTGAGAACTCGGAGTTACTGGTTACTGCGGGACTGCGGGACTGCGGGACTGCGGGCTAGGCTCCCGCGCCGACTGCAGCTTCCTCGGCGGCAGCCAGCGCCACGCCGTCCCGGGCCAGGGCGGTGATCCGGGATATCGCGCGCAGGTACTTCTTGCGGTATCCGCCGCGCAGCAGCTCCGGGGTGAACAGCTCGCCGAGCGGCGTGCCGGAGGCGACGACCGGGACCTTGCGGTCGTAGAGCCGGTCTATCAGCACCACCAGGCGCAGGGCGACGTTCTGGTCGTCGAGCGGCCGCACGCCGGTGAGCCCGACCGCGCTGACGCCGTCGATCAGGGCGCCGTAGCGGCTGGGGTGGACCGCGGCGAGCTCGCCGGTGAGGCCCTCGAAGGTGTCGAGCGTGGCGCCGGCGTGCTCTTCCACGGTGCGCGCCACGATGTCCTCCGCGACCGGGGCCGGCGGCGTGGGCAGATCCCGGTGGCGGTAGTCGGGGCCGTCGACGCGCAGCACCTCGAAGCGCGCGGACAGCGCCTGGATCTCGCGCAGGAAGTCGGCGGCGGCGAACCGGCCCTCGCCGAGCTTGTCCGGCAGCGTGTTGGAGGTCGCGGCCAGCTTCACGCCGCGGTCGGACAGGCGGGTCAGCAGCGTGGAGACCAGGACGGTATCGCCCGGGTCGTCGAGCTCGAACTCGTCGATGCAGACCAGCGCGAAGTCCGACAGACGCTCGACCGCAGCCGCGAAGCCGAGGGCTCCGACCAGGCTGGTGTACTCGACGAAGGT
Source organism: Catenulispora sp. EB89 (assembly GCF_041261445.1). Classification (NCBI taxonomy): domain Bacteria; kingdom Bacillati; phylum Actinomycetota; class Actinomycetes; order Catenulisporales; family Catenulisporaceae; genus Catenulispora; species Catenulispora sp. EB89. Next base: position 561,713 of record NZ_JBGCCU010000003.1, read on the forward strand.
GCCGTAGGCCTTCTTCTCGCGCGGGGCCGGCGACTCGTGCCAGAGCGAGGCCAGCAGGTGGGTCTTGCCGACGCCGAAGCCGCCGTCGAGGTAGACGCCGATCGCGCCGGGCGCCGGAGCCTTCTTCTTGAACAGCCCGCCGCTCTTCTTCGGCGCGACACCGACGGTCGCGGCGAAGGCCTGGAGCCGGTCGCGCGCCGCGCTCTGGCTCGGCTCGGCCGGGTTCGGCACGTAGCTGGAGAAGCGCACCTGGTCGAACCGCGGCGGCGGGACCAGGTCGGCTATCAGCCGGTCCGCGCCGACCTCGGGGCGGCGGCCGACGAGGGTCGCAGCGGGCGCGGAGACTATCGGAGCAGACGTCGGCACTCTTCCAATGTCGCAGGCCGGAGCGGGTGTCCAGGACCGTCCGAGGGGTGTAATTGATCACATGTGAAGCCAGTCACAAAACCTTGTGCGACAGGTGGATGAGCCGCGCGTGTCAGAAGTCGCCCAGTGTGATTCGCTGGTCCCATGTATCAGCTGTTGCCGCCGTCGAACCGCGGCCGCCAGGTCGATCTGGCCGAGGTCTACGCCTACCCCACCGGGGCTCGGCGCTGGGTGCGGGCCAACATGGTCGCCACCGCCGACGGGGCCGCCACCGCCGCCGGCAAGTCCGAGGGCATCTCCGGCGAGGCGGACAAGCGCATCTTCGGCGTGCTGCGCGCCCTGGCGGACGTGGTGCTGGTCGGGGCCGGCACGGTGCGCACCGAGCAGTACCGCCCGGCGCGGGTGCGCCAGCAGTACCAGGAGGCGCGCGCGGCGGCCGGGCAGGCGCCGACCGCGGCCATCGCCGTGGTCTCCCGCGCCCTGGACCTGGACTGGTCGATGCCGCTGTTCACGTCCCCGGCGGTCCCGACGATCGTGCTCACCGCGACCGACGCCCCGCAGGACCGCATCGACGCCGCGAGCGCGGCCGGCGCGGACGTGATCGCCGCCGGCACCGGCGACGTCGACCTGGCCCTGGCCGTGGACCGGCTCGCCGAGCGCGGCCTGGGCCGCATCCTCTGCGAGGGCGGGCCGAACCTGCTGGGCCAGCTCGCCGCCTCCGGGAGGCTCGACGAGCTGTGCCTGTCCATCGCGCCGCAGCTGCGCGGCGGGGACTCGATGCGGGTCCTGGCGGGTCCGGATCTTCCGGACGGGCTGCCGCTGATACTGCACAGCCTGCTGACGGAGGACGGATTCCTCTTCAGCCGCTATCTGGTGACGAAGCGCTGAGGCGGAACCGACCGGAACAGCGGTGGCAGGCCGCCCCGGCGGATTCGGCTTCGGTCACCGGCTTCGATCGCCTACTTCGATGTCGGCTTCGACACCGGCTTCGACGCCGGTTTGGATCAACGCGCCGCCGGGGTCCCCGGCAGTCCCCGGCAGCGCGCTCACTTGGTGCCCACCGTCAGCGTCAGGTGGGAGACCACCTGCTGCGCGATCAGCGCCCCGGCCTGCTCGTTGACCAGACCGGCCGAGATGGCGCCCTGGATCGCGGCCTGGACCGCGGAGGTGATCTGCGCGGCGGTCGGCGGCGCGGGCCGCAGGTGCAGGTCGTTCACCTGGCCGCGCATCTGCGGGACGGCCCCGGCCGGGTCGTTCAGCGCGACCCACGCCCCGTGCGCCAGCTGGCCCAGCGGCGCGTTGTGCATCACCTGGCCGTTGACCACTATGTCCTCGCGGCCGTAGTTGTAGACCGCCGCGGCGATCGCCTGGATGTCTTCCGGCGTGAGTGCCACGTCGTCATCTCCGTTCAACAGGTTCGTAAGGTCCGCGACGCTGCCGCGGAAGGCGTTGTAGTCAAGCGGCTGACCGCCGTCGGACGCCTGGTTCGTGTACTGGTAGAGCACCGGCGTCAGCCCGCCGTACGCCTGCCACCCGGACGCGCCGTCGCCCGGATAGAGCGACGCCGGCGAGCCGGTGCCGCCGGGGTACGCCGACGACACCAGGTGCACGCCGCGCGCGGTGAACTCGCTCAGGTCCGGCTGTCCGAGCTGATCCCAGAACCAGCGCGGCAGGTAGGCCAGGCGCATCTTCAGCCCCTGCGCGGCTGCGGCGTCGATGTACGCCACGGTCTGGGCGATGGTCGGCGTGTACGAGCTCGTCGGCTCGATGTCGAGCATCCCGGGCAGCGAGCGGTCGCCGACGTTGGCGGCGGTGTGCGCGGCCTGCGCGGTGACCGATTCGCCGGACAGGAAGTGGTACCAGACGAACGGCTTGCCGAGCTGCGCGGCCTGTTGCCGCCAGCCCTGGTAGTCGGCGTCGGTGTAGTAGGTGCCCTCGGTCGTCTTCGCGATGACGAACGAGGCGCCGGTCAGGCGCGACAGCACCAGGCCCGACTGGTACGAGGAGATGTCCGGACCGAAACAGGTCACGAGATCAACCCCCCGTACCCGGCTGGACGTGGCAGGTTGTCGCCGCCCGGCGGGTATCCCGGGAAGCGCATGACGTAGTAGTGAGTGGCGGCATGGTCGTGTGCCGCGACGGTGTAGTCACCCATCGCCCCTCCTCGACTGCTGCTTGAATCATCGTAACTGGTCAGAATCCTGATGTGCAGGCCTCGTCATGAGGTAAACCGAGGGCTGCGATCGCCGGCTGCCGGCGGAGCGTCAAGCGACGCGGGAGAACCGGTCACGGTCTGGATTCGAGTTCGAAGATCAGCGTGCCGACGCCTGGATGCGTCGCGCACGTCATCGAAGTCACTGGCACGGCGCCCCCGCTCAGCTCAGCGATCCGCCGCTCCAGGACCGCCGACGCGCTGCACCAGCGCGGCCTGGCCGGGACCACTTCTGCCCCCACGGCGCTTGTCACGGTACTGGGAGCCACCGAAGTTCGGCAACGGCGCACGGGGAAACTGCGTGATTCCATGTACGCCTCCTTATCCAGCACTTTCCGACGTTCCTCGAAGTTCCCCGAACGTCGCCTTCCAGGCGTCGTGCCGCCACCCGGAGGCCGCATAGGCGCGACGAGCGGTACAGTCCGAGAAGCCGCGCAGGTAGAGACGCTGTTCACAGATCCGTAAGACCTCCTCGGGGAAGACGGATCCGTCTTCAGCCGTTATCCAATCGGGGGAACACACAGTTCCGTCGATGGGCCCGGTAGGGAAGGGTGAGTCACATGGTCGAGAAGGTGGAGAGGTCCGAGGCGGAGTGGCGGTCGTTGCTGACGCCGATGGAGTTCGCGGTGCTGCGCGAGGCCGGTACGGAGCGTCCGTGGAGCGGGGAATACGTTTCCACGCACACGGAGGGGACGTACCACTGTCGCGCCTGTGACGCGCCCTTGTTCCGGTCGCAGGCGAAGTACGACTCGCACTGCGGGTGGCCGTCGTTCTACGAGCCCGGTGAGGGTGACGCGGTCACGCTGCTCCAGGACCGGAGCCACGGGATGGTGCGCACCGAGGTGCGGTGCGCGGCGTGCGGGTCGCACCTGGGGCACGTCTTCGACGACGGGCCGGCCGCGCACGGCGGGCAGCGGTACTGCATCAACTCGGTGTCGCTGAAGCTGGACGAGGACGAGAGCGCGTCCTAAGCGTTCACCGTTTGCGCCTCTGCATCCCCTGCGGCTGCCCCTGTGTCATCTGTGTCATCGCTCGCCTCAGTCGCCCCGCTGCCACCTCGCGGCACCGGCGCCGACCGCGAGCAGGGCCACCGCCGCCAGAAGGGCGGTGGCCGCGAGGGAGGTCGGGGGGATCGGGTGCATCCCCGACTTCAGCGGCGGCCACGCGGTCAGCACGCGCGGATTGAGCAGCGAGGACAGCACGGGGGTGGTGCGCAGGGACTGCTCGGCGTCGGCCAGGAGCTTGGCGACGCTGGGCAGGCCGGTGAGCAGGCGGCCGGCGGCCAGCGGCACGGCGAGCGCGACGACCGCCACGGCCACCGCGACCGACGCGCGGTACCAGGCGGTCAGCCACCCGATGGCCAGCCCGAACAGCCCGGCGGCCGTCGCCGCAGCAGCCGCCGGCGCCACGCCCTGCAGCACAGGATCGGCGGCGGCACCGTCGGGGATGAGGGTGCGGTCCCCGGCATAGGCCCAGGCCAGCGCCAGGGCGTAGCCGAGCGCGGCGGAAAGCGCGACCAGCGCGCCGGTCAGGGCGGACAGGAGCGCGGTGAGCGTGGCCTTGGCGACAGTCAGCCAGGCCCGCCGCGGCACCACGGCGAGGGTGACGTAACGCATGGAGTAGTGCCGCTCATGCCCCGACGCAGCGGCTCCAAGCACGACGGCGGCGGCGAGCGCCGGGAGCGTCCCCGCCAACCGCAGCAACGCCACGACCCGCTCCGAAGCCCCCGCCGACACCGCGAGGGCAGCGGCCACGCCGAACGCGGCGGCCACGACGGCGGCACCCCCGGGGACGCGCCGCGTAGCCCGCAGGCTCCCAAGGCGGCGTAGCTCATAACGGAACGCGGCGATCATGCGGACGTTTCCTGCTCTGCCGGGGCCGCCTCAGCGACCGGGACGTGCTGCTGCTGGCTCTGCTGCGCCGCCCGCGCAGCTGCGGCGCGCCACGGGGTCATGCCGTCGCTGCCGCTGTCCGGCTGCGGGGCGGGGGATGCCACGGTGAAGGGGACGGCTGGTTGCGGTTGCGCCTGTACAGGGGCAGGCGCGGGAGCCGCTGCCGCGGTGGCGGTGGTAGCGGTCGCAGTGGCTGTGGCGGTTCTGGACGACGCAGACCCGACGACGGCCCCGACGGGCTCCGGCGACGGCGTTACGGGACGCTGCGAGCGGCTGCGTCCCCAACGGAGTCCGAACGCGCCAGCACGACGATGCGTGGGACGCGGGGCTTCGGGGGACTTGGCCGGCGTACGCGGCTCGGTGCTTTCGGCGGTAGCTGGCACGCTCTGCGGGACTTCGGCAGTGCTCTGGTGAACTGCGCTGTCGGCCGGGACGGTGTCCGTGGCAGCCGACGCCAGGTTGCTCGCCGAATCCTTGCCACCGGCAACGGTCGGCGCCGCGCTCGGCCGCACCTGCGAACCCTTCACAGCCGACCATCGCGAACCGGCGACCGAGCCCTGCGTCCGCCACGACCCCGCCACACTCGGCGTGGCGCCATCGGACCGCACGACCGCCGAGTCAGCACCCGCAGCCTCGCGCACCACCACCGGCTCCGGCGCAGGCCGCACATCGGCCGCACCGCCGACCGGCTCGGCCGCAACCCGGACCGCTTGCTGCTCAGCCTGAGCCTGCACGCTAGCGCTCGCCGCGCCCTCGCGCGCCGACACCGACGAAGGTTGCGCATCCGCCGCACCGCCGACCTGCCCGGCCGCAACCCGGCCCGCCGGCTGCTCAGCCTGAGCCTGCGCGCCAGCACTCGGCACCGAATCGCGCTCCGGCGCAGGCCGCATTCCAGTCACAGCGCCAGCCTGCTGCTCAGCCGCAGAAAGCACACCTGCCAGAGACTCGCGCGAGCCGGCGACCATGCGCTGCCCAGCTGCCTGACGCTCGGCCGGAACCTGAGCACCAACGCCCGCCACAGCCTCGTGCGGCCCAGCAACCAAGCCCTGCGCACCTGCTTGCCGCTCGACCGGAACCCGCGCACCAGTACTCGCTGTGGTCTCCTGCGGGCCAGCGAACGAAGTCGGCCCACCTGCCCGCCGTTCGGCCGGCACCTGCGCACTAGCACTCGCTGCGGCCTCCTGCAGCCGAGCCACCGAGCCCGCCGCAGCCGCTCGCCCGGCGCTCGTCTCCTGCGCCACCATGTGCGCTGGCGCCGGTTCCTGCTGCTCGGACGCGACGTGGACGGCCGCCGCAGCCTCGGCGCTCGCCTCCGCCGCGGCCTCGATGACCTCGGCCTCCTCGATCTCGTCGGCGACGAGGCGGACGCCGGAGTGCCAGATGGTGTCAGCGCGGTTGAGGCCGGGGAGGAGTTCCTTTTGGCGGGGGACGGGGCGGAGGCCGAAGACGTCGTCGTCGTGGCCGATTTCGCAGAGTTCGTGGAGGCAGACGCCGGCTACGTGGGCTACTTCGCCGATGCGGGCTCGGTCGAGGCCTCGGACTTGGAGGGCGCCGGGGCCTGCCGGGGCCAGGCGGGCGCCTTCGGCTTCGAGGGCGGCTGCCAGGCGGGCTGCCTGGGGGCTGCGGACTTGGACGACTGTGGCGCGGCGTTCGTCGAAGACCTCGGCGGCGGAGCGGCTGGCGATGACGCGGCTGATGCCGTCCTGGTCGTCGCGGCGGAGGACGACCACGTGGTCGGCGGTGCCGGAGAGGGTGTCGGGGTCGGTGGCGGCGACCAGGACGGTGCGGCCCTGGGCCGCGTAGGCGCGGATCAGGGCGTGGAACCAGGACATGCCGTGGGTGTCGAGAGCGTGCGGTTCGTCCAGGATCAGGGCCGCGGGGTCGCCGAGGAGGGCGGCGGCGATGGCCAGGCGCTGGCGCTGGCCGGGGTCGAGGCGGCCGCAGCGGACGGTGGCCTGGGTGGACAGGCCCGCGACTTCCAGCACTTCCGCGATGCGGGGCTTCGGGACGCCGCCGCCGGCCGCGTAGAGCTGCAGGTGGGCCTGGACGGTGCGGCCCGGGTGGACGGCGTCGGGGTTCAGGGCCAGGCCGACCTCGCGGACCGCCGGGCGCAGGGCGCGGTAGGGGCGCCCGCCGAACAGGGTGCGGCCGCCTCCGGGTTCGAGTTCGACCATCAGGCGCAGGACCGTGGACTTTCCGGTTCCGGGCGCTCCGAGCAGGGCCGTCACCTGGCCTGGATAGACGTCGAACGACACCCCCTGGACAGGGCCGCCGCCCGCGCCGCGCGACCGGCGGGTGCTGGTCAGCTCGATCGCCTCGATCACCGCGACTCCTCTTGCTCCGGGCCCTCGCTGTCGCGCGGCACCGGCTGTTCGGCGCCGGTGTCCACCGATTGATCACCGTCCGCGACATCGCTGTCCGCTACGGTAGCCGTGATCACTCACGGGACCGGGGGAAATCACCGTGAAGAGTGATGAAGTGTCGCAGCCGACTGCCTATCGCCTGCTTCTGGACAACCCCGCTCCGGCGTGCGCACCATGAGAGGACCCCCCACTCGCGAGGAGGTCTGCGCCATGGGCCTCGCCCCCGCCGTCCCCCTTTCCGCCGCCATCGCCGAACACCTGGCCGCGACCGAAGGCGAACACGGCCTGTACGCCGAGATCGTCGCCGCCGACCCGCGCCTGACCTTCGCCGTCGAGACGCTGATCCGCGAACACGCCGAGCTCCGGCGCGCCATGCAGCGCGACGTCGCGGGCCTGAGCGACAAGCAGCTGGCCGAGCTGACCCGGCGCCTGGACCGACACTGCCAGCGCGGGAACGACCTGGTCTACGAGGCCTACAGCGTGGACATCGGCGGGGAGAACTGACGGCCCGCCGCACGCGGCGTGAGGCCGGTCGTTCAGTCTCCTTAGTCGCTCAATCAGCTCAGCGGATCAACAAGCGCAAGTACTCAACCGGCTCAACTCCCGGCCCAGTCCGCAGCCCAGTCCGCGACTCGGTCCCCAGCTCAGTCCACTGACGGCCGCAGCATCGGCGGGTTCAGCAACGTCGCGCTCCCCCGCCGGAACAGCTGCGCCGGCCGGCCGCCCTGCCGCGACGTGGTGCCGCCGGTCGGCACCAGGAAGCCCGGCGTGCCGGTCACCTTCCGGTGGAAGTTGCGCGGGTCGAGCTGCACGCCCCACACCGCCTCGTACACGTTGCGCAGCTCCCCCACCGTGAACTCCGGCGGGCAGAACGCCGCGGCCAGCGACGAGTACTCGATCTTCGACCGGGCCCGCTCGACCCCGTCGGCCAGGATCCGCGCGTGGTCGAAGGCCAGGCCCTCCGATCCGGGCAGCGCCGAGACCGGCAGCCACTCGGCGGCGCGCGCGTCGCCCCCGGCCGCCGGGAACGGCCCCTCGGAGCCCTCCTGCAGCGAGGTCAACGGCGCCAGCGCCAGGTACGCCACCGACACCACCCGCATCCTCGGGTCCCGGTCCGGGGTGCCGTAGCTGGCCAGCTGCTCCAGGTGCACGCCGTGGTCCGGCACGCCCTGCGAGTCCTGCCCGGCCACCTCCAGCCCCAGCCCGGTCTCCTCGGCCAGCTCCCGCACCGCGGCGTCGCCGAGGCTCTCGTCCGGCTTCACGAACCCTCCGGGCAGCGCCCACCGGTCCGCGAACGGCGGCTCGCCGCGCCGCACCGCCAGCACGCTCAGCCCCTGCTCGCCGACGGTCAGCACGACCAGATCGACGGTCACCGCGAACGGCGGGTAGTCGGTCGGGTCATAGGCCGGGTCGGCGAGGTCCTGTGGCATCCGTTCATCGTAGCGTGATGTCGTCAAGGTGACGAGAACTGGGGTCGGCCGACCGGAGCACGGCAGGTGAGCATCGGAATCAATCCGAGGAACACAGCGTCTGCGGCCTAGTGATCGGCTCACCCAAGCACCGTCGCGGCTAACCGCCGCGGCGTCATGCCCGTGCCGGTGAAGCGCCACGTCGCGATCTCGACCTCGGTGACGCGGAGCCGGATCGGCGGCATCCGGCGACGCTCCGCGACCCAGTCGATCAGGCGGTGCGGGTCACGGATCGCGGCCGCGAAGTGCACCAGATTCAGGTACCAGATCTCACGATGGAACTCCTTCTCCAGCCACGCGTCCGGCCCGAGCGCCTGTGCGTAGGCGGCCGAGAGCCGGTCCGCGGCCTCGTCGACGGGCATCGCGCACGCCATCACCGACAGCCGGGTCAGCGTCAGGCCGGTGACCTCGAAGGTCAGGGGCCGGACCCCGACGGCCGCGGCACGCAGGGCGTCGGCATAGCGGGCGACGCAGGGATCGTCGTCCCCGATGCCGTCACGCGGGTGCTCCAGCGCGCGCATGGTCAGATGCGAGTTGTCGATGGCACCGGTCAGCCAGTGACCGTCGCCGGCGACCGCTGCGGCTTCGCGGGTCAGCCTCTCCAGGTGTGCCGCCGCCCGGGAGTCCGGACGGAGCAGCGCGGACACGCCCCACCGTCGATCGCCCTCGGTCGGCACCGCCTGGATCCCGTACGATCCGTCGGCCAACGCCTCCGCACCCTCGGCGAAGAGCTGGTCGAACGGGGCATGGTCGGTCCTGCGCAGCAGCGGTTCACTCGCCGGTTCACTCACCTGGTGCTCTCCCCCTGTTCTCCCTCGCACGGCTCGCGAGGTCGAGGGGGAAGACACCTGGCCGGCTCCGCTCGGTTGCAGGCCCGGATCGCCGGCCTGCGATGTCCCAGACTGCGGTTTGCGGTTCGCCACGCATCGGGGAGCAGCGCTAATTATTACGAACCAAAGAACCTCCTGCTGAATGCTGGTGCCGCATGACCTGCGGTGATCTGATGGGTTTGTGGCAGAGGCATTGGACGCTTCCCGCAGTGACGTCGACGGGGGTGTCGGTGCCGGCGGAAGCGGCGACGGGCCCGGCCGGCCGGGCCGGGAAGGGCGGCCGGTCGGGCGACGCGTCGTGGTCGGCGTGATGGGGCTGGGCGCCCTCGGGGTGTTCAGCGGGTCCGCCGTGCAGCGGTTCCTGGCCGATGTGGCGCAGCACGACCCGACCGGGCTGACGAACCTGCTCCCCCTGGGCAACCAGTTCCGCATCTACACCGTAACCGGGAGCGTTCCGACTCCGGACCCGACCACCTACCGGCTGTCAGTCTCCGGCCTGGTGGACCACCCCCAGCAGTACTCGCTCACCGATCTGGCGGCGCTGCCGCAGACCGACATGGTGCGGGACTTCCAGTGCGTCACCGGCTGGCGCGTCCCGAACGTGCCGTGGAGCGGGGTGCGGTTGCGGGACATGCTCGCCCTGGCCGGGGTACAGAGTTCCGCGAAGGCATTGCGCTTCGTCTCCTTCGACGGGACCTACACGGAGTCGTTGACCCTGGACCAGGCCCAGAACCCGGACATGCTGGTGGCGCTGAAGATGCTCGGCGGGCCGGTCAGCCACGAACACGGCGGGCCGGTGCGCCTCTACGCGGCGCCGATGTACGGGTACAAGAGCATCAAGTGGCTCTCGGAGATCCAGGTGGTGGACGCGGTCCATCCCGGCTATTGGGAGGGCTACGGCTATGACGTGGACGCCTGGGTCGGAAAGTCGAACGGCAGGAACGGCGATGTCCCGACCGGCTGAGGCCGGCCGCGTCCGGCGCAGGATCGAGCGGTTCACGCGGGCCGAGCGGTGGGTGCACCGCGTGACGGCCGCGCTGATGCTGACACTGATGGCGACCGGGGCCGTGCTGTATCTGCCCTCGTTGTCGGTCTGGATCGGGCACCGTCCGATGGTGGCGCTGATCCACCTGTACTCCGGGTTCGCCCTGCCGATCCCCATGGCGGCCGGGTTGTTCTCGCGGGCGTATCGGGCAGACGTGCGGCGGCTGAGCCGGCACACCGACGTCGACCGCGAGTGGCTGCACCACCGCGCCTGGCGGGAGGACCGGGCCCGGGAGCTGACGCTTCCGGTCGGCAAGTTCAACGCCGGACAGAAGCTGAACGCCTCCTTCCAGTGCGGCGCGATCCTGGTGATGGCCGGGACCGGGACCCTGATGTGGTTCCCGCACCTGGTCGGGGTGTCGGCCCGGACCGGCGCGACGTTCGTGCACGACTGGCTGGCGCTGGCGATCGGGTTCGTGGTGATCGGCCATGTGTGGTTCGCGGTGAACGACCGGCAGGCCCGGACCGGGATGCGGACCGGCTGGGTGACGCGCGGCTGGGCGGAACGGGAGCATCCGGCCTGGGCGGCCGAGGTGGCGGCGGAGGAGGGGTCCGGAGAGGACGCCCCGGGCTCCGACGCCCTGAGTGAGGCGGAGGACCGCGCGGCCCGCGGTGAGGCGGGCGCGCGCGATCGGGTGGAGGGCCGCGCCGTTCATCAGGCGCGAGCCTGGGACAGGTAGTCGACCGTCGCCGCGCAGGGAGTTCGCCGGTTGGTGACGACCACGTCCATGGCGTCCCTGGCCGGGTGCAGACGCGCCAGCATGTAGCGGTCCGTGCCGGCCGGGTAGTCCCCGCGCTGGCAGGGCGCCGCCGACGGATCGGCCGCGGCCATGACCCGCCCGGACGTCGGCACATGGTCCGCCGTGCCGCCGGGGATGTCGGGGATGTCAGCGCTCTGCCTGACCGTCCCCATCATCTGCTTGGTGTTGGCCGGTCCCGAGAACGGGATCAGCGGGCCCGGGACGACCCGCGACCGGGCGCCGCGCACGGCCGCCAGGCCGTCCGAGGTCCGGTCGGTGGACCCGCCGCCGAGCTGGGACCAGCCGCTGGAACCAGAACCAGAACCGTCCGAGCCGGTCGAGTCGGCGGGGCCGGTGGGATCGGCGGGGGTCTGCGACTCCGGACCGGCGGGGTCCGCAGCGCGGGGACTGGCGTGGGACACCCGATAGGCCGCGATCTCGCCCCGGGTGCCGTCCGGCAGGACGACCGGCCGCGGATGAAACGCGTACGCCGGGTCGGCTGGCTCAGCGGGCTCGGCGAGCCAGGGCACGAGGTGACCGTCGTGGTGCATGGCCAAGAGGTGACCCCACAGCCCGACATCGGCCGGGCGGTCCGGGGCGGTGAGCGTCCAGCCACTGGCCGTCCAGCCCTGGAGCGTCATGGCGCCGGGGCCGGGAAGGACCTGGTCGTGCTCGCCGTGCTCGCCGTGCCGGATGTGGTGCCGGGCAGGTGGCCCCTTGGCCGCGTCGGCGGACGACGCCACGCCGAACGCCTGGCTCGGCAACAACGGTACGGCGAGCGCCGCCATCGCGACGGCGAAGCCCGAGGTGCGGCGGGCCCGGGACGGCGTCCCGCTCGGCCGGACCATGGCGTGCGCCGCTCGGCGGCGAACGTCGGCGAGAGCCCGGGGAAGGAGCGGCTGCGGCTGCTGAGCCGGGGCCGACGAGGCGACTTGCTCAATGCGGTTCATGGTGACTCCAGTTCGGTTTCGGTTTTCGTGCGGACTTTCTTGGTGGAGCGGGGAGAAGGAATCGGGGCCGGAGCGGGGTCCAGATCAGAGCCGTCTCGATCTGTGCCCTCCGGATCTGTGCCGCCCCGGTCTGCGCGGTCGCGAGCCGTGGCCTCGCGACCGGGCGTATCGGGGTCGGCGGAGGCCTCGCCGAACATCTCCCGCCGCGTGTTGGCGGCGGACTCGCGCACGCCCTCGCCGTCGATGGCGTGGTGCAGGCCTGCGCGGATCAGCGAGGCGAACTTGTACTCGGGATCGATGGCCAGCGCCCGGTCCACCGCGCACTGCGCGATGGCGGGCCGGCCGATCGCCCACGCCGCCCACGCGGCCAGCGAGTAGGGGGCGAGGCGAAGATCGGGGTGCGGCGCGCGCCGGGCCAGCTCCGCGCCCAGCCGCAGCAGCTGCCCGGCGGAGTCCACGGTCGCGGCGGCGCACGCCAGGTAGTCGCGAACCCGCCAGTTGAGCAGCGCGACCAGCAGCTCTGCGGCCTCGGCGTCACTGATGGCCGGCGCCGCGAGCAGCGAGCCGGCCGGCTCGCCGGGCACCGGACCCTCGGACGCGCCGGCGATGCCCGGGACGCGGTTGGTGACGCGGCGGGAGGTGCGTGCGGCCGGGATGACGGCACCGACGGAGTGCGGAGCGGTGCCGTTGGCGTGCGACGTGGCCTGCTCGCCGGCGGCGGTGGGGGCAGCGGCAGCGACGGCAGCAGCAGGAGCGGCAGAACCGTCGGCCGATCCGGAGTCCGTCTCCGAGGACTGCGATCCGGAGTGCCCTGTGGACAGCGCCGCGGTCGCGCTGCCGGACAGTCCGCGACGACCGGCGCGCGGACCCTCGGGGCGGGCCGAGCGCGGCGCGGGTTCGTCCGAGTCCGCGCCGCAGCGGGTCAACAGCACGTCCATCAGGCGGCGGGCGTCGGCCAGGCCGGCGTCGGTGTCGTACCAGGTGGGGTCCAGCTGCTCGACGGCGGCGGAGATACGCGCCAGGACCTCCGGCGGGTACGGGTCCAGGGTCGCGTCGAGCGCTTCGCGGCTGGCGTAGACGGTGTGGCCGCGGGCGGCGAACGCGCCGGCCAGGGCGGCGGGCGCCTCGGCGGGGACGACGGTCCCGGCCGACGGGCAGCAACGGTTGTTGCGGCACATGTAGGACCACCAGCGGCCGTTCGCGGTGTAGAGCGCGTCGACGACGGTGACGCGCTCCTCGCTGGCCGCCGCCTCCAGCTGGGCCCGGAACGCGGCCATCAGCTTGCGGCAGTGGTCGGGCCGGGCCTTGGCGCCGGTGGCGCCGCGCGGGCCGAACGCGACCAGGATCGCGATGTCCGCGTTCTGATCGCGCAGCCGCGCCGCGAGTTCCAGCGCGGTGCTCCGTTCGTGTCCGCGAACCTGCTCCAGATCGATGCGGACCCCGTGCCGGATGAAGCTGCCGCCCTCGGCCGAATGGCTGACGCCGAGGACGACCAGGCTGTTCTCCGGATGGAAGCCGAACAGGAACGGGATCGAGGCGACCACCGAGCCCGGGGAGGCCAGCCGGACGGTGCCGACCGGGGCCGCGGGATCGGCCGCACCGGCGTGGCCGCCGGACCCGGCGCCCGGGTCGCCGCTCCCGCCGGCCGCCACACCCGGCACCGCGCCGGCCGAGCCGCCGGCACCGCCGGACACCCCGCCGGACCCGGGCACACCGGCTCCGGCCTGGCCCGGAATCCCGCCGCGCACACCGTGCGAACGGGACGGGGCCGGCGTTCCGGGGGCGGCTCCGGCTGCGGCGCCGCCGGTATCGGGGCCGCCGGACGGGAGGCCGTCGGCGGCGACGGCTCCGGGGGCGGTGGTGAGGTCGTGATCCATGACCGATACTGTGCCGATTCCCGGGCACGGAGCGCGACCAAGACATGACCGACTGTGGATAAACCCGGGTTGTGGATAACCGGTATCCCTCTAACGGTCTAATCCGCACGCTCGGCCGCGTCCGGATCGCCGGGAAAAACATCCGCGTGATCTCAGCGTCTTCTCAACCGGGCGGGGCAGAATGCGGCCATGCACATCCTCGTGGTGGACGACGACCAGGCGGTCCGGGACTCGCTGCGCCGCTCGCTGGCCTTCAACGGCTACGAGGTCGAGCTGGCGGCCGACGGACTGGCGGCGCTGGAGGCGATCGCGAAGCGGCGGCCGGACGCCGTCGTGCTCGACGTCATGATGCCCAGGCTGGACGGCCTGGAGACCTGCCGCCGGCTGCGCTCGGCCGGCGAGGACCTGCCGGTCCTGCTGCTCACCGCGCGCGACGCCGTCCCGGACCGGGTCGCCGGCCTGGACGCGGGCGCCGACGACTACCTCCCCAAGCCCTTCGCGCTGGAGGAGCTGCTGGCCCGGCTGCGCGCGCTGCTGCGCCGCACCCAGGGCAGCCTGGCCGACCAGTCGGACGCCCCGCTGGCCTTCGCCGACCTCACCCTGGACCCGGCCACCCGCGAGGTGACCCGGGCCGGCAAGCCGGTGCGCCTGACCCGCACCGAGTTCAACCTGCTGGAGCTGCTGATGCGGCACCCCCGGCAGGTGCTGACCCGCGCCCAGATCCTGGAGGAGGTCTGGGGCTACGACTTCCCGACCACCGCCAACTCCCTTGAGGTCTATGTCGGCTACCTGCGCCGCAAGACCGAGGCGGACGAGCTGCCCCGCCTGATCCACACGGTCCGCGGAGTGGGGTATTCCCTGCGTGAGACGGCCCCGTGAACCCATTCATCCCCGCCGACCACCAGGAGTCCGAGGAGCGCCCGGGACCTTACGAACGACTGCGCGCCAAGATCACGGTCCTGATGTCGCACGTCCCGCTGCGCACCCGCATCACCGCGCTGGTGATGGTCGCGGTCGGGGTGAGCGTCGCGCTGGCCTCGATCGCGGCCTGGGTGACGGTGCGGAACCAGATCCTGAACCAGATGGACAGCAGCCTGTACCAGAAGGCCCAGAACGCCAAGACCCTGGTCAACGAGCATGTCGCGGTGGGGCTGCTCGATCCCACCGTGTACGTCGTCTACGACGGCAGCGGCACGCCCACCGGCCAGTCGAACCTGCCTCCCCAGATCGTCCAGGACGACATCAGGTTCTCGGCCCCTGACCTGGAGGTCGCCCAGCACACCCGGGACGACCACTACTCGACGCTGGTCATCGACGGGGTCCGCTACCGAGCCCTGAGCGTGCCGATCACCACCGTCGAGACCGCGCTGCAGCCGCCGACCGAGCGGACCGCGGTCCTGGTCGCGGAGTCGATGGCGGACACCCAGCAGACCCTGGGCCGCCTCAGCCTGGTCTCCATCCTCGTCGGCATCGCCGGCATCGCCGTGGCCGGCAGCGCCGGCATCACCGTCGGCCGGGCCGGGCTGCGCCCCGTGGACCGGCTCACCGAGGCCACCGAGTACGTGGCCAGGACCGGCGACCTGCGGCCGATCGAGGTCCAGGGCACCGACGAACTGGCCCGGCTGGCCACCAGCTTCAACAGCATGCTGACCGCGCTGGCCCGCTCCCAGGAACACCAGAGACGCCTGATCGCCGACGCCGGCCACGAACTGCGCACGCCGCTGACCTCGATGCGCACCAACATCGACCTGCTCTCCCAGGTCTTCGGTACCGCGTCGAGCCACCCGGCACCGGGCTCGAGTCCGGTCCGGATCAGCGACGCCGACCGCGCGGAACTCATCGGCGACGTCCAGGCCCAGATGGAGGAGCTGTCCATCCTGGTCGGCGACCTGGTCGAGCTCTCCCGCGACACCAAGCCGCAGACCGCGCCGGAGCAGGTGAACCTGAGCGACGTGGTCCGGCAGGCCGTGGACCGGGTCCGCAGGCGCGCCCCGCACCTGAAGTTCGAGATCCAGCTCCAGCCCTGGTACCTCGAAGGCGACCCGGCGGCCTTGGAACGCGCCGTGACGAACCTGCTGGACAACGCCGCCAAGTGGAGCCCGGAGAACGGAACCGTCACCGTACGGCTTTCCGACGGGCTGCTCCAGGTCGCGGACCAGGGCCCGGGCATCGCCGAAGAGGACCTCCCGCATGTCTTCGAGCGCTTCTACCGCTCCACCGAGGCACGCACCATGCCGGGCTCCGGGCTGGGCCTGGCCATCGTCCGGCAGGCCGCTGAGAACCACGGCGGCCGGGTCGCGGCGGCGCGGGCGTCGAGCGGCGGAGCCCTGCTCGGGTTCTGGCTGCCCGGACAGCCGACCGAGGAAGACAGTCCCCAGAACAGCGGCAGGGCCGCGAACGCTTAGGCGGAACCCGACAGGCAGGTCCACAGGCGCGTTCTCCCTCTATGGGGAACGCGCCTGTGTGCCGTCTTAAGCAAGTAGCGCATAAGGTCGATGAACACCAGGTTCCGCACCTGTGGAAACACAGGGGATCCGGGCCCTTCTTTTTCGGGCACCTCTTGTCCTGGTCTCAGCAGCATTTAAGGTGAACAGGCGAAGCTCCTCCTCATGAACGAACCCTCGAGCAACGCAGGCGGCAGCGGCGGCCTGGGCGACAACGGCGCCAACGAAGCGGCGCAGCAGGACGTGCGTGAGAGCTTCGGAGCCAACCCCGCCGCGTCCGGCGGCTCGGGGGCCCAGGACCCCCAGGCGGGCCCGGCCCAGCAGGACGCGGTCCCCCCGACCGCGGCCGCGCAGCCGGCCCAGCAGCCCGCCCCACAGCCCGCCCCCGCCGACAACCCGACGCTGATCCAGCCGACCGCCGACGGGCCGGACCAGACGCTGATCCAGCCGGCGGTGCCGGCCACACCGACCACGCCGGACCCGGCGGCCGGCGGCTACCAGGCACCGGCACCGGCGACGGCACCGGCGCAGGCGCAGTCCGGCCCGATCGGCCCCGGCCCGCAGGCGCCGCAGACCGCGGGCCAGCCGCAGCCGCAGCCCGGCGCCGCCTTCGGCCCGGCCGGCCAGGCGCACCAGGCCCAGCAGGCCGGCCTCGGCGCGCACCTCGGTCCCGGCCCCACTCCCCCGCCGAACTGGGCCGCGCCCTCGGACGGTACGGCCTTCCCCCCGTACACGCCCCCCGGCGCCGCCCCTCAGCGCACCGCGCTCAGCGGCGGCAAGATGCTCGTCGCCGTGGCCCTGATCGCCGGCCTGATCGGCGGCGGCATCGGCACCGCGGTCACCTACGCGGCCAAGGACAACAACAGCTCCTCCTCCAGCGCCGCGGCCAGCACGCGGTCCCCGCTGAACACCAACAACACCGCGCTGAGCACGCCGGGCAGCGTCACCCAGGTCGCCGCGGCGGTCATGCCGAGCGTGGTCGACATCCAGGTCAGCACCGCCAACGGCAGCGGTGACGAGGGCACCGGCATCATCTACAGCTCCGACGGCCTGATCGTCACCAACAACCACGTCATCGCGGCGGCCAACACCTCCAGCCAGAGCAACGGCAACTCCAACGGCAACAACGGCGGAACCGGCGGGACCGGCGGCAACAGCGGTGGGACCGGCGGCAACAGCGGCGGCAACGGCAACCCGTTCGGGGGCGGCAGCGGCGGCAGCAACGGGGGCAGCAGCGGGGGCAACTCCGCCAGCGGCCCGGCGACCATCACCGTCACGTTCAACGACGGCCGGACCGCCAGCGCGCACATCGTCGGCACCGAGCCGCTGGCCGACCTCGCGGTGATCAAGGTCGACGGCGTCTCCGGCCTAACCAAGGCCTCCTTCGCCGACTCCAAGAACCTGGCCGTGGGCCAGCAGGTGGTGGCCATCGGTTCGCCGCTCGGCCTGACCAGCACCGTCACCTCCGGCATCGTCAGCGCCCTGAACCGCCCGGTGGAGACCCAGGCCGAGGACGGCAGCACCGTGGTCCTGGACGCCGTCCAGACCGACGCCGCGATCAACCCCGGCAACTCCGGCGGCCCGCTGGTCGACATGCAGGGCAACGTGATCGGCATCAACTCCGCGATCGCCTCCAACAGCCAGAACTCCGGCGGCCTGGGCGGCAGCAGCGGACAGGCCGGCTCCATCGGCCTGGGCTTCGCGATCCCGATCTCCGAGGCGCTGCCCATCGTCGACGCCCTGGCCCAGGGCAAGCCCGCGCAGATCGCCTCGCTGGGCGTGGCGCAGAACGGCCAGAGCGACACCACCACCCGCACCGCGGGCGGCTACAAGGTCCAGCAGGTCACCTCCGGCGCCCCGGCCGACAAGGCGGGCCTGAAGGCCGGCGACGTGATAACCAAGATCGGCGACCGGCTGGTCTACTCCTACCAGGACGTGGCGGCCGCGGTGCGCTCGCACCGGCCCGGCGACACCGTCCCCATCACCTACACCCGCAACGGCTCTTCGACGACGGTCAACGTCACCCTCGGGGTCCTGGCGACTCAGCCGACCCAGTAAGGCCGGTAATCAGCTGGCCCAGTAAGGCCGGTAATAAGCAGGCGTACCCTTGAGGGGTGTCTGAAGAACGTATCTCGGTCCTCCGCGCCGGTTTCGGCGCGGAGGCCGTTCCGTATCTGGCCGCGTGGGACCTCCAGCGCGAGATCCACGCCCGACGGGTCGCCGACGAGATCGCCGACACCCTGATCCTGCTGGAGCACCCCGCGGTGTTCACGGCAGGCCGCCGCACCGCCCCCGCGGAGCGGCCCACCGACGGCACCCCGGTCATCGACGTCGACCGCGGCGGCCGCATCACCTTCCACGGCCCCGGACAGCTCGTCGGCTACCCGATCCTGCGGCTGCCGGAGGCGATGGACGTGGTCGGCCACGTCCGCCGGCTCGAGGAGGCGATGATCCGGGCCTGCGCCGAGCTGGGTCTGGAGACCACCCGGATCCACGGCCGCAGCGGCGTGTGGATCCTGGGCGAGCAGATCGAGCGCGAGGACCTGGGCGGTCTGAAACTCCAGCTGAAGACCGTCGGCGCGCCGGTGGACGAGGACGAGGAGTTCGACCCGCGGCTGGCCGGCCCGGAGTACGCGCCGTCCAACGCCGGGCAGCGCCGGGCGGACCGGAAGCTGGCGCAGATCGGCGTGCGCGTCGCCAAGGGCGTGACCATGCACGGCTTCTCGATGAACTGCGACGTGGACCTGGCCTGGTTCGACAAGATCATCCCCTGCGGGATCCGGAACGCCGGGGTCACCTCGCTGTCCGCCGAGCTGGGCCGGGACGTCACCGTCGAGGAGGTCGCGCCGCTGGTCGCGCGGCATCTCGAGGACGTGGTTTCCGAGGCTTTCGGGCTCGTCGGCGCCGTCAAGGAATAGCCTGCGGGCCACGTAGGCTGGTAATCACAGGAAAAAGCAGTACCACTTTCGTGCAAGGAGACTCGAAGTGACGGCCGTCACCCCAGAACCCGAAGGCCGCAAGCTGCTCCGGCTTGAGGTCCGCAACAGCGCCGTCCCCATCGAGAAGAAACCCAGCTGGATCAAGACCCGCGCCAAGATGGGCCCGGAGTACACCGGCCTGAAGAGCCTGGTGCGCAGCGAGGGCCTGCACACGGTGTGCGAGGAAGCCGGCTGTCCGAACATCTATGAGTGCTGGGAGGACCGGGAGGCCACCTTCCTCATCGGCGGCGACCAGTGCACCCGGCGCTGCGACTTCTGCCAGATCGACACCGGCAAGCCCAAGGCGTACGACACCGACGAGCCGCGCCGCGTGGCCGAGTCGGTGCAGACCATGGGCCTGAAGTACGCCACCGTCACCGGCGTGGCCCGCGACGACCTCGAGGACGAGGGCGCCTGGCTGTACGCCGAGACCGTCCGCCAGATCCACGCGATGCTGCCCGGCTGCGGCGTCGAGCTGCTGATCCCGGACTTCCACGCCAAGCCCGAGCACCTGGCCGAGGTCTTCGGCAGCCGTCCCGAAGTGCTGGCGCACAACATCGAGACCGTGCCGCGCATCTTCAAGGAGATCCGCCCCGGCTTCCGCTACGAGCGCTCGCTGGACGTCATCCGCCAGGCCCGCGACTTCGGCCTGGTCACCAAGTCCAACCTGATCCTGGGCATGGGCGAGGAGCGCGAGGAGATCTCGCAGGCGCTGGCCGACCTGCGCGAGGCCGGCTGCGACCTGGTGACCATCACCCAGTACCTGCGGCCCTCGCCGCGGCACCACCCGGTGATGCGCTGGGTGAAGCCCGAGGAGTTCGTGGAGCTGGCCGAGGAGGCCCGCGAGATGGGCTTCGGCGTCATGTCCGGGCCGCTGGTGCGTTCGTCGTACCGCGCCGGGCGGCTGTACAAGGAGGCTGTCGAGGCGCGCGAGGCCGCGGCGGCCGGCGTGCCTGCGTGACGATCGCGCGACGTTCGGCGTGCCGTTCGACGTGACGTTCGACGCATCGGCCGGGGCAGCCTCGCCGATTCGGCCCGATGGATATCAAGCACTTTCTTAGTGAGCTGTGACGAACGGCCCCGGTCCTAGTTGGACCGGGGCCGTTTCGCATGCCGGACGCAGGGAATGCCCGGCATTGCGAAGCGCGTTACCACGATTTGACCGGCAACACCAGACCCTGTAACAAAGAAACCTGATAGTGGTGGTTGCCCGCCACAGGCTCCGTTCCCCGACGTCCCCCTTTTCTCTCTGGTCGAGGTTCCGCAATGAGCATCGCAACGTCCTCCGCAACCGCTCCCACGACGCACACCGCCCGCCCCGCGGCGTCCTCCGTCCGCACGATGATCCTCACCTTCGAGCGCCGGGTCCTGCGGGCCGGCGGCCAGCGGGGCGCCCTGGCGAACGCCCGCGCGGCCGTGCTGGAGGGGCAGGAACGGGCCGCGCTGCGGGCCGAGGCCCACGAGTCGCTCACCAGGATGAGCATTCAGTCGCACTAAGGTCCGCACTGGTTTACCACCAGGCGCCAGTACCACGTATTCTGCGTGGCATGGCACGCGACACCACGACGAAGACCCCCGCCGGCGGGGATGCGCCCAAGAAAAAGGGCCGGCTGAAGCAGATCCGCGAGGTCTACGGGATGACCCGCAAGGAGGATCCCAAGCTTCCCCTGGTGCTGGCCGCCTGGGCCGTGGCCGCCCTGGTGGTGTTCGTGGTCCTGGGCTTCCTGCTCGGCTCCCCGGTGTTCTACGGGATCTTCGGCATCCCGGTCGCCGTGCTGGCCGCGATGATCGTCTTCGGGCGGCGGGCGCAGCGCGCGGCGTACTCCTCGATCAGGGACCAGGCCGGCGCCGCCGCCTCGGTGCTGGACACGCTGCGCCGCGGCTGGGACGTCACCCCCGGCGTGCGCTTCAACCGGCAGCAGGACATGATCCACCGGGTGCTGGGCCGCCCGGGCATCATCCTGGTGGGCGAGGGCAACCCGAACCGGCTCAAGGCGCTGTTCACCGAGGAGCGCCGGCACCTGACCCGGCTGTTCGGCCCGGACGTGCCGCTGGTCGCCGAGGACATCGTGGCCGGCGACGACGAGGGCATGGTGCCGCTGGGCAAGCTGAACAAGACGGTGATGCGGCTCAAGCCCGCCACCGGGAAGGCCTACCTGCGTCCGGCGCAGGTGCAGGAGTACCAGAACCGGCTCAAGGCCGTCGGGCCGAACATGCCGATCCCGAAGGGCCCGATGCCCCGCAACGGCAAGATGCCGCGGGGCCAGGTGCGCTAATCGTCGCAAAGCCTACGTCCGCCGGACGTAACCCCGGCGAAACGCCACGGAACGTACGACGGCCCGTGACCGGTGATCGGTCGCGGGCCGTCGGCGTTTCGGGGATGTCGCTGGTCAGCGGCGGGACGGCCACGACATGGTCGACGGCGCGGCATTGGTCTGGGTGACGCGGTCGCTCAGCCGGCGGGCGAACCGCTCAGCGGGTGCTGACGATCATCGTGCGCGCGATCCGGTCGTGCAGGCCGCGGCCGTCGGCGTCCCAGACCACCGCGGGGATGACCAGGAACAACAGCACGGTGCGCATGCCGATCGAGTACAGCGAGGCCCGGCCGCCCTGGTCGGAGCCGACCCGCAGGCCCAGCACCGCCATCCCGAGCGTGGAGCCGCTGATCCCCAGCCCCACCAGGTAGATCACGGCCAGCAGGCTCAGCGCCGCGAACTGGCCGTTGCGCAGCAGCCGGTCGCCGACCAGCAGGTACGCCATGCCGTAGGCGATGGCCCAGTCGATCATCAGCGCGGCCAGCCGGCGGCCGAGCGAGGCCATCGAGCCCGGACCGGTGCGCGGGAGGCCAAAGCGCTGGCCGGAATAGTCGGACGAGGTCATGGCGTCCACGGTACTCCGCGCCGTTTAGAGGTCCGCCACCAACGTCGGACAAGCCGTTCCACAAGCGCCGCGGGGCCCACAGGGTAGGTTGGAGAAGACCCGGGCTCTGTGTAACACGCCGGAAACAAAAGGGACACGGCCGGGAAACCCCCCGGTCCTACGGTCGCATGAGTGCCTGATGGGTCCCGGCCCCGGTGGCGAGAGGCTTCCGGCCGGTGAGAATACTCAAAGGAGTAGTGGATGTTCTCGAACGCCGACGAGGTACTCAAGTACCTCAGGGACAACGACGTGAAGAGCGTCGACGTGCGGTTCTGTGACCTGCCCGGGGTGATGCAGCACTTCACGGTGCCGGTCGAGTCGTTCGACGCCGACGTCTTCTCGCACGGCCTGGCCTTCGACGGCTCCTCGATCCGCGGCTTCCAGGCCATCCACGAGTCGGACATGCAGCTGCTGCCCGACCCCAGCACCGCGCGCCTGGACCCGTTCCGCGCCGAGAAGACGCTGAACCTGAACTTCTTCATCCACGACCCGCTGACCGGTGAGGCCTACTCCCGCGACCCGCGCAACGTGGCCAAGAAGGCCGAGGCGTTCCTCAAGGGCACCGGCATCGCCGACACGGCGTACTTCGGCCCCGAGGCCGAGTTCTACGTCTTCGACGACGTGCGCTTCGCCTCCGGCCCGGACGAGAGCTACTACCACATCGACGCCGAGGCCGCGTTCTGGAACACCGGGCGCGCCGAGGAGGGCGGCAACCGCGGCTACAAGCC
The DNA here is from genome assembly GCF_041261445.1 of Catenulispora sp. EB89. Lineage (NCBI taxonomy): Bacteria > Bacillati > Actinomycetota > Actinomycetes > Catenulisporales > Catenulisporaceae > Catenulispora > Catenulispora sp. EB89. Next base: position 584,525 of record NZ_JBGCCU010000003.1, read on the forward strand.
GCGCGTCAAGGGCGGCTACTTCCCGGTCGCCCCGAACGACCACTACACGGACCTGCGCGCCACCATGAGCCGCACCCTGATCGACTCCGGCCTGATCGTCGAGCGCCAGCACCACGAGGTCGGCTCGGCCGGCCAGGCGGAGATCAACTACCGCTTCAACACCCTGCTGGCCGCCGCCGACGACCTGATGCTGTTCAAGTACATCATCAAGAACGTCGCCTGGAACGCCGGCAAGACCGCCACCTTCATGCCGAAGCCGGTCTTCGGCGACAACGGCTCGGGCATGCACTGCCACCAGAGCCTGTGGAAGGACGGCGTCCCGCTGTTCTACGACGAGGTCGGCTACGCGGGCCTGTCGGACACCGCCCGCCACTACATCGGCGGCCTCCTGAAGCACGCCCCGTCCCTGCTGGCCTTCACCAACCCGACGGTGAACAGCTACCGCCGCCTGGTCCCCGGCTACGAGGCCCCGGTGAACCTGGTCTACTCCCAGCGCAACCGCTCGGCGTGCATCCGCATCCCGATCACCGGCTCGAACCCGAAGGCCAAGCGCATCGAGTTCCGCTGCCCGGACCCCTCGTCGAACCCGTACCTGGCCTTCTCCGCGATGATGATGGCCGGCCTGGACGGCGTGAAGAACAAGATCGAGCCGATGGCCCCGGTCGACAAGGACCTGTACGAGCTCCCCCCGGACGAGCACGCCTCGATCCCGCAGGTGCCCGGCAGCCTGCCGGCGGTACTGGACTCGCTGGAGGCCGACCACGGCTACCTGCTCGAGGGCGGCGTGTTCACGCAGGACCTGATCGACACGTGGATCTCGTACAAGCGCGAGCGCGAGGTGGACCCGGTTCGGCTGCGTCCGACGCCGCACGAGTTCGAGCTGTACTTCGACATCTAAATACGCTCAGGGCAGCTGCCTGCGCCTCAAGCACAGAAACCGCAGCTGACCAGCACTAAGACTGTTGGACGCCTTGTATTGATCATGGGTGTTTTCGAGCCTCATTTGGGCCCGAAATGGGCCGGATGATCTTGGTTAGACAGTCTGAGAACGTCGATCGCGGTGGGTCCGCGAGCCTCTACGGCTCGCGGACCCACTGTCGTTTGGTGGGCGCAGACCCCGTTGCAGTCCAGCCCTGCCACTGCGGCCGGCTGAATGCGCCAATCGGGTGATGCGGCACATCGCGCGGACAGTTCCGGGATCTAAAGCCGGACTTCAGAGGTAGCCCGCGACGGACGCGGACTCGCCGCACCCAGGAGGACGCCTCCTTATGAACAACCCGCTGAAGCTTGTCGCCACGTCCCCTGCCCCCCACCACCGACCCGCAGCGTCGCCCCCTCGTTAACACATTGACAGAGCCTGCGCCACTCAGAACGGCGTCTTCAGCGAAAGTCTGCCGCCAAGGCTGATTCGCGAATGAGAGGCCTGCTCCCCAAGGCCGAGACCGACCTATGGTCGTCTCAGCTGATCAGGTTCGGACTCTGACCCACCAAGACCAGGGCACAGAGAGGACACCAGGTTGGCCCGCCCTCGCACCGTTACTCCACCGCGCAAAGAGACCTGGCACAACATCCCAGAGCGGCTGTGGAGCCACAAAGAAACCGCTGCGTTCCTCCAGCTCTCTGAGCAGACCCTCTACTACATGAACCACGTCGGCGAAGGACCGCGGTCGTACCGAGTCGGACGCTACCGCCGCTACAACCCGCACGACGTCATGACCTGGCTCGAATCAAAGGCCTCGTAGTCCCTGCAGAAAGGTGGTTCTCGTGCCCGAACCGTACGACCGCTGGCACAAGACACACCCCAAGCCGGGAGAGAAGCCGTGCTCGGCGCACGACAAGGTACCCAGCGCGAAGCATGGCAGGGGCAAACGCTGGGCCGCCCGCTGGGTGGATCCCGACGGCGAGCCGCAGGAGAGCCTGTTCGACAGGCGACCCGACGCAGTCCAGCACCTTAACAAGGTCGCCGCAGCGCTGGACGCGGGCACCTACATCGCCCCTCGCAACGGATTGGTGCTGCTCGAAAGCGTCGCCCAGCGATGGCTCGACAGCAGGAACTTCAAGTCGCCGCGGACGTACGCCCAGTACGAGTCGCGAATCAACAACCACATCATCGACGTTCTCGGCAAGCTACGGCTCTGCGACATCAAACCGTCCACGATCGTCGCGTGGATCAACGGCCGCCGAGAGTACGGCCTCGACGAAACCACCATCGGTCTCGTCCTCGCACATCTCGCGGCGATCATGGAGTCGGCCCTGGACGACGAGCTGATTGCGAAGAACCCCTGCCGGGCGAAGTCAGTTCGCGACGTCAAGCCGAAACGCTCCAAGCGACCGGCCCGCAAAGCACCTCTTAGCGGGCGGCAGTTGGAGGCGCTGCGCGAGAACCTACCCGACCGCTACAAGACGCTCGTGGATGTCACCCGAGGCCTTGGCATGCGCCAAGGCGAGGTCTTCGCGTTCAGTCCGGACGACATCGACTGGGCCAAGAAAGTCGTCCACGTACGACGACAGTTCGCCTGGGACCGCGGAACGATGGTCTTCGCACCACCCAAGTGCAGCGACCTCGATGAGGAACGCGACCGCTTCGTCCCTGCAGCAGACGAAGTCTTGTTCGCCATCATGGCTCACGCCGACGCATTCCCTCCGGTCGAGGTCACCCTTCCCTGGAAGACACGCGATGGAGAGCTGCGCACCACCGTCGTCTTCTTCACATCGCGCGAGGGCAAGCCGTTGAACAAGAACTACATCAACTGGGTCTGGAAGGGCGGCCTGGAGCAAGCAGGAATCATCAAGGCGCTCAACGACAAGCCCATCGGCCGAGGACGCAAGTGGGAGCCGTGCCGCGACAAGATGATGCACGCCGGCCGCCACGACTACGCGACGCAGCGGCTCGGTGAAGGCATGGACATCTTCACGCTCTCAGTCAGGCTTGGCCACGCTGACCCGGCCTACACACTCCGCAAGTACACGCACGAGCCCGAGACGGATTATGAGGTAGAACGGCAGCGAATCGACGAGACGCTGCGTGCCACGAGGTCACGAGCTTCCGATTTCGACACGCCCTCGGCATGGGACCCGGGGTGGCTCCATTGACACGAAAGGGCACTACCGACCGCGGATTGAGCCCGTGTGACGCCCCGTCCGGTCACGATCTACATAGAGCATTTAGAGCTCCACATCGCCAGGTCCCCGACGCTGCTTGACCCGTCGGGGACGTGGTCGCGGGCCCGGAGCGGATCATGCGTAGGTTGATACCCCTGGGGGGATACCGTTTAGATGGACGCGCAATCGACCAGCATCGAAGCGCGCAGCTTTCAATCAGCGGCACGGTCTTCCTCTGATTTTGGGAGTGCCCACCGGCGGACTCTTAATCCGCGGGTTCGGGGTTCAAGTCCCTGGCGGCGCACCCATAGCAGGCTACAGAACATCTAGTGTGAGCTGGGGTTTTGTGTTTTAGATCTTGAAATGGTTCAACCTCTTGATGACCCGTCAGGACCGGTAGTCCGGGATTGATCCAGGGTCAGTTCAAGATCAGGACAGCCTCCGGGCATCAAACCCCTGCCCTGTCGGCCACTCCTGCGGATTTTCGATCCGCAGGATCGGTCCTCATCCGCCTCACATGCGGCCACCAGCGGATTCCAATCCGCTGGTACCGGCGATTGAGACGCGCGTCTGGTACCAAACACCACCTTCCCCGCCAACCTACGGCGCCTTCCTCGTCGGCTCCAACCCACGGGTGAGCGCCCGACCGATCGCGTCGGCGGCCTGGTGCTTGAGGCTGGTGAACACCGAGGTGTAAATGTCGGCGGTGACCCTGGTCGAGGAGTGCCCTAGCACCTCGGACATCACTTTCAGATCGACACCGCTGTGCAAGGCGACCGAGGCGGCGCCTTGCCGGAGGTCGTGAAGCCGGATCGGAGGTATCTGCGTCTCCCGGACCAGTTGCTAGAACTGGCGGCTGACCACATCCGGGTGGATGCCAACTCCGTCGGGCCGGGTGAACACCAGAAATTTGCACCGATATTCACCTGCGACGTCGTGACCTGCGGATTTCTGGCACCGCGGGCACGCGAACGCTGGATTCCGCGACTTCGCCAAGTGCCCGCACGCTGTCGCCACCGACCCGTAGGCTCGCCAGGACCGAGGCCGACCCCTGCGGGAGCTGGGTCGACATCGCATCTCGGATTAGCGGAGGACAGCGTGACTGACACAGCAGAGCCCGTGACATATCAGACGGTGCTGACCAGCGTCCGCCCGCCGCGGGCCGTCACGTTGATCTGCTCCGAGGGCGACTGGCACGCCGATGCGCTGCGGATGCTCGAATGCTACGCGCGCACCTGGGGCGGGGACGGCAATGGCCTGGTCGCCTGGGCATCGGACGGGCAGATCCTCGAGGCGTTCTGGCCTTTGCTGGCTGCCTTGGATGCCGATCAGTGGGTGGGTTTCGCGCGCACCCCGCTGGGCCTGCGGATGTCGGACCCTGCGGCATACGAGCAGTATATCGCCGCACAAGCCAAGGGCTGGGCTGAGCGGAACAACGTTACCGAAGCGGAGGCGAGGCAGGCGCTTGAGACGCCTGAGTTCCTCTCGCCTGACGGCGGATACTTCGCGACCGCGGATGACGAGCGTATCCGCAACGTACTGGCGCCGGCGGTCAACGAGCACGTCATCATCCACGGGCAGTACGCGGCTGACAGCGCCCCGCCGCAGGGCCTGGTGGACATGTGCGATCTGGACTACGCACCCGAGCGCGTCGCCGAGGTCGACATGTCCTCGCTGGCGCCATTGGTGCAGTTGTTGGTCGGTGCCCGCACAGGCCTGATCGCTCCCAGCTTCCGGACCCACCTGCAAAGCAGGGAGGAAACGGAGTTTCGGAGCGTGGTCGCGGCGCCGGCCGACTTGGCCGCACTGCTGGAGTACGCCTGGACCGAACACATCGACACCGTCCCGAAGCGCTTCGCCGCGCGCATCATCGGCGAGACAGAACAGCTGGGGATAGCCGAGCATCTTGAACGGGACTTCACGGCGTACACGCCGGCCGCTCACTCCCGTCTGGGATGTGACAGGTTCGGCCGCTTGGACAAGGACTCCTTCACCCCGGCCCCGCTCGTCGTGGTCTGCGGCGACTCCGCGGAAGACTTCTGCTACGCGTACACCCGGCAGCGCGTCACCAACATCAACACGTTCTGGCTGCCGCTGCACTCGGACTCACTCAACGACGAATCCGCACAGGTGATGTGCACCGTCTTGACCCGCGTACTGTCCCGGTTGCGGCGCTCGCACTACGGCGAGCACGAGGTCCTGCTGACCTCGCTGACCTTGACGGCCGACCAGCTCGAGGCGGTTCGCACCAGCCTGCTGGCCACCCGGTGGCTCGACACCGGCTACGGCATCCCCGTCCCCGGGCCCGTCAGCATGCGGATCTGCGCCCCCGAGGACGTCCCGGTGAAGCGGACAGTTGCTCTGCTGGATGCTGAGCACTTCGCGACAGAGTCGACCGAACCGTTCGTCGGTGCCGATATGCAGCGCACTCTGGAGATCCTTCGCCCGTCGAAGGCCCACAGCACCTCGCCGGACGCGTACCGCTGGCGCGTTGATGTCGAACGCATCGGACACATCCTGCCCGCCCGCTGGAAGGTACAGGACAGTTTGAAGGCCGCGGGCTCGGATGTGCTGATGCCCGGGGCTGTGCGGTCCAGCACCGCTGGGATCAGTGTGGACTCCCATGGCAAGATCGCCCGGTTCAACGGCAGCCCGCTGTCCCAGATCCTCACCCGTACCCGCCTGCACTTTCCGGACGCCGCCGAGATCTTCCGGACGCTACTGGACCGGTGCGGCGCGAGCATGGAGGAGTCCGACAAAGGCCGGTACACCCGCCGCATCCTCGACATGTGGGGAGGGCTACCCGCACTGGCAGCCGACCTTCATGTGGACTCCGCAGCCCGCGGCCTGCTGAACCACTGGATCTCCAACGATCAGAGCTACGGCCGCATCCACCACGACCGCAAGTACCTCCGGATGTCGGACATCAAAATGCTCACCGGCATGGACCAGCCGACACGACGCGCCCTGATCGACCGGTTCCTGGATCGCGGAATCGCCCACCGCGGACTGGTCCTGCGATGCCGATTGTGCGCCGACTCCTCCTTCTACCATCTCGCCGACATCGGCCCTGGCTATTGGTGTCCGCGCTGCCGACAGCACAACGCCATCACCGACGGCGCCTGGACCACGGCAGCCCACGAGCCTGAATGGTTCTACAGCCTCGATGAGATCGTCTACCTGGCGCTGGACAACAACATCCACGTCCCGATCCTCGCCCTCAACCAACTGGCCGCGACCGCCCGCTCCTTCCTGCACATGCCCGAGGTCATCGTGCGCCGGCAAGGCGAAACCGATCTCGAGGTCGACCTGTGGGCAATCGTCGACGGCCACATCGTCATCGGTGAGGCGAAGAAAGGTGACAAACTCGACGAGTCTCCCGACGCCGAGGTCGAACGCTGCCGAAGGCTCAAACGGCTCGTCCACGATCTCACCGTCGACGAGCTGGTACTGGCCACGGCTGACTCCCGCTGGTCCCAACGAACTGTCGTCAACCTCGAGCGGGAGATGGGCTCAACAGCAACCGCCAGGTGGATGACCGGCCTCAGATAGTAGGTACGTACGCAAGTCGCGCGCTTCGAAGGTGACCAGGAGAGCCGCCACCGCCTCAGCGGCCATTACCTCCTGCCATCCACGGCCGTTGATGGCATACAGCCAGTCAATCCCAACGCCCCGCCCGACACCGCGAACATCCACGTGCACGACACTGGCTGGGTTCGGTCACAGAGCTATGATTCATGGCGCGTGGCGACCGATCGCAACGCGCCTCACTCCAAGATTGTCAAGCATCAGGAGGCGCCTGGATCATGACTGCTAACGGCACGGCCACGATCTGGGTCATGCGCGCTGGAAAAGTCGGCGAGGACCGCTTCCCACAGTGGGAAGACGGAAGCTTCTGCGGAGTCGGATTCCGCCCGGTCACCGGCCGGCTGCACTCCGGCATCACGGACGCCGAACTGGAGAACCGGGTCACCAAGTGCTATCCGGCCAAGACCGACGCTGGCGTGAAACGGACCACCGCCATGATCGACGGCTTCATCAAAGTCATGCAGACTGGCGACACCGTAGCCGTGGTCAACGACGGCAAGATCCGCTTCGGTGTCGTCGCCGGCAGTTTTACGATCTGACCGGTGATCCGGGCGTCGACGAGGACGGTTACCTGCGTCGCCGTCCCGTCCGCTGGCTCGGCTCAGCGGACCCGACCGCCGACCTGTCCGGCGTCATGAAGACCCGCAGCACCATCTACCGCCTCGACAGCGCCGACAACCGCCGCGCTCTCAACCGACTGCTGGACCAACTGGGTGAGAATCCCTATGCCGCCGCCGTAGGCTTGCTGGAATACCGCGCTGCGCACCGTGTATTGCCCGAGGCGTTTTCCACCGTGACTACGGAGCCATATCGTGATCCGAAGGCGGTCGAGCTGGTCATCCAGCGTTCCGGCGGGTTCTGCGAGAACCCGGAGTGCGAGTGCCCCCGATTCCAGCACTTCACTCCGGCCGGAAAGCCGATACTCCAGGTCGATCACGTTGTGGACCTCGCGCTCGGCGGTCCTGACCATCCCGCCAACATGATTGCCGTCTGCCCGAATTGTCATGCGATCAAGACCCTGAGCGCCGACTGTGAGAAGTGGCGCTCGATCTTCCGTGAGGCCGCCGCCGAGCTGCACAGGCGTCGCATCGACGGCGAGTAGGCGCACACGGCCGGGCACGTCTCTCATACGTCTGCTCTGACCTTCCTCCGTGAGTGGCCGACAGCGTGGCCGGCCGCGCTCTATTTCCGCATGTTCTCGACGGTCGACGAGGACAATAGGGCCATGAGGTTGTTCGATCCGGGGTTCGCTCCTGAGGAGGTGCTCGTCCACCCACGGCACCAGGCTGCGCAGCAGACTCTGGTCGCGTTGATTGAGGATTTGCGGGCGTGCGAGGGTCCCGCCGACGGCTTCGACTTCCAGCAGGAACTGCTCCAGCGAGTGCTGGCCGCCGATGCGAACCGTAACGCGTTTTCCCAGGCTGCAAAGCTTGTCCGCAAGGGCCGCAAGCCTCAGAGGGGCGCGCCCGAACCTGAGTCCGGCATGGACCCATCCGACTTGGGCACGTGGATCTTCGAGCGGGAGATGTGGGAGCGCATCGGCCGCCAGTACCGCTCGATCGGCGACGCGATGGCCTGGCGTGCGTTCGGCTTCGACCGTCGGGTCATTCTGGCCCTGTGCCGCAATGAACCGCCTGGGATTATGGCCGGCAAGGAGGGCCTGCGCGCTGAGCTCGAGCGGGTCGAGGCCGCGTGGGAAAGCGGATCGTTCGCGATCCTGCACGACCTGACCAACTGTCTGCGCATCGGGGATGTGACCGTCTTCGGGCCGGACGGACCGCCGGTCACCGAAGAAATCAAGCTCAACCCCAAACGGCAGGGCCCTGCGCAGCTGCGCCGGATCCACGAGGCGCGAGAGGCGCTGTGGAACGGCGCGCCGCTGCCTGGCAACGACCCCCGGGAGAAGCTTTACGACTTGGCCCTCCCCTTCAAGACGCACCTAGACCTGCTACGCGAGGCCACCGAGAGGGCGGCCGTCGAAGGCATCGCGACCGTCGTGGTGCCGGGCAATCGCGCCCTAGCCGTGGTGGACCATATGGGATGTCGGAACGCAGGGATCGCCGATGACGAGGGGTTCTCCGCCTTGTACGACGAGCGCTATGACCCGGTGTTGCGCGAGGCTGGGATCGCAGCGCGCCGCGAATTGAACATCAACGCGAACAGTATTGACGGCGTAGCGCGGGACCCGCTCCGCGCGCCCTGGGCGATCTACCCACTGCACCCGATCGTCTGTGCTCGGCTGATCGGGGATATCGCCGCGTTCGTGGTGGAGACCAGCGGCCCCGTGCTCGCCCAAGCGTTGCAGGCTTCAGGCGTGCCGGCCCGCTGGGTGCTGCCGCCAGGCCGCGGTGGCGAACTCGCACGCGGTGAGGTGGTCATGGAGATGACCACCGTGACCCGCGTTCCGATTGGCGGCCGTGTGCTGGAGAACACCCGAATTCTTCAAATGCAACGCTCCGGCTTGGACCAGTACCTGATCGAGCTGGTCGACTCGGTTATCTGGATGGCTGGCGTCCGCCACCTGTTCGAGAACCGCGAGGTCTCGGGCCGCCCATGGACGCACTACCGCGACGAGAGCCAAGTATGGGTGTAGGTCCGCTGGACATCGATCTGCGGTGACCCGGGCCTCCCAGCCCAGTTGGACCACCTGTTGGGACATCGTGATCCACCGGGCGGCAATGTCCACGTCCACCCACCGTGGGACCACCACCTCACCCCGGCGCATCCCGGTTAACGCCATCAGCGACACATGTCTGGTGGCTCGCCGGAGCCAGACGCGGTGTCTTTGACAGATAGCGTTGTACATGTGACCGTCGCCGGCAGCACCCCCACTGATCCGCGAGCATTCGTCGATGCAGCACTGCGTTTGGGGAGGCGTCCCGGCGCGATGTCGGATTTGAAGAATCTTGACAAGGTCATTGCATGGTTAGAGCCATCGGTCGGGCTGCTCTCGCGGTCCGATCGACCACGCCTTGAAGGACAGCTGTTGCTTGTTGCAGCCCTGCTGTGGCGTTATGAACAGTCGAACGACGAGTCATTCCTCGACCGGGCCATCAAGTTACTGGAGGGCTATGCGAGCGAATACCCTAGCCACGGGTATCGCCGTACGAAATACCTAGAAATGATGGCGTGGGCCAGCGTTCGAGCCGCCGAATCTTCCGACACCGTCGCGGCAGCGGAGAATGCGCTACACAATGCACGGCTGGCGGATCGTGAGGCATCCAACGATGCCACGATCTTGATGTGGCTCGGCATTGCTCTGGTGATGTGCTCCGAACGCACCGGACGAACGCGGCTGCTCCACAAGGCCGTGGACGCGCACGAGCGGGCCGTTGCGCTGACTGACGCCGACGACCTCCTGCTGGCTTCGCGACAGTCGGTACTCGGCAACGCATTGACATTTCGGGCCGCCTTGCTGAGCGACACCTCCGACATGCAGCGCGCGATTCGCGCCCACAGAAAGGCGGTTGCTGCCGCACAGGAATCCGACCCCGGACTTGCTACGTTCCTGGGGAATCTGGGTAATGCTCTACTACAGGAGTACGACCTCCTCGGTGATCCGCAATCACTTGCCGAGGCGATCAGTGTGCAGCGCGAGGCGGTAGCATCCAGCCGATCAAAGCACGTCCAGCACGTCGTGCATCTGGAAGGGCTGGCCAACGCATTGTTGTACCAATACGAGCGCTTCGGCGATGAGGACGCCGTGGCAAAGTCGATCGCATTGCGACGCTGCATTCTGAAGCAGCTCGCCGAGGACCACCCGATGCGGGTCCGAGTCCAGTCGAACCTAGCCGGGGTCCTGCTGCGACGCAGCGAGCGTAGCGAGGACACCGACAGTCTGAGCGAGGCCGAGCATTTGATCCGGCAGGTGCTGGAGAAGACCGATCCCTCCAGCCCCCAGATGCCGAACCGCGCGAACATGCTCGGTGTGGTCCTCGGACGCCGTTGGCAAAGCGGCACCGGCACGCCGGCCGATCTTGACGAGTCGGTCACCCGGCTCCGCAAGGCGATCGACTCTGCGCCGGACGGCGCCGTCTTACTGCCGATGTTCCAGTCAAACTTGGCCGTGTTCCTGATTGACGTATTCGAGCGCCTACGGTCCGAAGACCGGGTGAAGGCCGAGAGGGCGTTGCTCGAGGCGGTCAACCTGCACCGGCAAGCTGTCCACGCGACTCCGCTGGGCCACAGCGAACATGGTCGGCGGGTGGCCAACCTGGCGGTGGTGCTAACCGCCCGGGCTCAGTACGATCAAGACCCGCAGATCCTCGATGAAGCCGACGCCGTCTGCCAGCCGGTGCTGGACTTTCTCGCTGAGCACGACCCAGACCGGAGCCGGTGCCTAAGCGTGGCGGGCCAGATCAACCGTTGCCGCTACGAGCTGACCGGTGACCGGCAGGCCGGGCTCCGTGCGCGAGACTTCTACCGCCAGGCCGCCAACCAAGAGTCGGCGGCAGCTATCACCCGTATCCAGGCCGCGCGCAACGCCGGGATGCTAGGCGAGATGCTCAATGACAGCGCCGGGGCGTGCGAAGACCTGGGCTCGGCCGTCAAGCTGCTGGAGCGGGTAGTATCCCCCGCGCTGGGACACGGCGACCAAGAGCGGCTGTTGGCTGACTTGACGGGATTGCCGCGCGATGCCGCCGCACTGGCGATCGCAAGCGGGGACCTTCGCGAGGCCGTAGTGCTTCTTGAACAGGGTCGTGGTGTGCTTCTGGGCAGGATGGCCAATGCGCGCACCGCCTATGACGAACTGCGCGATCGGGAACCAGAGCTGGCCGAACGGTTGCGCAATGTGCAGAGTCGCCTGGATCAGGTGGCTGCGCCGGCACCGAGCGCCATGCTCGAGGGCAGCGTAGCTGCTGCCGCGGCGGGCTCGGCTCACAGCAGCGCCGACCAGCGCGCCGAACTCGCCGGCCGCTACCAACAACTTGTGGAGGAGATCCGCACGCAGCCAGGGTTCGATGGCTTCCTGCGCCTTCCTGGCTTCCAGCAACTTGTGCAGGCTGCTGCCGCTGGCCCAGTAGCGGTCGTCAACATCAGCGACTACCGGTGCGATGCCCTGGTGCTCACCGGCGACGACGTGCTGCATGTTCCGCTGCCACAGGTGAGCTCGCAGAACGTGCAGGAGCAGGCGACGGCGTTCCTGGAGGCGACCGATTCTGCGGACTCCGCTGCCGTCAACACGGTGATGGAGTGGACCTGGTACAACATCGCCGAGCCAGTACTGCAGGCCCTGGCGATGACCAGTTGTCCAGCCGCCGGTGCCGCCGTCCCACGCCTGTGGTGGTGCCCCACCGGGCTGGCGGCGTTCCTGCCGCTGCATGCTGCCGGGCACCACGACCGCGTGCCCGCCGACGGCACCGCCGGCAGCGTCCTGGACGCCGCCGCCTGCTCATACACCGGATCCGTACGATCCCTGATCCGCCTACGCCGCATCCAACCCGCGACGCCTGATGCCGGGGCGAAGATGCTGGTCGTCGCGATCGAATCCTCGCCTGAGTTCCCGACAGCATCTGCACTTTCGGGAGTGCAGCGCGACATCGAGGAGTTGTCCGCGCGCTTCACAGACCCCACCGTGTTAGCTGGCGCCGACGCCATCAGTGATGCCGTGCTCACCGAGCTTGCACAGCATCCCTACGTCCATTTCGCGTGCCACGGCGTGTCCGATCTCGACTCCCCGTTCGACGGATTCCTGGTGCTATACGACGGCCGCCTGAATGCGCGGCGAATCGCGACTCAACACTTGCCCACCGCCCGGCTGGCATTCCTCGGCGCATGCGAGACGTTCCGCGGCGGCACCGCACTGCCCGACGAGTCGATCAGCCTGGCCGCAGTGCTGCAAACAGCTGGCTATGGCGACGTGGTAGCCACACAGTGGATGGTCAACGAGCTGCTCACCGCCACAGTCGCCGGGAAATTCTATGATGCGGTGCTGCGCCCCGACTCCGACGGCACAGCTCACGCGCTTCGGGAAGCGATCCGTGCCGTACGCGCCGAAAGCGACGGCGTACCACCGGTGTACTGGGCACCCTTCATACACACGGGGCCGTAGGCCGCAGCACCTGGCGCGAAGCGTGATGTGAGCGCAAGTTGCGACGCCACCGTTGCCAAAGCAGGTGCCACGACGGCACGTCCCCTGGGCTGACCCCCGAGTTGTAGACACCTTGATACTTAGGTCGAAGCTCGGCGTCCCATGCCACGCCGGGGGCGCCCACCTCGCCTAGATCAGCTGTGCTCTTGCAGGAACCAGTTCTGGGTGTCCTTCTCGCGATCGAGCCTGGCGAGCATGGCTGGGGGCGGGTAGGTGTCCGCCTGGGGGAGATCGACGGCGAGCCCGTCCTTGTCGCCGGGACCCAGCAGACGGGCGGGGACGGCGATGATGACGAAGTCCTCATCGGAGCCGGGCCGCAGGTCCCATCGCCTCGGTTCCATGCCGTAGACGAGCGGCGCGGCGACTCGAGGGTCGCCGGCGCACGACAAGTACATCCGGAGGCCCTGGAACTCCGTCCAGATCGTGACGGTGCCATCGTCTTCGTTCCTGACCTGCCAGATCGGGGGCAGCAGGCTGCCACGGGAGACGATCACCGGGGATCCGGGGGCGGGGTCTCGGATGACCAAGGATCCGATGTGGTCTTGGTCTAGGAACCGGTAGGCGCCGTTGGACACCAGGGCCATGGAGGTACCTCATTCTGCGGCAGGACGCCGCGGCAGCGGCGCGTTCGGCCGGGCGCCTACCCGCGCCGCGGCCGACAGAACCAGGATTTTGCTACGGTTCACCCTTCTCAGCGCCGCTCTCTCCGGTACCTAATGGCCACGCTCACGACATCGTCCGAGGACGGTCGGGCTCCCTCGCGAAGGGCACAGAGGCGTCCTTCAGTATCACGTCAACCCGCCGCAGCTCCGGTCCTCTGCTCGCAACCACTTGAAATACTCGCGGCAATGGTCCGACTTGTGGCGCGTCCGCGCCGACGCCGACACGCCACCGTGGAGAAGGTGCTGGCCGAAGCAGGGCATGCCTGGCAGCGCAGGGTTCGAGTCATCTCGCGGTCGGGGGCCTCGGCACGACCTTGGGGGCTTCGCTTGACGATGGTCCGCCTCAAGGCCGTGCTGCCGGGAACGACGCTCAGCCTCCGAGATGCCGACGTGAGCCTGCCGTCTTTAAGGGCTCCCGGCCCGCTGGCTTGTCAGACGGTCGGCGAGTTCATAGAGGTCGCGGTCGGGCTCGTCGTCGAGCGCGGCGAGTCGTACCTCCAGGAGTCGAAGTGTCTTCCTCATCTCGGCGTGTCGGCCGAGGTGGGCCTGGACTTTCATGATCTTGGCGTAGAGCTCCTGGTTGCAGTCGGCGTCGGCGACTGCGCGTTCCAGTACGTGCAGGGCGAATTCGGGGCGGGCGTCGGCGGTGAGGTCGGCCAGGCGGGCGCAGGCGTCGCCGAAGCGGCGCGATTCGGCTTCGCGGTCGACGATCAGCCAGTCGGCGTGGATGCCGGTGGCGAGGTGTCCGCGGTAGGTGTCGATGGCGGCTTCGAGTGCTGTGGTGCGTTCGGCTTCGTCGCGGGTGCGGTTGGCGGTGTCGAGGTGCTTGGTGAAGCGGGCGAGGTCGGTGGTGATTTCGACGGGGTCGAGCAGGTAGCGGGCGCCGCGGTTGGTGATGTACATCGTCTTCGCCTCGCCGGTGGCGGTGCGGATGCGGGTTCTCGCGTGGTAGACGGTGGAGCGGAAGGTTTCGGCGCTGCCGTTGTTGGTGCCGTCGGGGTTAATCCAAAGGGCGGCGATGATCTCATCGCGAGCGATGCCGTTGGGGTGCAGCGCGAGGAACGTCAGGATCGACGTCTCCTTGTTGTTCAGCACGACTTCACGGCCGTCGATGGTGACGGTGACCGGGCCCAGGACGTTGACGTGGACTCGCGGGAGCGGCGGAAGAGCCGTGGCCGCCGTGGCCTGCGTAGGGATGGTGGCAGGTTGCAGGGTCGACGCCTCATCAGGCGTGTCGGTGGCCGTGTCCAGGTCGGGTTCGACTTGCGCGAGTAGAGCCTGTGCTTCCGACGCTGAAAGAGAGAAGGCCTGCACGCCGTCGAGCTGTTCGTTCGTGCTGCGAGAGCGTTGATCGTGGTCGATCTCAGCTGTCGTCCCGGTATCCCACGGTCCCAGAAGGATCGCGTGCAGGTCCACGGTCCGGCCGACGTCCAGGATCGCGGCCAGGCGCGGGGTGATGGCCGGCGAGGGTGTTGCGATCAGGACGAGCGGCTCGAGTGTCTGCTCCGGGTAGAAGCGGCGCACGTCCGCGGCACTGCGGACGCCGAGATCCGCCACGGTGCGGCGCCGGTCCTGGTACTCGGCTTCCAGCATGTCGACGGCGTCGTCCAGGTCGGTTGTGATCTCCAAGCGGGGAACGTGCGGGGGCTCGTTGGCCAGCAGAGTTGCGAGATCGGCCGAGGGAATGAGGACCCGCATGTGGTCCAGGCTCGCCAACGGCCCGCCGTTGGCGAGGATTCCGACCAGCAGCGCTCGGGCCGTGCTCAACGCGCCTGGGCCACTCAAGCCGAGGCCGGCATGGTCTCGCAGGACCAGTCCAATCTCGTGGTCGCCGTCCGTGCCGAACGAGAGCGAGCCCGGCGCGGTGAACTCGGCGTACGACGCGGGAATACTCGGCCCGGTCAGCCCCGATCTGGACCGTTCCTCCGAGGTGGTAACTGCCTGCTCCGGCAGCCGGAGGTCAGGGCGCTCAGGTCCGGGGTCGTCGAGCCCGGACAGGTATGGGTCGTCGTCTTCGGGGTCGAGGTCGCCGTCCTGGAAGTAGCCGAGAGCGGGCGGAGCCAGCGTCGCCAGATGGGCTCGCTCGATCTCGGCGACCGACTCCGGAACTGCTGGTTGGGGTGTGTCCAGCGGGATCGGCCAGCGTGCGGTGGTGCGGATCCGGCGACGTTTGCGGGCCAAGGCGATCGCTGCGGCGAGGGCGCCGGCGAGACTGACGCCCACCACTCCCCCGCCGGGAAGGTTTACGAACGATCGATCGCGATGTGCCCTCGGCCGTGCGATGACCTCGCGCACGTGAGTGTTCGCAACTGCTGCGCCGGTGCTGGGGACGGCCTGTGTACGGGAACTATTCGGCGCCGTCTGCACCGCGGACTCGCCGGCGGCGACGGTGCGCGGAGAAAGCGCGATGGAAGGCACAGCGGCATCGGTCGGTCGCGGAACCGTAGAAATGGGCGACGCGGCAGGAGCTTGGGCGGTGGCACTCGACGCGGGCATCTCCAGAGTCCAGCCGGGCAGAATCAGGTCGGGATCCGACAGCCGTTGCCCGTCCGCTTGGATGCGGGCACGGTTGGCGTTGTAGATCTCGCGCCAGCGCTCAGCGTCGCCGAGGTGTTGTGCGGCGATGCCCCAAAGCGTGTCGCCATCGACGACCGTGTACGTCGCGGACGACGTTGTCGCCGTCGGCTCGGCGGGGACGACCGGTACAGCGGAACTGGCAGCGGGCTTGGCCGGGGTGATGAAGCCAGTCTTGGCCGCCGCCGGGGTCCGAGATGTAAGCACCGATACGACCAGAGCGGCCAAAAGCACTGCCACCAGTGAAGCCGCAGGCCCCGCTTGCCGATCGCGAATCGCGGGCGCGGTCTGGCGTGCGACCGCGACGGCATCGGCGACTGCGCCCGGCACCTGGACGACGAGCTGTCGGACGAACGCCGCCCAGTAGCACCATCCGACGATCCCGAGGAGATCCAGGACGAAGCGTGCCCGGTCGATCCGCCATACATCCAGCCACGGCCCCACCTGGCTCAGCGACGTCGGCAGCGGTCGGGGGAAGGGGACGCCGAGCGCATCGGCGAGAAACCACGGGACCCCGCCGACGACTGCGACCAGGAGCGCCAGCGCGAGCAGTCCGCGAACGACTCGGATCAGGGTTCTCATGGTGTGCTCGCATCCGACGTGACTGGGTGTGCGGTCGCGCGGCCGGCAACGTGGATCACGTCCAGGCCGCCGACATTCAGCAGCTGGGTTCGGTAGCCGGCCCGCACGGTGACGGTCACCGCATCAGCGGAAGCCGTCACCGTGTACTGGTCGCCCGTCGCTGCGAGGTACTTCTCGGCCGCGGCGCGGGCCCGTAGCGGGTCCACGGCTGGCCGTCCTGTCTGGCGGTAGGCGATCACGTCCAGGGCATCGGCTCCCGCTCGGGCAGCTTCAGCCGCCTCGCCGAGAACCCGGTCCTTGGTGGAAAGCGCCGCGCCGCCGTCCAACACCAGACCGGATGCGAGGAGCAGGGATGGAACAAGGAGAACCGTCAGAATGATCATGGTGTGCTCCGGAACGGATCCACTGGGCTCACTGACGAGGCGGTCAAGGTCTGGGTGCCAGGTAGTAACCCGGTGATGGCCTGCAGAGAGATGTGGCAGGAGATCGTGACCCGTACCACCCCACCGGGTTTGAACGAGGCGGTATCGACCTTCACGTCCCTCCGGGTGCAGGCGGCACTACTGGGGATGGTCGCGGCCGTCTGCTCGCCGACGGCTCGCGCCCGCGGAGAGGTTGTCGCTAGAGATGCGGCACGGGAGGCGGCGTGCGCCGCGGTGCTGACGTCGATATCGGCCATGGCCAGCCGTCCGAGGAGTACGACGAACATCATCACCAGCAGCAGGAACGGCGCGATGAGCACCATTTCGACGAGGCTGGTTCCGGTGTCCGATCGCAGAGATCTCCGCTTCCTCACGTTCGGTCCCCGATGGACTCGGTCGGCGCGGTGACCGTGACGTGCACCGGGAGCTTCAGGAACGGCACGATCTGTTCGGCGTATCCGCTCACCTCGACACGGGCCTCCCGGGCACTGCGCTGCACCGTCACCCGCCCGTCATGCAGCGTGCTCTTGTCGAAATCGGTCAGGTAATGCTCGGTTGCGTCCTGCCCCGCGGCGACGGTGCCGCCTTGGACTCGCGCTGCCTCCAGACCTTGAGACGCGGCCAAATGCGCGATCTGCTCAGCATGGAAGTAGAGGACGAACGCGAACGTGCTGAAGATGATCAGCCCGATCACCGGGGCGGCGAACACCATCTGGACCGTGGCCGAACCGGCATCGCCACGTGGGCGGGGTAGCGCGTGGCGCATCAGAATTGGATGCTCGTGGCCTTGCCCATGATTTTTGAGGTGAACAGGGCACCGACACCGACCGCGATCAACACGATGAAGGCGATGATGATGACGGTGTCTGAGGACATCCCGCCGCGGTCATCGGTCTTCAGGTCGTGGATAAGGTCGCGCAGGCTCCGCGGTCGTTGGCCGCAAGTAAGCAGGGCCCAGGCGCGGGTGGTCAGGTCGGTCATCCGGGAGATCATGGGTGGTGCTCCTTTGCGGGTAGACGGATGCCGGATCAGTTGAACCCGGCGAGGACCTTCATGACCGAGGGGAAACCGATGGCGATCATGAAGGCGAGAAACATCAGCCCGATCGGTACGCCAGTCCGCTCGGTCGCAGCCTCGGCGGCGGCCTGAACGTCAGCGAGCTGACTGGCACGCAAGACCTGCGCCTTGGCGGCCAGCGCATCCTTGATGCGAGCACCTTCGGAACCGGTCAGCGCCAGCGAAGCCGCCAACTGCGCCAGGTCGGCCGAGTCCAGCTCGTGCGCGAGCCGGGCGAAGACTGCGGGGACGGGGGTACGTGCGAGTCGGGCTTCCGCCAGAGCAGCGCGCAACTTGGTGAACGTCGGCCCATCGCCGATCGCGGCAGCGTCATGCAGCGACTGCTCGACGCCGCCCCCGGCCGCGAAAGACGTGCCGGCCAACTCCAGGAACATCGCCAGCGCGGCTCGGGTCTCGGCACGCGCGACCTTCGCGGCGGCGGCCGTGCTCATGACCGGTGTCCAGAACATCACCGCAGCGGCTGCTGCCGCCCCCAGCACCAGGAAGACGCTCGGGACATGTAGGCCGAGCGCGTCGAACCACAGGTCTGCCACCGGTGCCAGGATCAGTCCGGCTGCCCCGGTCGCGGCCTGCTGTGCCAGAAGGTCTTCAGCGCTGCGGTTGAGGACCGCAAGGTCACGCCGAGCCTTGGCGGTTGGCAGGCCCGACTTGGCCAGCAGCGGGACCACTCGCCGGCCCGCCCGCGCCGACCAACCGCTGACAGGCTCCTGCGAAGCACGAGATGGCGCGACGGCGGGTGCCGGTGTGGACAGGCGCGCCAGCACCGACGCTGCGGAGGGGGCCGGTGGTCGGAGGCCGATGAGCAGGAGCCACAGCCCAGCACCGATGCCGACCCCGAGCAGGACGGCTACCACGCCGAGACCTCCCGCCTGGTAGTCGCGATGGCGGCCAGGTTGGTGAGCACTCGTGGCTCGGGTTCCGGGTGCAGGATCGTGTCCATCCAACGCAGTGCCACGCCGAAAACCCCGGCGGCGACGACGAGCACGACCTGTCCACGGAAGCTGTCGTAGGGGGCCATAAAGGCCGGATCGCCGAACATCAACACCCCGAACAGCGCCAGCACCACGCAGATGGTGATACGGACCGACGTGCGAGGCTTGGCCTCGGTGGCGACGGCACGCCGCCGGATCGACGCCTGTTCGCGGGCAGAGGCGGCGACGTTGTTCAACACCGCCGCGGTGTTTCCTGACTGCCTGCGGGAGGCGATGATCAGGCAGCCGGCGACCGCGTCGGCATGGCGATCGGCAATCGCATCGGCCCATACCGCGATGGCCTCCGCCAGCGGCATACCCGTATCGACCTGCTCGGCCAACCGCATGCAGGGCGCAGTGATCGGCTCTGGTGCCAGGGGTGCGGCAGCCATGACCGCCTGCTGTAGCCCTGCGGCGGCCGACAACGTATCCCGGAGCATCTCGGCGAATGTGGCGACAGCGTCGGACAGCTCGATCGCGTGGCGCGACACTCTGTCGGGACCGAGGATGCGCGGCAGGTGCCAGAGCGCGAGGTATCCGATCACGGCCATCGCCGGCCAACCGGTCCACGCCATCAGTGCGGCTGCGCCAGCCGCGCAACCAGCGACACGCGGCTTCTGGCCGGTCAATCGTCGCGGGCTCAGGCTCGCGACGAGCGAGGCCCAACGCGAAGGAGCCGTAGACGCTTCTTCGTCCGCTGGCCGCAGGCCTTTGACGATCATGAGCGAGCCGATGGCGGTTCCGGCACCGAAGAGCCCGCCGAGTAGCTGCGTGCCGTTCACCAGCCCTGCCTCTCTTGCGTGCGTGCGGCGAACGGGTTGTATCCGACCGTGGCCA
This sequence comes from Catenulispora sp. EB89, assembly GCF_041261445.1. Classification (NCBI taxonomy): domain Bacteria; kingdom Bacillati; phylum Actinomycetota; class Actinomycetes; order Catenulisporales; family Catenulisporaceae; genus Catenulispora; species Catenulispora sp. EB89. The sequence continues at coordinate 604,431 of NZ_JBGCCU010000003.1, forward strand.
GACGCTCCGTGAGCGAGGTAGACGGCGGGGTCGCCCGCACGGCGATGCCGTCCGGTCCCGGCTGGTACAGCCTGTTCGTGACCACCTGGTCAGCGTGGGACCCGGTGACTTCGGCGACTTCGCGCACCACGCGGAGACCGTCGCCCAACTCGGCGATATGAAGCACAAGATCGATGCCGTGCGCCGCGAGTCGCGCGACGGCCTCCGCCGGAGCGCGCTCCGGCGCGAGCAGTGCGTAGGTGATCAGACGATCGAATGCCGCGTCCGCAGATTCCGCATGCACTGTGGACAAGGACCCGTCGTTGCCCTGGCTCATGGCTAGGAGCATGGGCAGGGTCTCGTCGCCTCGGACTTCGCCGACGATCACGCGGCCTGCGGACAGCCGAAGTCCGGCGCGGACGAGGCCGGCAGCGCTGATCCGGCCGACCCCCTCGGCGTTGGCCTCACGTGCCTGGAGTGCGTCCACGACCGCGTGCCGTTCCGGATCGGCGCCCAAGCCGAGCTCGAAGGCATCCTCGATCGTGACAAGCTTTTCGTAGGGATCGATGGCAGTCGCGAGAGCCCGCAGCATCGTGGTTTTGCCTGCTCCCATACCGCCGGCAATCAAGATGTTGCATCGTGCCTGGACCGCGGCGGTCAGGAAGTCGCGCAGCGCGACGTCGATCGTTCCGAGTCTCACCAACTCGTCGAGGTCGATGTCGCGGTGCAGATGTCTGCGGATCGTCACGCTGGGGCGCTTGTTGACCGCCATGACCGCCGACAGCCGCGACCCGTCGGGCAGTCCAATCGACAAGATCGGAGCGCGCCGGTCGAAGGAGCGCTCTTCGATTCCGCTTCTTGCGGCGATCGTCCCCACCAGATCGATCAGCTCGGCATCGCTGGCCGCCACCGGCCAGAGACCACGTTCGCGGCGCTTGCCGGCGTACTTGACGAAGACGACGTCGTGGCCCAGGACGTCGATGTCTTCCACCCCTGGGAGGTCCAGATATCTTTGCAGGCCGCCGAAGCCGAGGAGCCGATCGGCGACTGACCTGGCCACCTGGTCGGTGACCTCCCGGCGCGGCGACGGCAGGCCCGCTGACAGGGCAGCGGCTACCTCGGTCTGCAACTCCTGTGCGCAGAGGCGGTCCACCGCCGCTCGGCGATTCGCCGGGTCCCACGAATCCTGCTTAGATTCCGCGACCAAGCGGGCGGCGACACGATCTCCGACTCGCGCCGCCATGGCAGGATCGAGCATCGTCGTCACGCCACAGCCTCCGACACCGCGACAGGTGCCGCGGACGAACGAGCGCCGCCGATGCCCAGTGCGATCTGCTGCACCGAACGCGCGTAGACGTTTCGACGGCTCCTGACGAAGAACCCCGTCTCCGGCGCGTCCGGAAGGCGACCTGCCACCTCGACTCCGAGCGTGCGGCTCATCTCACCGGTGGTGTAACCAGCTCCACGCAAGACCAGGCGCACTCGGCTTCCAGCCGCCTGCAAAGACTTGACCGCCACGTCCAACAGCCCGATTTCCTCGGGCACCGGACGCACCACCAACAGGACTTCATTGGCGAGGAACAGGGCCCGAGACAGTCGCCGCACGTCAACGCGACCGCAGTCGAGAATCACGGTCGTTTCGGAATCAGCGGACACTTGCTCCAGCAGGCCGCCGGTCGCCGCGAGATCCGCGACCGTCGCCTGCACGCCGGCAGGATCGGCCGGCGCGACCACGACCGGCAGCCCCGATGGGAGTTGCTGCGTGTGCTCGCCGATCCGTACGTCCTGGGCTGCCGGGAACATCGCCGCAGCAAGGGTCGTCAGCGATGGCGTCGAGGCCAGGCCGAACCGGCCGGCGAGTGTTCCGCCGGCAGCGTCCGCCTCGATGAGCGTCGCCGAGATATTGTGCGGCCACAGCGCCGCCAGGGTCATCGCCAGCCGCGTCACTCCCGGCGCGCCCTTCACCGACGCCACCGCGACCAGCATCAGGAACCACCCGCGCTACCAGGAGCCAACACGATTACCGAGACGGGATTGCTCCCGGCCTGGCCGATCCGGGCGGCCGATGCCTCGTCGGTCAGCAAGGACACATCTACCGAGCCGGTCTGCTGCGCGTCCTTCACCGACACAACGGTCGCCATCATCGCGTTCTTCAGCGGATCGGCGGGCGCTTGAGAGACCTGCGGGGATCCCTGGTCCTGAGCATTGATCTGCACGGCCACCTGATCGCCGGCCTTCAACTCCGCTGGGAACGCTCCTGCCTTCAATTCGGCTGGTGCGACCGCCTGACCCGCTGGCGGAAAGACCGCCGACGCCCCGACCTTGTTCCGGGTCATCAAATCCCCAGCCACCAGCGGAACCGCCGCGATATGTCCAACAACCTGGTCTTCCTGCGACTCCGGAATCAGCCCGACGCCAGAGTCGGCGGCGACCTCCGCCGTCTGCAAATCGGCGGCGAGCACCTTCTGTCCGGCCGGAACCGGTGTGGCGACCTGCAGCACCGGAATCCGGCCGTCGATGGACGACAGAAGCACGCCGCCGCCCACCCCACACAGCGCGACCAGACCAGCCCCTGCCTTCAGGTAGGCGGGGCGAAGCCGGCGCGTCGAAGCAAGCCGACACACAGACCTGGTCTTCGGGCGCGGTGCCTCTTCAGGCTGCGCCTCCGCGGGCGGGGCCTGGCCAGGAATGACGGAACGCACGATGAACTCGCCTAACGCCAGAGATTGGATATCAGAACTCAGCGATCTTGATCGTCAACGATCTTCAATGGCTGTTGGTTACGAGCGCTGCCGCCTCGATGACCCGCACCGGGAATCCGGTGGAGGACTCCACGTCGGGGAACGTCCCGCCAGGCCCGAATCCCGTCCAGTCCACCCGCCACGCAACCGTCGCCGTGATGTGGAACGCTCCGCTGGGCTCCGTTGCAGAACTCCGGCGGTAGGTATGGCCACAAGTCGGTGACGGTGCCGTCCCATCACCGGTCGGATGCTCCGGAAATGGGGTCCCGGGACCTGCGCAGGTCTCAGTCGTCCCATCCCCCATGGACCACACGACCTGCCGTGGCGTCGCCGTTGCCGTCACCGTCACACCACCGGCCGCCAGCGTCACCGACTTCGAACTCCACGAACCAGGCTTCAACCACAGCCACGCCGGCAAGCCCGCCAGTTGCGGCACATCGGCCCTCGGGCTCATCCCGACATCGGGCTTGGGCATCACCAATGCCTGATACGCGTGCTGCGCGAGTTGTTGAGCGCTGACCGCCGGGGCAGCTGGATCGGTCGGGGTGAAGACGAGGGAAGAGTCGACCATGCGTCCGTTGACGGTGCACTCTTGCTGCGTCATTCGGCCCGCCACGGATGGGTCTCCAACCGTAACGACGTGCTGCACCAGCGGAATGAAGACAGGTACTTCCTGGCAGACACGCACGTCTGATGCGTTCGCTGGTCCGGCCTTCGAGACGCTCGCTGGCTTGGTCGAGGATCTGCCGTCGATGCTGAAATTGCATTCTGGAGCGGCCGGGTTCTTCGAGCAGTGCGCGCCCACGAACGCGTCGGTGAGGATCGGGGCATGCGGTGCAGGAGGAAGCGGAGAGCTCGGACCGGCCAGTGTTACCGCTCTGGCGAACAGTCCGACAACGGCCATCGGTAGCCCGTTCACGTACACGATCCGATCGGATTGATCGCCAGGTCGGTAACCCGCCACACCAGATCAGCCTCTGCTACGCGGGCCCGGATCAAACGTTTGCCGCCAGACGCCGCTCCAGCCGGAGGGCGCCCGGTCTTGGGGTCGACTTCAGGCCACGGAGCGGTGTCCGCACAGTCTTCAATCATCGCGGCCGTGGGCGGGGTACCGGACGAAACCTGAACCACTCGGGCGTGCGATACCAGGGCGCCGCGGGACACCAGGCCCTGGGACTGCTCCTGATACAAGATGCTGACGAGCTCGGACAGCGCTTGGTCAGTGGCATGGTGAGTGAGGGCGGAGTCCTTCCAGTCTGCTGTTCGCGCGGCGACCGTCGTGTCTGTCAACATGCCGGTATAGGCGTTCAAGGCGTCGGAGCGAGCCTGGTCGGTTGCGCCGGAGGCGGCAGCGGTTGACGGGCTGGCGGACGGCACAACTCTTTTGCCCATCGGCTTCGGCTCAGCTGACGAGCACCCCACAGCCATCGAAGCGACTGCGATTACGCAGGACGCGATAAGTCTCGACGAAACCAAGCCGGGACGCTCCTTCACCTCGCCTACCCGCTGTTGGCGGGTACGCCTCACCTCGCAGAGATCTAGACTTTCCATAGCGATCCATGAAGTAAAGGATGGACGCGACAGAAAGGTCAAGATCACTCGATCGAGTGACGGGAGAATTTGACTCTGGCGACTACATCGTCAGCTGCGCGGCGTGACCAGGCTATGGATTGTCACTCCGATGCCTGTGCAATGAGAGTGCTGGTATTGCTGCAATTTGATCGTCGCGAAGGTCCTTCCACACGAGGCCAGTAGGCCGGCGCGGCTCTTCGCACCGAATCACTTCATCAGGCGTCACGATCAGGTCCACACGAAAGTCATGCGAGGTCTCGGGGATCGGCTCGTCAATGACCTGCAGAGCATGCACGGGCGCGACAATCACTGTCTTGGCCGTCACCAGTCCGGCCTCGGTAAGCAGAGCCACTTCAAGATCCGAGTAGCCGGCTCCCTTGCCGATCCGGGCTCCAGACCGATTCACAGCTACGCTGCCGCAGATCACCACGTCAATGGGCTGCATGGCGTCCGTGCCGATGCGGGGGGCAAGTTGCGCGGTCTGTCGCTTCTCGGCCGCCTCTCGTGCGGAGACCGTGAGCGTTTGGGGGTCCAGGACGTAAAAAGGCTCAGGTGTCGCCATTTTCGGCACCGCCATATAGAGCAACTTGCCATCTTCGAGCGCGCGCGATCGGACGGCGAGTTGAGCCCGGTCCGGATTGGCTTTGACCACCTGCGCGGCTTGCCACTCCGGCGTCTCCGCAAGACGCTCAGCCGTACGTTCACTGCCGTAAAAGCCAGGGATCTTGCCGTAGGAGTCGGCCGGCACCGCCGACGCGTCGATGAGCATGCGCCAGACTCGCTCACGAACGGCTTGCTTGGCTCCAAGAACGTCGGTCATCGTCCACCACTACCTATATGGCAGCCATCAACGCAAGTAGCCGATCGTTGATCTCCTGTACCGACGGCTCACTGCGCCAGGGGCGCAGCTCCCGGCCAGCTTGGAAGACGATGTTCAGACCACCACCGCCGCGGGTCAGTTCGACAGCATCGATCGTCTGGTGCATCGAGGCTTCGGCCTCTTCCCGTTTTCCCTGTCGGATCAGGCTCAGGGTCAGATTGCCGAGCGCGATCGACTGGCTTTTCTTCTTCGCCACGAGCGCCGACACAGTCCTTCGGAGCAGTGGTTCGGCGAGATCGGGCAGACCGAGGGAGAGGAAGCAGGACCCGGCGAGCCGGTTGAACTCGTTGGGACTGAAGTTGTCGGCGACGGTGTCGTCGGGCGTGACGCGGTCGAACTGGGCTTCAGCCTTGCCAAGGGCGGCCTCGGCCTTTTTGCGGTCGCCGCCCATCGCGCTGCCTTCCGCGACGTGCAACAGGCTGAGGCCGGTGAGCGCAGGACTGCACAGACTGGCCACCTCGGCGGCTTCGTCCGCGAGCGTCAGCCCTTTGGCGGCGTCCTTCTCTCCGTAAAGCGCGACGAAGCTCTTCCGCAGTACCGCGTACGACTCGGTCAACGGGTCCCGGACTTGGCGTGCAACGCTCACCGCCTGGTCGAAGTACTCGACCGGGCCGTTGTGATCGCGTCGCTGGCTGACGTCCCACACCAGCTGGCCCATGAAGGTCGCGGATTCGGCCTCAACCTCACCGAGTGCCTTCCGGACCCGGCCGCCCGTGGCACTCTGGCGGAGATACGTGATCTGACCGTGAACATGGCCGGCTACGCCGACGAGCGCAGTCGACGGAGACTTGTCGTACGACTCGTCGAGCTGGCGGATCCGTTCGTGAAGATGCGCCACGGCTACCAGATCAACGCTCGACGGATGCTGCAGCACGTAGGCCAGTCGCTCGCCAGGCTCGCTCTGAATGATGGTGATGTCTTCCAAGAGGGTCTGGAGCTCTTCGGCGGACACCCGGAGCGCACGGGCAAGTTTGGGGCGGAGCCATGCCTGCGGTTCGTTCTCCGCCGCCTCCCATCGGACGACGGTCGAACGTTCGATGCCCAGGTACAGCGCCAGCTGCTCTTGGGTGAATCCGGCTGCCTTGCGCCGCTTCGCGAACTTGACCCGCCTGCTCGCCACCTCATCACCTCACTCATCCGGGCCCTTCCGTAGCGTAGCCACTTCATTACGTAATCGCAGGTCAAACCGAAGAGTGCCTCAAAAACGCCTCAGAAGTGCGGCATGGCCGCTGTGGGACACCGCTGATCAGAGGGCTTTGCTGGGTAGCAGCCGGGCCGACGACTCGTCATCCCCCAAAACGTCGGCTCGGCCCCGACCAACCAACGTCAGCGATGACAAGGGGCAGCCATGGCGTTACCCATCTACGGCTACATGCGGATCGCAACGGACGCAGACTGTCCGGCCGAGACCGAGCGCGTCACAGCGGAACTGGAGACGTTCGCGCGGCAGGAGGGCTTCTCGCTGGAGGACGTGTTCATCGAACACCTGGGAGCGAAGAACCCGGCGTTCGATGGCCTGATCGAACGTCTCAAGAGGTCTGAGACCAGGAACGTACTTGTTCCGTCGCTGTGGCATTTCGCTCGGCTTCCCGGACTCCAAGAAGCCATGCGTCAGCACATTCAGAGCGAGACCGGCGCCCATGTCTGGGTCGTCCAAGGAAAGCGGTGGTGAGGTCATGAGCGATCAGATCGAACGTGCATCGGCGGCGTTCCGGGGCTCAGAGCGGCAGATCCTCGAACGTCTGGACGCCTTCCGTCTCCATGGCATCGATCCCGAAACGGTCAACGCGGCTGTGCGACAGGTCAAAGCAGGTCACAGCCACATCGAGTGCGCAGGTGAACGCTTCGAAGTAGCTGCTCCGGACTGGTCGATCGTCCAGGACGTCTACGGCTGCGACAGGGGGCGGGACTGTCGGCGCGTCTCCCAGGGACAGCGTGACGGCTTCGAAGCCATGATCCGCGCTCGAACGAACGCCGCGGGGTGAGCCGTGTCCCACTACTCCCTCACGCTCCCGGGCAGCACAGAGTGCGTACACGAAGCGCGTGTGTGGGTCCGCAAAACGCTTGGCGAGGATCCCGGGGTCGACGACGTGGTGCTGGTCGCGTCAGAACTCGCCACCAATGCCGTCCGGCACTCTGCCAGTGGTCGCCCTGGCGGCACCTTCACGCTGCATCTTTCCGCCTTCATCGATCGCTGGCACGTGCGCGTGGACGACGCCGGCGGGCTCAACGTGCCGCGGATCCAATCGGTCGACGACGACCAGGACGAGGCCGGCCGAGGCCTGGCCATGGTCGCCGGCCTGTCGTTGAGGTGGGGAGTCTTCGGTGACTACCACGCCCGCGGTGTGTGGGCCGAGATCCCGATTCCTGACAACGTCAGCCCCGACGGCGAGAACGAGGCTTGCCTCCCGCTACTGAGCGACCTACGTGGATAGTCCCGCGTTGCGAGCCAGTTCCAGGACCTTCGGCCTGGAGGTGACCTCGCCAGGGGCTTCGGCATACGCGCGACGAACAGCGGCGGCCACGTCAACTTGATGACCGGTCCATTGGCCGTAGAGCCGAGCGACGTCGATCCAGTAGCGCGCACGGCGCTCAGGGGTCGGGAGCCTCACCGGGTCCAGCGCCCGAGCTGCATTTACCCCGCCCCCGACGTTGCCTAGAGCGTTCTCCATGGACAGCCGGTAAAGCCCTGCCTGCGCCGGGCCGAAGAACCACATCCCGTGCGCCACGTCCGACGGGAAGCGTGCAGCGATGGACTCCGCCTCGCGCATGTAATCCTCAGCACGGCCTGCATCGCCAGCGCTGGCGGCGCTGTATCCGGCCGTCAGGAAGAGATGCCCGTAGGTGGCGAAGTCGTCGGACGTGCGTAGTCCTCCGTCAGCGAGCTTGCTCGCGGCGTCAGCCGTGATCGTGTAGGCGGTGCGAGAGCGGCCGGAGTGCCGCAGGGTCATGCAGCGGCAGTACTCGGCTTCGGCCTGGGCGAGCCGGTCACCAGACTCGGCGGCGGCGGTCGCCGCGCGATCGGAGGCCAGCAAAGCCAGGTCGTCCTGCCCGGTCTTGATCAGATACTCGGTCGCCAGCGTCCACATGTCCGTGGTGAGACGCTTATCGCTCCCTGATACCGCCCGATCCATCAAACCCGGCAGACGCTTACCCAGCGCCGCGTGCTTGCCGAGGCGGAAGTCGTTCTGAGCCTTGGCGAGCTGCGTACGCAGCTTCTCAGGCGCCTCGGTGATTCCGGTGGGCCGGAACATCGCGGCCTCAACGGACAGCCCGGCCGTACCCAGCAGCAGGTCGCGACGATCCAGCACAGGATTCTCCTCGACGGTTTCGGCTGGTTCGATCCTGCCAGCTGAGCGTTGTCTTGGGAGCGATTTCGCCGCTCGCAACACGCCGATCTCAAGTTCCAGCACCGCAGCGACGTGCGGCAGCCAGAACCGGCCCGGCACCACTTTGCCCTTCTCCCAGTTACGCCATTCGGAGCGGTCGAAGGTTGGCCGAATGGTCCGAAGCTCATCGACCACGTCACGCTGCGACTTATGCAGCTCACAGCGCCGCGCGAGAATCAGCGCAGCAAGATCACTGTGCGTGTCCCCTGATTTACCCCCTGCCATATCCCCTGTATTCCCTCTCTGCCACCGCCGCTATCGGCAGTTGCATGAGCAATGACGGGGCGACTCCGCGCCCCGCTCAACAGATGGGAGAGCACGATGACCACGGTCACCAAGGCGAGGAAGGCAGCGCTGTTCATCGGGCCGGATCGGCTCCGAGTGCAGAGCCTGGCCGAGTCGCACGAGTACAAGAAGAAGTCCGGCTCGTCGGACACCGCGCACACGTACGACACCACGGCTCTGTGATCGGGCAGGAGGGCCGCTGACGTGCTGACGTTCCAGCTCACGCCATATGCGGACGCCTCCTGGACGCTCGTCGGCGGCGCTTACACCGCCGCCGACGGCGCCAGCCGCGTCACGCCGATCGACCACCCGATGGTCGAGCACACCGCTTACACCGACGGTCAGCGCGTGCTGATCGTGGTCCGGGAGAAGATGGCCGGCTGCGTCGCCGCCGTCCCCGGAGTTCACGGCATCGGTCACGCCCAATTCGACGAGCGAGCCGCCACGGCGGCCAACTGGCCGGGCGATGTGGTCGTGATCAGTACTGCGCCGAATTTGCCCGTCACGGTGACCGCCGGGGCCGCACGAACGACACCCCTGTACCTGTCCGCCAGCCCGGCGAGCCTGCACGGGTCCTGGGACATGGCCGACCTCAAAGGCTTCGCCGGACGCCTACACGCGGTGGAAGTCGCCCGGCTGTTGGTATTCCGACCGAGGTATTCGACTCAGACCGTCTTCGAGGGCATCCACCGGCTCACCGAGCGCGCGACCGCACACTTTGGCGGCAGCCTCGTCATCAGCTACCCGCAGCCAGCATTGCACCACGACCCGCGCGAGTTGGCCGACGGCGCCGATGTCCTCGGTGCGTTCGTCGAGCTGCTGCACGAGGCGCTGGACGCTCATCCCTGGGATGCGGAATCCACCGTGTTCCACCTGTCCGGCGGGTTCGACTCCGGATGCATCGGCACGACTGCGGCGAAGCGACGCCCTCACAAAGTGCGCACCGCCGCACTGCTGATCGACGGTCCCGGCCGGGCTCAACAGGAACGACGTCGCCTCGGCATGCGGGACACGCTGCCGTTCGCTGACGACGACACAACAGTGGACGCAGCGAGACTGCTGCCGCTGGACCCGGAGTGCACACGGGTGCAGGGCAAGCTGATCAGCCCCTACGAGGAGCCACTGTTCTATCCGTTCAGCCTGCTCACCCGCGCGCTCGCGGCGAAGGGTGCAACCGCGGTAGTGACCGGTTTGGGAGGCGACGAGCTGGTGGCCCTATCACAGGAGGAGGCGCCCCATCTGGATCTGAACCGAATGCCGATACTGCCTCCATGGGTCGGGCCCGCCGCAGCCACGCTGCTGGAGTACGCCGATGTTGGCACAGCGCCACCCGCACCGATCAACTCAATGACCCTGCTGGCGCTGGAGTCCACGGCGCCTCCCCTACTGCGCTCCGGCGTCTGGCCGATCCATCCGTTCGCGTGGCCGGCGCTGGTCGAGTTCGGGGAGCAGTTGCCGTATGACTGGCGCGACTTCAAGCAGTTGCAGCGCCGACTGCTGGAAAGCCTCGGGCTGGGCATGGAGGTAGTGCGGCCCGTTCATCGCGAGTCGTTCGCTGAGATCGTCGAACGCGCCCTGACTGGCTCCGGCGTCACGCTGCTCGAACGGATGCTCGCTGACGGCTCGCCACTATTCGATGATCGCCTCGTCGACCCGGACGCAGTCTCTGCGGCGGTGAAGCGGATGCAGGACGGGAACTACGCAGAAGGCGACGAATCCAAGCTCCTGGAAGTCGTTCACCTGGACCTGGCGACTCGCGCCTTCCTCAGCTGACCAGCTCCGCCGTGCCCGCCGCGAACATGCGCTCCACCTCGGGGAGACGCTGGGCGCGGCGGGCCATGAGGTACACCAGGTTGTTCTTCCGCTGCACCTCGTGAACCAGCTCGAAGCCCTGCGTGGCGTAGTACCTCATGAGATCGACCTCGATCGTCCCGCGCCGGACGAACTTCCGGCCCTCGCGCGCAGCCTTGTCCACTGCCCACCAAGCGATCAGCGATCCCGGCTTGGAATGCCGCCACGCCGGGTCCGTGCAGGTCGTGAACAGGTAGAGGCAGTCCTGCGCGGCTTCGTCGGGCGTCCAGCCCCAGGCCGGTTTGTCGTCGGCGACGGTCGTGCAGCCGATGACCCTCTTCCCAGAGGTCAGGACCCACATCGCGGTACCGTCGACTGCCGCCTGGCCGGCAAGGTCATCGATGGCTTCCCGCCAGCTCGGCAAGCCTCGGCTCTCCATCCACTCTGACCGGGCCGCGATCACGGCTGCCACAGCGGATACATCGTCGGGGCGAGCCCGCCGCATCGCCAACATGCGGACACCTCCATGCGGAACGGCCTGGTCAACAGATGACCCGAGTCTTCCACGCTTGGCTGCGCCGACGTGCCCGGACGCGGAAGAATCTAGCCTCCGTCGTTGCCAGCTGCCTAGCAGCGGTCCCCGTACAGACAGCCGCCATGAGGCATGCTGCATGGACTCTCTAGTAGGGATGCCAACTACGCGGGCGGTCCGGATCGCGGAGATCAGCCAGCCGCCTCGTGAATTCGTCGCTGATGACCGGATCGTCAGCGGCCCTCTGCGCTAACCAACACACCATGCGGAGCAGTTGGACCGCCTCGACTGTGGGGAACGCGGGATCGTCGGAGGGGTCTTCGCCATAGGCGGCGTAGAACGCGACGTACTCGGCCTCCGTATGCCAACCAAGGTCTCGGTACACGGCCGTGATCATCAGGTCCCAGATGCGGGGCCCGAGACAAAAGCCTTCCAGATCGAGCAGGATCGCCTCGTCCTCGGCGGTGAGCAGCATGTTGCCGACGTTCGCGTCACCGTGGAGTACGACCTCCTCCCGACCAGCCAGAGCGACCGACAATTCGGCCTCCCGCTGGGCGATCATCGACTCGAGCTCTTCGCGAACCTCGGCATCGAGGCCTGCCGAGCCGGCAAGCCGTTCGCGCATCCGCGCGAACGGGTCGAGCTTCGGCAGCGCGAGGTATGCGGGAGGCGTCAACTTGTGCAGCTCCCTGAGGACTTCCGCGAGCCGATCCGGGGTCGTCCACTCGCCGGCCACCGCGTGCCAGAACGTCACCGGGAGCGCGCAGGTGGCGTCCGGCTGCGCAACGTCGAACGGATACTCGACCGGTAGGCCGGACGAGGTCAGCCACCGCGCAACACGCACTTCACGCTTGGCCGCTGGGAACCGCTCTGTGGAGCGGCCGACCTTGGCGATCAGGCCCATCTCATCGTGGCTGAACACGGCGCGTTCGCCGATGCGAACAATGTGCCAACCGTCCTGCGGCAACCCCGCACAGGACAAGGCATCAACCAGCACTTCTTGTGCTACCTGAGCGAACAGCGGATCCTCCAGACTCTAGGAGCACTCGGAGATCAGGCTATGGCAGCACGCGTGATCGACTCCGCCTCCGCAGGCACCGCACCGGGAAGCCGCTCCATCCACGGCCGTTTGGCCGCTTCCTGCCCCGGGCGTACGACGAAGCCGAGCGGTGCGTAGTACCGGACTGCCAGCCGGCGGTTGGCGGCGTTCAGCAGCAGGGCGGTGTCGGTGGCGTCCGCTGCGGCCAGGACCGCGCGGATTACGTCCAGCCCGCGGCCACGGCCGGTCGGCCAGGCCCAGAAGCTCGTGATCTTCCAGGTGGACTCGTCGCCGGCCGTCGCCATGCGGAGGTCAAGTCCGGCACGCCGGTCGGTGTCGAGAACCGCGGTGATCTTCGACGAGCGTTCCTCCCAGACGAGCGCTCCGTAGCCGCCGAGCAAGCACGAGACGAAGAGAAACGTCCTCCAGCCGATTCCGCCCTGTCCACGGAAGTGGATCGGCGTGATGAGCATGTTCACCCAGCGACGCAGCCTGACCCGACGGCCACAGGGCCCAAGACGAACCTCTTTCATGGCCGCAAGCTGCTGTAAGAACCCGTCACCATCCCCGTCTCGGGGGCTCGCGCTCGTCACTCTTCAACGGTAGGGCGCGGCGTGCCGCGAAGCAGGGATCAACCCTCCAACATCGCACCGCTGAAGCCATAGATCAAAGTCTTGTCACCCTGCGGCCGGCAGTTATCCACAGATTGTCTCTGGAGTGGCGATCGACACCACCCCGGCATGCGCCGATGAGAGCACCTGACAGAACGATGAAAGAGGTGCCTCGTGCCCAGCACGCGCAAGACGAAAGAAGCTCTGCGGTTCTCGGCCAGTGAGCGGGCTGTGCTGGTCGCGCTCGTCCAGCGTCCCGAAGCATCAGCCGCAGGCATCGCCGTAGCCGCTCGTCTGTCGCTGGCCACGACACAGCGTGCGCTGCGTCGGTTCGAGTCGCTTGGCGCTGCGATGTCCGTCAACCGAACGGGTCTCGATGGACAATCCGTTCGCGCTCTCTGGTCTGCCTCGGCGACGGTGCTTGATCTGGTCGCCAGCTCGGGAGCGTTGCCCATGGTGCGAGCCCTTGTCGCGCCCTGTGCGCGCGACAAGGTTCTGACCGCTCTCGCGCTCCGGCCGGAGCTGACGATTGGCGACATCGAGTGGGCTACCGCCCTGTCCCGTACGAGCGTTGTCGAGATGCTCGCCAGCCTGGAGAAGCAGGGCGTTGTCTGTCCCGTAGAGAGGAGAGGTCTCAGCGGGGGCCGGTTGGCCGACGGTTGGAAACTGGTGTTGGACGACGCGACCGTGCCGTTGTTCGAGCTCTGAGGCGAAGATGCAGACCTCTGGCGGACAGGAGATCCCGCCAATCCCGGTCGCCGGCTGCTACCTCCCACCGGCTCGGGCTCACGCGCCGGTGAGATCACGGACGCCCGAAGGCGCGGACTCGCGGCGGCGCCGTCAGTACGGACGGCACCGCCGCGAGTCCCTCGGGTCGCGGCTTATCACTGCGGTTCTGAGGCTTCCTTGTCGATGGCCGCATGTGCGTCCGGTGGGTGGCGGGACTCGACGAGTGCCCGGACCCGCTTGGCGGTGGACAGCGACACGCCCTCACCGAGGATGAGCGCTGACTCCGCTTGGCCGCCCAGACCGGTGTCCTGATCGGTCTGGACGGCCAATCTTTGCGCCAGGGCTTCCCGGAACGCTTTTTCCGTCGGGCGGCGGCCGTGCAGCTCCCGCAGCTGGTCATAGACCGGGCCGCCGATCTTGAGCCATGCCTCTTCGCGGGCAGTCAGAACGTCCGCTTGACCGGCTGTATCGTCCACAGAAGCGTCCGATTCCGGGTCCGAAGCACGGGTGCCGCTCGCCTGGCCGAGTTGCCCATGGGCCGTGACGGCGACCAGCAGGTCAAGCTCCCGATCCGCGACCAACTGCGGCAACGAGGCAACGACTACCAGGATCAGATCACGAACGATCGTGGGGATCAGGAAGCCGGCCAGCGCCAGGGCGTGGTCGAGGACGTTGCAGCAGACGGTGAGCGCGAGGGCGTAGCGCGCAGTGCGTTTCGCCTGGTCGCGCGCGGGGTGGCCGCTGGGGAGGCGGTAGGCGGTGTAAAGCGTTGAGGCGGCGTACGCGTCCACGGCGAGCGGGAAGAGTTCGGACAGCCGGTGCAGGCCTGCTTGACGGCCGAGATCGGTCAGGACGTCGAAGCTGATCACGGCGATCGCGATCAACGACACAGTCCCGCCGAGCCGGAGCGCGATCAGGACCGAGCGGGGCGTTTCGATCGGCGGCGTGTCGGCTGACGACGTCGTCGGTACCACCGCAGAGCGGGTGGAGCGGGCGAGAAGGTTCACGGGTTCCTCCGACCATTGGTCGTTCTGGACGGTCACGCGGGCGGGATCGGTGGGCCCGACCGGTCTGGCCGGGCCCACCGAGAAACCGCTAGGCGTTCATTCGTTCAGCGAGCGAGGTGAGGAAGTCCCGGACGATGCTCGCGGCGAACAGCGCGTCCCGCTTCGACAGCGCCGTCGGCACCGTCATGAGCACGGCGCCGCCTCCGGGCAGCGTGAAGTTCACGCAGCTTTCCGGCACGACGTGAGCCGCTTGCTCGCCAGCGGTGAGCAGAACGCGCGGAACGGCACCGGGGCCGCCCGGAGCCGACGTGGCGGTCGGCTGCTGATCTCGGATCTCGTCCCGGGTCGGCATCGTGTGGACGGCACCGAGATCTGTCCGCCGCTTCGCTCTCTGGTCAGAGTTCATCGTCTCCGCCCTCCTCCGCGTGAGCCGCGTTGCTGACCTCGCAGACTCGGTGGTTGAGGAAAACGAACGCGCACGCGATCTGTGCGCGGTCCTTCGTCGGCACTCCGGCTTCGGCCAGCGCAGCCAGCAGGCGTGTGTTGGCTGCGGTCAGCGCGGCCTGCGTTGCCCGGAACCGTGCGGCAGCACCGCACAGACCGGCCGCAGAGCGCACGACTTCGGGCTCACCTTCCAAGTACTTCAGCAGAGCGAGATCCGTGGAGTCCGCACACATCAGGCAAGGTCCTCTCCGTTGTCGAACCGCTTGCCGGAGATGGCTTCGGCGAGGCTGACCACGACCGCGACCGGGGTAGTCGCCCCGATCGAGACCAGAGCCTCGGGGCCCCACAGCTCAGCGGTTCGGGCGCGGTGTTCGGGATGAACCGACACTTTGAGCCGGTAGTTGCCGCCCGGGCTCTCCCACTCCGCCGTAGAGCCGAACAGGGCACGAATTCGTCCGGTGACGCGGTTCCAACCGACCGCACGCAGGCGCCGGTTCAGAAGATGCTGCGACCACGCGACCGGCTCCGCGTTCGAGGCGGTTTCGGCGACCCGCGCCATAGCCAGAATCATTTCGGCCGATGCGAAGCGTGCCTCAAGGTGCCAATCCGGCGCGACGTGTCCGGAGAGCGGAGCGCCGCTGACCGCCAGGCGAGCGCTCGCCTCGAATAGATCGGTCATCATCACCAGGCGTCCGCGATGCTGCGGCCCCACGAGGACCCACTTCGACCCGGGGTAGCTCGGGTGCGCGATCTGGCGTGTCTGCCAAAGGTCGGCCATCAGGGATTCGCTGATGTACCGCTGTACATCCGAGTTGAGTTCCATCACAGAGTGGCTCCCTACGTTCAGGAGCCGCCGGGCGCTCCTGCGCCCGGCGGCAGGAGGTCAGCTGGTGAGAAGGTTCTCCGCGAACGCGCGGATGACGGGTCCGGGCGTATGGCCGGTGGCGTCCGCGTAGCAGACCGGGCCGTAGATCAGCCAGGCGCCGCACTCCCCCGGCACGTCCGGATAGTGGTAGGAAGCCGCCACCTGTCCGGTCGGGTGGACGAAGGTGGTTGACGCCAGATGACCGCTGGCGGTGTGGGTGGAGCAGGCCTCCCAACCCTCGTAGGTGGCGGTGTTGAAGGTCGGGCCGTGCTCATCGGTGATCGCGACACGCGCGGCCGCGAGGATCGCCGAAGCCGGGGCGTCGAAGATGCTCATGCGCCAGAAACAGGGCGCACCGCTACTCCCCTTGCCCGTGCCGCGCGTCGGCTCGTAGATGAACTCCGCGAGCTTGGCGCCGCCATTCGGCTCGGTGACGATCGCGAGCTTCACCGGTACGGCCCCGCTCGGCGGCGTGAGGAGCGCTGCCTGCGACACGTCGGCGTCGTCGCGTACTGGATGCTGATTCACGGTCCAGCCGCGTGTGATGAACTCTTCGAGCAGGAGGACGGACTGTGCCACGGCCGTCTTTGCGATACGTGCTGAGGTCATGGTGTTCGTTCCTTTCCTCAGTACCGCTTGGTCCGGCGCGGGACGCTCACCGTCAGCGCCGCGATGGTGGCGGCGCCGATCACGGAGACCGGCGTACGCGGCTCGAACGGGACGGCGAAGAAACGGGCGTGAGCACGCTCCACGGGAGGAGCCGTCGCCACCCGCAGATCGGACAGCTCGGGATAGACGGCGAGTTCGGCCACCTTGACATCGCCCGCCGGACGCTGGACGACGTACTCCAGAAGCACCACGAGGTGGTCCGGAGCTTGGTAGAACATGCGCATCGGCGCTTGCGTACGCGCACCGACTCGCGCAGGAACCTGGCGTTGCTGGAAACCGGCCGCGCGCAGCAGAGGCCAGATGTCCGGCTGCTGCTCAGGGGTGAAAACTGGCATGACGAAGCTCCGTTCCGGCGCGCGGGCCATTTCGGGCATGGCTGCGCCGCCGCACGTTGAAGTGGTGGGGAGGGACGGCCGCCGGGCTCTAGGGGGAAGGGGTCGGCCCGGCGGCCGGTCTGAATGGCGCGGCGTCAGGCCGCGCCGGGGATCAGCGCTTGGTGCGCTGTGCCGGGATCAGCGGAGTGGCCCAGTCGGTCGGGTAAATGCCGCCGTGGGACAGTGATTCGTCCAGCTCCAGGAACCGCGCGGCCATCGTCTCAGCGCGGTACTTGTGCCCGCAGTCAGGGGACTGGCAGCCGCCTCGTGGCGGTTCGGTCTTCTTCAGCATGGCGTGCGCGGAAAGCTCGCGTAGCTGAGAGAGAATGTGGTCAGGGTTCATTGGCTGCTCCTTGCTGGGCGTTTGACGGTGTCTTGCGGAGCGGTCAGGGAGCCCGTCGCTCGGCGAGCGCGTTCCCGCGCGCTTGCCGAGCCCTTTATGGGATTCGACGTTCTCTCGTTCCCCTCACTTCTTGATATACCCATCATTCACCATTGAAACCGCCCAATCAAGCCCAAACAGCCCTTTTCTTCACCCATTCGGAGCACGGGTTTTTGACTCGAGAGAAGTCGAAATGCGGGAGCACAAAAGCGCATCGCCAGCGAGCACGGTAGATGCTTTTCATAAACAATCGCAGATTGTTTATGAAAAGCAGATCTGGAGTGAGCCGGATGACAAGCAAGCCAAGGCTGGGGCGAGCCGGCTGACGACACTCCATCGGGAAGCCACGATCGGCCCGAGTTGCGCGAGCGCGTGAAAACGTGGCCCCTACCAGCTGTTTTATGCTGCCGCTGGGTGGTCCTGTCTAAGCGGAGACCCAACGGCACACCTTCGGACCGGGTAACGGAACCGGCCGTCCGGGGTCCACGTTGAGTTCTTCAGTTTACGTAGCATGACTCTACGGCCAATCGGGCAGTTACGCGCATCGCCTAGGCGGTTCAATGTTCGCCAATCGCGCGACTTCATGTGCGCGCGGACGGGCGGATGGCAATGCCTTCAAGGTTAGCTCCACAATCATATCTCGCACATCATCCCCCGCCGAGATTTTCAATGGCTGGCGCGATCATCTCGGCGATTCAAGCAGTCGGGTGGAGACTCACTGCTCACGCCGCGCACCCGCATAGTCGTCGGCCGCGACCGGGTCCAGGCGAACGACAGCGCCGGGATGGGGCGCGTCAATGACGAGCCCAGCAGCCACATACATCGCCACGTGATGCAAGAAGCCGTTCGGGTCGCCGTAGAAGACCAGATCGCCGGCGCGCAGGTCGGCCATGGCGACGGGCCGTCCCGTCTTGAACTGATCCGTGGCCGTCCGGGGAATCGCGATACCGGCGGCCTGGTACGCGCTCTGAGTGAGCCCCGAGCAGTCGAAACCGACTCCTCCTCGGTCGGGGCCGTCGCCGCCCCAGACGTAGGGCAGGCCCATCTGGGCTCCCGCGTATTCGAGCGCGAGACGTGCCGCCACGCTTGGGGCGGAGCGGGCGGCGACGGCGATGAACGAGTTGCTGCTGGGGGCGCGGCCGTAGACGTCGGCCAGTTCGATGATCCGGACCGCGGATGCTGGATCGGCTGTTGCTCGGCGCACCGCTGCGGCGGCCTCGGTAGCCGGTCCCGAGCCGCAGATTGTTCTCGCCGCCGCATAGACCTCGTCGACCGGATCGAGTGGTGAGGCAGGCGATACGCCGCCCGCGGGGATCGGGTCGGCGTGCTGCTGGAACTGGCTCGCGGTGATCCCCATGAGTCCTTGTTTGCCCAGGTGGCGACCGTGGTCTGACGCTGCTTTCCCGAAGCCCGCGAGCACCGTCCAAGACAAGCCAGGGCAGGTCGCCGCAGCATCGTGGTAGAGCTCATACATGCGCAGTGGGATCTCTCCGTCTGCGTCAGGGATGTGGCGGCCTCCAGGGCTGGAAGACACGCTGAACACGTCCAACGAGGAGGTCATCGACTCGACGACGGCAGCCGCCGCAGCGGACAGAAGAATCACCAGAAGGAGCAGCGCGGACGAAGCACCCACCGCGATACGTCCCGCCGTCACAAACGTTCCCCGGAACTGGCCCCGCCACCGAGGTCGATGAGACGGACACGACCATCGGCCTTGGTGCCGACACGCTGCCAGACGGCATCCGCGGGGGCAGCCGCTGTCGAGTCACCGCTTGCCGTGGCGATCGGGACAGGCGATCCCGCGCGGGCCAGACGTTGGCGCAGCCCGTGTTCGCGGCGAGCGGAGTGGAGCCAGAACAGGACCGGCGTGCTGATGCCGGTTGCGGCGGTCATGGCTTCGTAGCCGGGGAGCTTGGCGAGGATCTGGGCGCTGTTCTCGACACCGGTGTCGTATTCGAGGAAGAAGTCGATGCTGCGTGTGCCTTCGCGCCACCGGCCGAACCCGTCGGGGCGGACGTACGTTCCCCAGGCCTTCGCGCACGCCCGCTCGGACAGCCACAGGTCCAGGCTCGCCTCGCGCGTCTCGCGCGCGGAGCCAAGCAGGCTGCAGAAGACGTCGTTCACGCCAACGAGATGCTTAAGGTCGGGCCGCAGTGCGATCCTCTCCGCCAAGACGGCACGAGGTGGCACCAGGTCCGACTCCTGATCGAGGCTCGCGACGGCTTGAGCTCCGAGCGCGGTCAGAACACAGTGCTTCGGGTTGGTCCCGACCGGCAGCGGCGGCCGGAAGCAGTCCAGCAGTCCGACTTCGTCGAGAACCTGAATGCGTCGGCGGGCGACCCGTGAGTTCCCGAAGAACGCATGGGTGATCTGGTGAGTGGTGAGCACCTGGTGCTGTCCAAGCAGGTGCAGAATCTGGCGATCGCGTTCGGTGAGCCTGTTCGCGGCGGCGAGCAGGTCCCGTTGGTTGATCTTCATGCTGAACCACCTGCCTGCCGGAGCGATTCGGGATCGAGGTCGAGTTCGAGCGTGTCGTCGAGGCCGCGTGGCGTGCGGGGGTCGGCGACGAGTCGAGGCGTCGGAGTCTTCGCTGCCGCCGGCCACTGCGCGGCGGCGGCTGCCAGGACAGCCTCGGCCCTACCGGGAACTGCCTCCGAGAGCGGCGTGGTCCTGAGCGTGAAGGCTCGGGATTCCTGTCCGCCGGTCACTAGTCGGGCAGCCGCCTGGAACTCCCCGAGATTGGACAGGTCGTAGGCAGTGAGCGTCGGGACCGTGTGCCGTTCCATCAGGCGAGAGTCCTCGGGTGAAGCGTTGAAGTAGATCTTCGTCCGAGCGTTCGCCGACAAGGTCTCGCGAAGCTCGGTCGAGAGCTGACCGAGGTTCTGATGCGCGAAGGCGATCGACAAGCGGTAGGCACGGGCCTCAGCGAACATGTCCTCCAAAGGATGGGCCAGCGTCAAGAAGTTCTGCCCCTCGTCGAGATAGAGCGCACTGTCTGCACGATCGGCTTCCAGTTGGCGAGCCCGGGCCTGGATTTTCTGCCACACGCCAGCCACGGCCAGCGAGCCGAGCAGGCGTGTGGTTTCGTCGCCGAGGACGCCCTTCGGGATCCGGACGAGCAACACGCCGCCGTTCAGAACCTTTGCCATGTCGAAGTTCGACGTCGGCGCGGCAACGGTCTGCCTCACGAAGTCGCGCAGCAGGAACGCCCGCAGCTTGTTCATCAACGGCCCGATGACCTGTGCTCGGGCTCCGTCAGAGAGCTGCGAGTACCAGTCCCAGAAGCTGGCGAGCATCGGATCCTGGACTCGGGACGTGATGGCAGAGCGGGCAGCCTCGCCGGCGGTCAGAAGGGCCGGGATATCCATCAATGTCGGCGGGTGATCAGGACTTCGACTCTTGAGGAGCGTCAGCGCGGTGGAGCGAAGGATGTCGTCGGTGCGCGGGCCCCAGTACGCGCCATAGATTTTGTGGAAGATGCCCACGAGGTTGTCAACGACCAGTGGAATCTCGTGGTCATTTTCCACGCGCAGGACGTTCATCGCGGGCCGGATTCCGTCGTACTCCGGATCGATGAGCACGGTGCGCCCAACGGCGCGTTCCGGAAGACGTTCCAGCACAGCCCTCACCAGATCGCCCTTCGGATCGATGACGACGGCTCCGCGGCCAGCTTCGACGTCGGCCAGTGCCAGGTTTGCCAGCAGGGACGACTTGCCGCAGCCGGTCTTACCGACGATGTGCAGATGCTGCCGCGCCTCCGTGACGCCGAGACCGATCTGGCGTGTACCGCCCGCGTCGGACCGACCGAGCGGCTTCGCCGCCGACGATGGACCAGGGACTGCGGGCGGCACCGGGACCGACCTCGCGCCAGCTCGGCTGATGCCTGGCGCGTCAGGATCGAACGGCAGATGCGCGATCGCTGCCAGCTCGGTCAGGCTGAGCAGGTCCCCGCGGACGAAGCGGCGCTCGGTGACCGCTCGAACGAGTCCGGGCATGGTCTTGCGCGCCCACCAGTTGCGTTCCGCGTGGACGGCGTAGGACGAAGCGATCGCGTGCGCAAGGCCTCGTAGCCGGCCGACGTCCGAACGCCGCTCAGCCGCTGTTGCGGACGCCGGAGCCATCGTCGTGACCACGTAGTAGACGACCGTCTCCCACAGCGGTCCCACGCTCTTGGCCATCGCGGCACGGAGCTCTGCAGAATGCTCCAGATCGGCGCGGACCGCGGTCGTCTTGCCTCGCAGCCCCGGCGTCGTCAGATCGAACAAGGTGGTCTTCACCGAGTTCCGCGAAGTCGGCGCCTTCCGAAAAGAGCGCAAGGCACTGCGGAACTTCCGAAGCCGACGGCCAGCGGCGGGTCGTGCCAAGACCTGAACGGCGGCATGCTCGCGCGTCCCGAGATCGGCGCACGCGCCGAGAAGCGCCCGCAGCGGGTCGCTGGAATACCGGTCCTGTAGCGGGTGAATCTCGTGCCGGGCAAGGCGAAGACGGCCGCCAACAGCCCGGACCGGCTGCGGCTCAGTCGGGACAGGAGCACCTGCAGACAGCACGGTCTCCGTCTGCGCACCGGGCCATGCCGCTTCGATCGCTCGCTCGATCATGCTGGGAGGAACACTGCCCGGAACCCACATGTGGAGCTGGACTCCGGCGGAACTGAACGAGAACTCGAACGACAGATGAGGCTGCCCAGGCCAGATCCGGCGCCGGGGCGGACGCACGAGGCCGTGCAGGTTCGCCCAGAACGCGGCGCCGGAGTGCTGATCGACGGAGGCCGGCAACAGGATCCGGATCAGCCTGGCCTCCCGCAGTTGGGCGCGGATCCGAAGTCGGCGGACGCAGTGACGGCTTGCAGCTGGCACTGTGGCTCCGGAACCGAGTGCCGCAGTGGCCTGTGGCCACCAGCCTGCAGCGTATGCCGAGCCGACGGACATGAGGTGCTCGACACGTGCCAAGAGCTGACCGAGCGGATCGCTCACGGAGCTCAAAGGACCTCCCCGTCGCTGCTCGCCACACGGCCAAGTGCAGCAACCTCTTCGGGATCAGTCGTCACGAGACCGTGCTCGAAGGGCGAAGCGACGGCAGTGAACGCCGCTCGCGTGGTCCCGGACATCACGAGTCCCTGGCCCCGGGCAGCGGTCAGGACGAAGCTCCGTTCTCCCGCCGACAGCCGGAAGGCACTCGCGACGTGGTCGATGGACTGCGGCGCCTGACGCAGAAGGATCTGCGTAGCTGCGTTCGCGACAACGGCCAGACCGAGGTCGGTGCTGAGGAAGTCTCCGACGTCCTGCGACACCACTGCGAGGCCGGCCCAGTACTTGCGCGCGGACTTGGCCATGCGGAACAGGAATTGCGCGCCGTCAGGCACGGCCATGAGCTGC
Source organism: Catenulispora sp. EB89 (assembly GCF_041261445.1). NCBI lineage: Bacteria > Bacillati > Actinomycetota > Actinomycetes > Catenulisporales > Catenulisporaceae > Catenulispora > Catenulispora sp. EB89. The sequence continues at coordinate 627,095 of NZ_JBGCCU010000003.1, forward strand.
CATGCCTCGTCGACCACGACCAGGCGCCGCGTACTGCGGTTCGGGTCGGAGACTTCACGCCAGATCGCGTCAAGGGTCAGCAGGATGCCCGCCGCGCGCAGTTCGTCCGGCAGGTGACGGAGCGCGAATACGGTGAGGTGGCTGCCGGTCTCGACGGTCGTCGGGCCGTTGAACAGGCCGCCGAAGGAGCCGCGGGTGTGCGGAGTCAGTCGCTCGGCGAGCGAGATGGCGGCCGCCGGTTTTGCATTCCGGAGTGCTTCGACAACGTCGGCGAGCGTTGGGGCGAGCAAGTCGTGCGTCGCTGGATCGTCGGTGATTCCCTTGGCCGCGTACGCGTCGAGGACCGCAGCGTCGAGAGCCGCGCGCTCGTCGGCCGACAGCGATGAGCCTAGGAGGACGGCGACGACAGTCTGTGCGAACAGGGCCCGTCGCTTCAGCGCGTCGGGGGTGCGGGCGGCGGCTGGTGGGAGGTCGAACGGGTTGATGCGAACGCCGTCGAGGCCGAGCGCGATGCGCGTGCCGCCGACGGCTGCCGCGACGCGGTCGTATTCGTCTTCCGGGTCGACGACCAGGACCCGGACGCCGCGATACAGGGAGCGCAGCACGTCCAGCTTCGTCGCATACGACTTGCCTGCCCCGGACGACGCCAGGGTCACGGAGTTGAAGTTGGGCAGGCTCCAGCGGTCCCACAGCACGACGCCGGCTCCGGTCGCGTTGGCGCCGACGAGGACTGCCGAGTCGGTCTCGCGGGGCAGCGGCAGGTCGGTGGACGCGAAGGGGAAGCAGGTCGCGAGGGCTTCTGTATCGAAGGTTCTGCGCAGGAGAACGGTGTCGATCCCGAGCGGCAGGGTCGCGCACCAGCCTTCCAAAGCGCGATAGGTCAGGGGAACGAGCTTGAGCAGCATGCTGTCGGCCACGGCCCGCACACGAGCAGCCTCGACCTCCAGCTCCGCCGCGCTGCCAGCGTGCACGGTCAGGTAGATCCCGACGCGGAACAACTTCCCCGACCCTGAGGAGACCCGGTAAGCGAGTTCTCGCGCGTCGGCGGCAGCGGATTCCAGGTCCGGGTCGTCGAGCGACGCTCGTTCGAAGCCGCGGCGACGGGTCGATTCCAGGCGGGCGCGTTGACGGCGCAGGCGGTCGGCTGCCTCGCTCGACGGAACCGGTTCGATGTGGAGCGCCAGGTCGAGGCGGCCCGCGTAGGAGGTGAGCGGGTCGAGCCAGCCCGGCATGACGTCGGCCGGGTAGTCGGCGACGGCGAAGCTCGTCGCGAAGCCGTCCCCGATGCTCAGCCTCCGCGGCTCGATCGCCAAGCTCGACGGGCCGAACCACGAGGAGACACCTCTACCACGAGTCGAAAGCAGGTTTTGGATCACAGGACTTCCTCCCAGGCCATGTCGCACAGCCTTGCCGGAGACGGGTTGTATGCGTCGTTGATCAAGGCAGTGGCTGCGGGCTCGCGCAGTGGGTCCACGGCGATATCAGCGCAGCCGAGCAGCGAGTCGGCGTCTTCGAGTCGGCGATGGAGACGAGATGCCGCGGCCTTGGAAGGCTCGTGCACGGCCACGATCACTTCGCGTGTCAGCAGCTGCTCGTCGGCGACGAGATGGGCGATGAAGTTCGCGTGTTCGGACGCAGCGGCGCGCAGGGCCTCGTTCTGAAGGCCGGCAGCCTGAGTCAGTAGCGAGTCACAGACCCCGGACAGGTCAGCTGGTCGGCTCCGCACGGTGATGGCGGTCCGGCCGGTCAAGCTGTTGAGCCAGCGAGCGAACCCGGCCAGCAGGACGCTCTGCTCGCGCGGCGACCGCAGAGAGAGGTTCACCGTCGAGCACCGGGCCAGAGCGCTGACGCCGTCGGAACCGAGGTCCAGCACTCCGGTCTCGGCAACTTCGCGTACTGGCGAGACGAACGGCGCCGGCCGAGTGCGAGGCGACTTCGCCAGGCGCTTGGGCACCTCGGGAATGCCTTCGGGCGCCAAAACCTGCCGTGCCGGGGTCCTCTTGTACCTGGCCCAGACGCCGAGCAGGCGGTCCAGCGGTACGCCATCGTGCTTCATCGTGACGGCGACGGCAGTGCCGAGCAGAACCGGGGCCGAAGCCAACAGATACGGAATCGGCGGGACCAGGTGGCGGCAGGCCTGGTAGCCGAGCCAGAGCACCAAGGTGGTCGTGCCGAGTACCGCGAGCTGGCGGGCAGTGAGCCCGGCCACGATCTTGTCGGGCTGGTCAACGTCGGCAGGGATACGGACGATCGGGATCGCGTCTTCATCGAGGTGATCTGCCACGGGTTCGAGTTCCTTGCGGTGTCGGCGGGCTCGGCTGCTTCGGCGAGGCCGGTGAGGTCGGCAACCTCGGCGGTCGACGTAGTGGAGATTCGGGAGCTGGGAACAGAGCCGTCTGCTCGCCGTGGCGCGGAGGGTTCGCGACCGTGGCCCGGTGCCGCTGGTCCAGCCGCGCGCTGCGGCCAGGCGGCAGAGCCAGCGGACGGCGGACCGGGCCGGGCGGCGGCAGCGGAGCAGGCCCCGGCCGGCGCGGACCGCGCGGAGGACTCGGCGCCGGCGAGCCGGGAGGCGGCGGCTCCTGAGTCGCGGTCATGGTTGGCGGGCGCGGACGCCAGCCCCCGAGCCCGCCGCTCCCGCCGCCGGGACGCGGCCCGCGCATCGGCGTGATCGTGCCGCCCGGAGGTGGCCCGGAACGTCCGGGACCGGGACCACCCCTGCCGCTGCTCCGTCGTGGCATCCGGATGCCACCACCGCCCCGGAGCAGGCCCCAGGTCTTGTAGTAGATGAAGGCTCGAGCCATCTGGCCGGCCATGCTCGGGTGAAAGGGCGAGCGTCCCATCACGACTCGCTGCACCCAGCCGGGAATCTTCAGTAGTACGACGAACAGGCACAGGCACACCAGCAGATCGATGAGGCCACCGCTGGTCGGGAGCCCGATGACGTTCGTCGCCTGCGGATCGAAGAAGATCTGGATGCTCGTGTCCAGGACGAGTGCTTGCAGGACCTGGATCGCGCCGCATCCGAAGAGCGCCCGCCACCAGAGCTTGGCTACGCCCTCGGTCTGGGGCAGCGCGTGAAACGCGAAGGCCAGCGGTGCACCGGCGGTCAACACGACGAGCGTGGCCGACCGGAGCAGGTACGTGATCAGCAATGCGACGCCCAGCACAGCGATCGCCAGGCCGATGAGCACCATGAACAGATTGCCCGCGCCGAACAGCAGCACGTTGCCCATCAAGGTCGAGGTCAGCACGTTGCCGACACCCTCTGCGGAGACGGGGCCGGCCATCAACGCCGCCGACAGCGCGTTCGCGATACCGATCAGCTGGTTGATCAGCCACAGCGAGGCGTTGGAGGCGACCATGCCGATGACCAGGCGTGGAACGATCTCCTTGAGGCTGTAGCGGGACTGGACGGTGTCGTGGCCCATGACGATCAGGCCCCCGGCCAGCACGAAGAGGACATAGACGACGTTCGTCGTGACGAGTACGCCCTCCCAGATTTGCCTGACCCGGCCGTTGGTGAGGTTCGGTGACGCCAGCAGCGTGCTGCCGAGCAGCTTTAGGACGGGTTCCAGGGCCTGCTTGACCAGGTTCCCGAACCAGGTGTCGATCGCCTTCTCGATCTGGCCCGGGATGTCGAAGAAGCCAGGGTCCTGCGCTCCCGGGGCGTCCTGACCAGGCAGCGGACCGGTCGGCGGCGGCACCGAGGAGTCCGGGGTGAAGCCGGGGCCGTAGATCCCGGGCAGCGGCGACGGCACCACAGGAGATGGGACAGGCGGGCTCGGCGCCGGCTCCGCGAACGCGGCTCCGGCGCCGAGCCCCACGAGCACTGCCAGTACGAGCACGGCCAGGACCGTGAAACGGACCAGGCTGCGCACACTGGCCGTGGTCACCGGCACGGTCGATCAGCTCTTCGTGACGATGGTCTGCAACACCTGCACGACGGCCGGCGCCAGCATCGCGAGGCCGTAGCCGTACATCGCAGACTTCAGCGACGACTTCGCCTTCTCGACTTCACCGGCATCGCCGCCCGCCATCACATAGCGCAGCCCGCCGATCGTGAGGAACATCGTCGCCACCGCCGCGAGAATCCCGACGACCCAGCCGGTGATGTTGTCCGCGACCTTCGACAGGTCCATCACGGCCGGATGCGGGTCCGCGGTCGCCGCCGGAGCGCGCGTCGCAGCGAAGACCAGCAGCACGACCGAGACGAACAGCAGCAGCACCGCGCGACGGCGGTGATAGACCGCCGCGCTCGGTGGCCGTCGGGGTGAGCGCGGACGGGGTGCGAGGTTCGAAGTCATCGAGAACGTCCTTCGTCGGATCCGCCTCAGGCGGCGAGGATCCCGGGCGGCTCCTCGACCACGGAAGTCCGGTCGGAGGCCCCGAAACTGTCCGAGCCAACAGCGGCTTCACTCTTTCGGCCCTGCTTGAAAGCCCTCCGAGTGCATGCCGTGGTGCCGGTCAGATGGGCTGCGACGCGCATCTCGGCCTTGCGCAGGCGCAGCAGGACCGCGTTCGTGCTGATCCCCAGCAGCTCGGAGACATCGCCCAGGGACCGCCGGTCCAGGCGCACAGCAGAGATCAGGCTCGCCTCAGCCTCTGTGATCACGTTCTCTGCGACGAGCCTGATCAGCACAAGGTCCGGATGGCCGCCCTCGGGCACGATGCGAGCCTCGGTGGCCGCAGCTGCGGCGGTCCTGGCCGCAAGGACCTCGGTGTAGGCCGACCGCCGAACGGCGCGATACGTCGACCAGTACACCCGCGTCAGAATCGCCGGCCGGTCGACGTCGACCGTTCGAAGCGCTTCCAAGAACGCGGTCACGACCTCGGCGCACAAGTCGTCGTAGCTCGTGTCGACGTAGTCGCGGGCGAACTGCCTTGCCAGATTCGCAAGACCCGGCACCGCCATGCCGAGCGCGACCGTAGTCCAGATCCCGTCGCCCGAACATGCATTGTTGACGATCTCGCGCCAGATCAGATCGCGAACCGCAGGAGACGTGGCACGCACGAGAAGAAGTTCCTTGACCTCGTCGAGACGCAGATCCCGGTCTTCCCCGAACAAGCGTCCATCCAGGAGAACCGGAAGAGCCACCAGCGAATCGAATTCGCGCGATGCGGCCGCAAGAGCGGTGGTACCCGTCATTTCGTTGACCTCCGTGGTCGCCGGAAAGTTGATTGCCTTTCCAGCTACGACCACAGCGATCAAATATCTGTCGCGAGAAAGTGGCAAATGCGACCGCACATCGTGAATTGCCTACGCAGCGAGGCCCGCGCCAGCCCGATGACGGCGAAGCAGTGAAACGTCGCCCGATCTCATGGACCTGGACGTTTCACGGTGACGACCCCCAACCGAGAGCTTGGGAACCCGTCAACTCGCGCTGCTCGAGATTCACCCGTTCTGCCGGTCTGCGCCACGCCATCCACGGCGCCGCATCAGATCGATGATCACACTTACGCGATGGTTTTCACGCTCATTTCACGCAGCCGTTGGCGGCCAGTGGAGTGAAACGGCGCAAGCGCCGGACAGTTTCACGGCGTGAAACCGGACTTCGGCAGTGATCGGAACACCACCCGCCACTCGCCGAAGGACAACTACATATGCGACCGCAGGCCCACCACCAACGCTCCGTCACCGAACTCGCGCAGCACGCCATCACCACGTATACCGAACAAGAAGGCCTGCTCCTCGACCCGATCTGCGGCTCAGGCGACATCCTGGTCGAGGCCGTACGCGCCGGCCGCATGGCCATCGGCGTCGAACATGAGCCCTACTGGGTGAACGTGGCACGAACCCGCATCGAGCGCGCCACGGATGCAGGTCGCGATGGGTTCGCCGCGGTGGTGAACGGCAGCGTCGACACGCTAGTCAGGTTGCTGGCGGACGACACCAGGCGACACCGGGCGTCGATGGTGCTGACGGCACCTCAGACCGGCACTACCGTCCGTGCCGACTGCAGTGGCACCGCCTCCGATCTCGCCGAGTTCATCGAAGGTTCGGTCTCGGCGGTATCCGACTGCGCCCGAGTGACGATTCCGCAAAGCCTTTACGGCATCATCTGCTGGCCGACGCCGTGCAGCGACATCCCCGGCACGCTCGAGGAAGCCTTCGTGGCCGCAAGATTCGAGATGGTCGGCCGGCGGACAGTAATCGGAACGCCTGTCAGCCTCTTGCTGTTCAGACGACCGGCTTTGGACGGTCCGGCGTAACCCGGACCAGAACCCTCATCACGGGTAACGATTGCGACACGAGCACATCTTCGAGGCCTGAGTTATTTACATCCCCTCAGGCCCCAGCAAGACTGCACAAGGTGTCAGGCCAGTCGCATTCGGCAGCCTCATCTGCGCTTGGTTATCTCCCCCCGGTGCAATGGCCGCTGCTCGAAGGGGTGAAGCAGCCCCTCGACCAACCCTATCTGGCGGCCACCCTCGAACACTTCGACGACGTCGCCTTGGACGACAACGGATCACCGTAGTTGCTCCAGCTGAAGAACCATTCCAGTTCCGCACGCAAGCTGACCGACAAGAGCGCGGACGTCGGAAACATAGGGGAAGACCTGGCACCCAGGACTCGGCACATTTACCCGATCCTCTTTGTCACCCCCTAACAGCTACGCCCTTCTCATCCAAGCACTAAAAGCGGAGGATTCTCAAGGACAGCACCGCGTCCGCGCCTCAACAGATCCTCCGCCAACTCACGAATAGCTTGCAAGCATCTGTATTCAGGGCTATCCAGATCCATCACGCGCGCATTGACTGAGAAGAACCCCTTATCGTGATGTTCGCGCCCAAGGCGCCAATTCACAATCGGCAAAAACAGTGAACCGATGCTCGCGTAATTACGACTCGTGCCAGTCATCTCGGTGCAGAGCACGTACGCCACTGTCCTGAGGTTAATGAGGCCAGGAAGACGACCTTCACGAATATCCTCTGAAACCCTTTCCCAACGCTCTTCCAGACTGCCAAAATCGGATATGCCGTCGGCAAGCCATAGCCGTAGAGTTGAAAGTGAATCCGTTACGAGATCCGCGAAGGGTTCAACCTCGTCACCAGAGTAGGCACGCCACACACTGTCGCATACGGCCCAACAGCAGGCAAGGTAATCTTCCCATGGGAGCATTCGGACAGCGGCAGCGACTGGATCGGTGGCATCCCTGACGAGTACGTTCATCTACTATCTTCCTCTTGGTTGTCGTCTACTATCTTCCTCTTGGTTGTCGTCGTTGCTGCTATCCCCACCAAACGTGTAGAAGTAGTCTACAACGTTGACTACGTTCGGGAGCCTCGCCCCACCAGAAACCGACCGCATTTCGCTCTTTAGAGCTTCATCGACGATGCCCTCGCCGGAATGAACCCGTTCGTACCTACAAATTTATCCGACTTGCCGACAAACCCTCGAAAGGCCGACTCGCATACTTCGCATATCGCATTTGTCACCAGTGCGTTCGTGACGTCGGTAACCGGCCCCTGCAGATCCCTAACCTGACGATCTAGATTAGCCCGCCAGTCGTCGGCCGCTTGTTCCGCGTGGCCATTTATTGTTCAGTCTCCTGGTGGAGTGGCCTGGTATATCGCGGCGTCGAACTCGTCCTCATACAAGCGCCGAAGATCCTCGGGCATACCAGCCTGACTCGTAATGACGACGAGTCTAGTTACATATTTATCTCCAATTTGGACTTTAACCGTGGAAAGAACATTCGTAAATCCCTTGCCGGCCGCCGAGTTAGCTTTGCACCAATCCGCAGTCTTGCTGACGGCATCGCGCCACAATTGGGCACCCATCTCGTCGAGGTGCGCTTGGTCAATATTCTTAACCGAATCCGGCGTCAATCTGACGTGAGGAGCGTACAGCGACGTGTAGCCTTGCGCGGTGATCTCGCGGTGCAACTGGAGGACGTTGGTGTGGCCCTCGTCCCAGCGTCGCAGCAGGTAGGGCGTAAACGGGGCGATGCCGCTGGTCGTTTCAGCCAGCCCTTGACCATGTCCTGCCACCGCTCGGCCCGTGCGTACCGCTGGACGGTGTGCCGTCCCGATCCCAGGTGTCGGGCGATCACGCGGATGCTGTGGCCGGCAGTGAGCAGGTCGTGGACGATGGCGTGGTGCTCGCGGACACATTCGGCGAACGGCCCCGCCAGCGTGGCGGCGATGGGCTCATCGTCCTCGTTCGCCGTCGCGTTGCCGACTGCGGGCAGCGTGACGGCGTGGATACAGTCGCGATGCGCGGCGACTTCCGGGTAGCGATCTGCGACCTGGACGGCGTCAGGAGCGCCGCGACGGGCGCCCTCGGCGTCAGCGCCGGCGCGGTCCCGGCAGACGATCTCCACGCCTGGATGCTCGGCCAGTCAGCGCGCCGGTGGAGCCGAATCACGGCCGGGCAGCATGTCAACGACGCGGTGGGTCTCGCAATCCGTCAGCACGGTGCTATACCGATGACGCCTGGTCGCGAAGTCGTCGACGCCGAGAATCCTCGGAGTTGGCCGGTCCGGGTCCGGCAGTGCCTTGACCAGTCGGATCAACGTCATCCGTCCGCTCGGAACTCCGGTGGCGGCTGCCAGACGCGTTCTAGCACGCCCGACCAGCGCCAAAGCGATCCGCTCACGCAACACGCGAAGACCCAGCGTGCAGCGCCCGTACCGGAATGTCAGGCCCCGGATCTGCTCGACGAACGTGCGACGCGAGCATGCCACGGCGAAGCACACGAACCGGCGAACCCTCAGTGCCAGGCGCACCGGCAGCCCTGCCAGCGACACATCGGCCGGATGCCGCAGCTAGACGCGCCGTGGACCCGGGACGAACGGACACCACAGCCTGGGCACGACGCCGAGATGGAGGTTCCCCGCACGGCGATACACACCTCCGAACCACTGCGCCGCACGGACTCGACGACCGATTTGGCGTCGTCCCCGAACAACACCGCAGTCCACGACTCCACCGCATCTTCCATGTCTCACACGGTTGCGACACCACGACTCGCGCGGGACAAGCGCTCGAGGAACGCTCGAAGCACGAAACGGCTCCAGCGCGCCCACCGATACGATGATCCACTCCGGCCGCTCCCGGAAAGCGTGACAGACCCCACTTCAGACCGCCGCAAACACGCCCCGGCCGACCTCGGCTTCCGCGGCCTTGATCCTGACGGCAACAGCGATGACCCGGTGATCGTCACCGGCTGCGCGGCTCCGTCAGCCATCCGAAGCGATCGAACATTCCGTATGCCTGCTCGACAGCTCTCATGAAGCCAATCGAACGGCTCTCAAGCCCCAGCTCCATCATTACCTGCGGAAGGTCCAGTACCGCGTGAACCACATATTGCGGAACCGTCGTAGCGATGCCCTCGAGCTGGTCAATCGTCAGATTGATAAACCCAGAATCGCATCTGGCAAGAAGTTCATAGATTTGTCGCGGCATGCCGAACATGGTCGCGGAGATTAGGGCACCAAGGCCTGAAGTCGCACGAATCCCTCCCATGGCCTTAATTGCAACTTCACCCGGCCTCGAATCTCGGATCTCCCGAACGACCGCCTCATATTGGGCCGAGGAGATTTCGTATTGCTCCCAGCAGTCATTTGTCGCTTCAGTGGCTCTCGGCGCGCTAATGAACCGGCTAGCCTGCGACGCGCTGTCGACCGGTTCAAGCCCCTCCATGACAGCCTCATCGAAATCGTGATCTTCCAGGAAATCGGTGGCAGTCGCGCTAATCGCCGGATCGTCGCTGCTGAGTAGCTTTGAAAGCAGCCTTGCTACGAGGCTTGACTGCCGATATCGCCACGCTAGTAACAGCGCGGACGTATAGTCGAAGTCGTATGGATCCTGATCCAGCATCCGGCGCGCATATTCTGGCATTGCCGCAACGACCGTGTCGGTCTCAATCGAGCCGAGCGCGGCAAAGAGAGAGCGCTGCGCCGGCCCGTTCCATGAAGAATCCCATAAGACAGTGTCGACCAGCATAGCGCGATTGCTCGCCGTGGCATCCCGAGCGAGAAAGGTATCAACATACTTCGGCCTATCCGATCGAAGCATCACCAGATCATTCAGCTCCGAAGCACGAATACTATTGACCGCAGCAGCGTGCTGCCTAAGCGAGGCTTCGGCACGTCCGAACTCCCGCCAAAGATCAGTTGCCTGACGGTGAACCATGAAAGTCTGCTTCTCCGATGTGATGAACTACAGGACCCGAAGTGGCTGTGCCCCAACCGAAACCGCCACCTCGGGCAAGCCGTCGCGACACGCTTAGCCGTTTTGCACCGGATGACAGCTGGGGGCGTTGGGAACCATAGAGCAGAACGAGGGCGGATCAACAATCATCGTTATAAGATCAATGGGGCCCCCAACCCGTCCGAGCATGTCGGACGCGGTTCCCAGCCGGCTTCCACCTACCTCGTCCGCCGGATCCGCATCCCTTCCGCCCTTCACACCCTGATCCGCCGCTTCCTTAGCAGCGGCCGCGGCCTTGGCCGCTTGACGTGCCTCGTATGCGCTTTGAACGTTGGCTTGGGCCCGGAGTGCCGAGGCAGTCCAGTCACCGTCACCCATGTTCGCCCTGGTCATTGGCGTCCCGTCGGACAGAGTGACCCGCTCGCCGGTGATCTTGCTGATTTGAGTAGCGAGTTCATCGCTCGGCATCCCTCCAAGCTTAGGGTACCAAGATACGTGTCCGGCGTTGAGATCTGGGCTGGTTCCTCCGTCGGCATATGGGCTGAACCCAATATCTTCCAGCTGGCTGACATCAATTCGGTAGACGTACTTGCCGTTCGTGCTGGCCAGCGCGGCTGCTGGGTCCGCGAATGTGGAAAGTCCCTTGAAATCCGGAAGTCCGGGATCTTGCGGAAAGACAGTTCCATCCGTGTCAACATCGAACTCGCGGCCAATACGCCAGGAGGGTTTGGGAACCGTCGCGTTGCCCGTGATGTAAACGTAATCCGATGGGCTGGACGTATCGCCTGATGAATCGGACTCATCGTTCATCAACTCTCGCATGAGACCGCTCGGATCGCTACCGGTGGCGGGGGTGTTATCACTGTATGCGTATCCGGTAAGCGATTGGGGGTCGTTCGCGTCCAGTTGTGGATCAACGCTTATGAAGCGCCCCGCTGTGGCGTCATACTTGCGGGCACCAACATCGGTGAGTCCCGTAGTCGTCGAGGTGGGTTTGTCGATGAAGCCATGCCTGTCGGGCCAAGCACCGCCTGTGGCTGCGCCGCGCGCGTTGCCGTAGGGGTCGAAAGCTCGGCGGGTGACGGCCAGGGTGCTGGTGTTGATGGCGATCTCGCCGGTGCCGTGTTGGTCGCCGATCAGGTATTCGGTGGTGGCTGCCTGGCCTCCGCCCTCGCCCACAACGGTGCCGGACAGCGTGTAATACCGGACGGCACTGAGGGTGCCGTTGGCGGTGCGGGTGATTTCCTGGCCGGGCAGGTACAGGGTCATCGATCCGGGGTCATGGCGGACTATCTGGTTGCCGTCGGCGTCGTAGACCCAGGTGGTGGTGCCGGCTGCGGCGGTGTCCTTGGCCAGGTGGCCGTCGGCGTCCCAGTTCAGGGTTTGGTTCTGGGTTCCGGTGACGTCGGGGCGGCTGCTGGTGTCGCCGGACTGATCGTAGTTGTAGCTGGCCCCAGTGGTGCCGTTCGGTCCGCTGGTGGTTGTGGCTGCGAGGCTGTGGGTGCCGCCGGTGTTGTAGGAGTAGTTGGTGGTGGTGTCGCCGCCGGTGGCGCCTGGCAGGGCGTGCGTGGTCTGCGACGCGCGGGTGCCGTTGGCGTTGAAGGTCCAGGACAGCCAGTAGGGATTGGGGCCACCGATGTTGCCGCCGGCGCCGTTGTTCGGGCCGGCGGCGCAGGCGTCGGTGGCGGACCAGGCCGCGTTCAGACGGTCCAGGCTGTCGTAGGTGAAGCACTGGTCGTCGATCGGCGAGATGCCCTTGGGGCCTTCGGTGTCGTTGATCTGAGTGATCTGGCCGGACGGGTCATAGCTGTACTGGGTGTCGTTGACCTGGGGTGTGGCCAGTTGCGCGGTGACGTTGTCGTCGGTGACCTTCAACGTCTGCACGTCGTAGGTGAAGGAGCGCCACACGTTGTTGCTGGCGCCGCCGCCGTAGGTGATCTGCCCGGGGAGCCCGTAGCCGTTCATGTTCTGCGACGCGGTGACCGACGTGCCGGCGACCTCGACCGGCCGGCCGAAGGCGTCGTAGGTGTTGGTGATGGTCTCACCGGGGACGCCCGCGACCGGCGCCGGGCCGATGGACAACTCCAGTCCGGTGGATGAGTAGGAGTAGCCGGTGGTCCAAGTCCCCTTCATACCGGTCTCCTGGAACGGCAGGGTGACATACTGGGCCATGGGGTTGCCCATGCCGTCGTAGCTGCTGGTACCGGTGACGTAGTTGCCGGCGGTGGTGTACCGAGTTTCGTTGGAGAGCTTGCCGGCTTGCAGGGTGTCCCAGGTCCAGGACGCCAGTTTGGTGCCGGTGGTCGAGCCCGAGAATTCGGCGGTTTTACGGCCGAGGATGTCATAGGTGTAGGCGAGGATCTGCCCGCGGGCGTCTGTGGTGGAGGTGACTTCGCCGTCCAGGTCGTACTGGGTGCTGCTGACGCCAGTGTCGGGATCGTTCCGCGAGAGCTTGTTTCCCAGCATGTCCAGCGTGGAGGACCACGTGGAGCCCGAAGAACTGAGCGTGGTCTGCCGTCCCAGTGCGTCGTAACTGTAGGTGGTGGGCTGGTAGAAGCCACCGCTGACGAAGTTGCCGTTGACGGTCGGTGCGACTGTGTACTGGTCGAGTTCGCTGATCTGGCCGCGGACGTCCTTGACCGTGGTGGTGGTGACGCCGCCGGTGGGCGGGATCACCGTGGTCCGGTCGCCGCCGTAGATAGTCTGCGTGGTCTGGGTGGCGTTGCCCAGCTTGTACTTGCTGGCCAGGGTGACGCGCCCGGTCCCGTCGTAGGTGTTCACGGTGCGGGCGTCGACGGCGTTGACGGCGACGTACTGCACTGTCGTGGAGGGGGCCGGGCTGATCAGGTAGTGGTCGTTGGTGGCCACGGTCCAGCCGTGGCCGTCGTAGAAGGTGTCCGAGACCTGGGACCCGCCGCCTTCGGTCGCGGTCTGGGTCTGCACCAGGCGGCCGAGGGAGTCGCTGAGTTTGACCGTCGTGGCGTAGGCGGTGCCGGTGCCGTAGTCGACCAGCACGTTGCCGGTCACGGCTTCGGGGCCGTTGGTCTGGATCAGGTAGGAGTAGGTCTCGTTCGGGGTGTTCGTGCCCTGCACCCGGCCTGGCTTCCACAGCTGCGTCATACGCCCCAGTGCGTCGTAGGTCGCCGAGGTCACGTGCCCGGCGACGTCCGTGCTGGAGGCGATGGTGCCGCGGTCGGGGTTGTCCACCGTGGTCACGGTCTGACTCGCCGGGTTCGTGACCGCGATCTGGGTTAGGACACCGCCGTCGGAGGGCGTGTATACCGTGCCGGTGGTGCGCCCGAGCGCATCGACGCTGGAGGTGACGCGGCCGGAGGTGTCATAGCCGGAACTGGATTTGGTGAAGAACGCGGCCGCCGCACCGTTGGAGTTGTTCAGCACATCGGTCCGCGTCGCATTGCCTGGCCCGGCCAGTTGCCCGAGAGTCACTGAGCCGTCGTAGAAGGTCCGCGTATCGGCCACCACGGCGGACTGCGCGGTCCCGGCCGGCGGGCACGCCTGCTGCGAGGCGATCACCTCCGAGGGCATGTCCCTGATCCACAGCGCCGTGTTGTCGGCATAGGCCGTGGTGGTGCACACCTCCGGCACATTGTCACCGCTGGCATCCGAGGCGATCACCCGGCCGAGCCCGTCATAGGCGCTCGTGGTGGTCGCGGTCTGGTAGGTGCCGGTGGCCAGGTCGGTGAGCTTCCTGGTTCTGGCGGTCCGGACCAGATCCGCGGTCAAAGAAGGAAGCCCGGTACGCGGCCGCGTCGCCGTGGTGGCAGCTACGGTGTAGTCGGTCAGGGTCGCGGATACCCGCGCACCGCCGTCGCCGTTGAACACATCGGTCTCATACGGCGAGTCCAGATACCGGTAGTCGTCGGTAGTGGTCTCGCCAAGGCTGTTGCTGATCGACGCGCTGCGGGTTTTGCCGCCGGGCAGCGTGTCGCCGTTCATGCCGCGGTAGTAGAAGGTCGCGGTCTTGGTCAGCTGCTCGTGCGCGTCAGGATCGCCGGTCTTGACGTCCACCTCGCCGTATCCACGGAACTGGCCATAGGTCCGGTTGGCCGGTTTCACCACCTCGTTGTCGTCGAAGTGCCAGGCCGCGGGCCCTACATAGGCGTAGCTGGTGACCTCAGCCGCGGTCAAGGCGCTCGGGTCGCGCGTCGTCACCTTGGTGACCACGTACTTGTCGAACCAGTCGAAGATCGGTGCTGAGTACCCGGTCGGGGTCCAGTACACCGGCATGCACTGCGAGGTGTTCGTCGAGGCGTCCGAGGGGATCGTCGTGGACGAGCACCCGGTGGAGTAGCTGATCGAGGTCACCGCGCCAGTGTCGCCGAACAGGTCCGTCAACCGCCAGTGCAGCATCGGCGGCAGGCTGTTGTAGTTCGGCACCCGGTTGGCCAGCAACTGGCCCTTGGTCGTGATCGTCGGCATCGCGATCGACGAACCGTCGGCCGCATACCCGGTACGCGTGATCGAACTCAGCCACAAAGCCGGATCGCCACCGTTGGGGAACTGGTGCCCCAGATCGTAGGAGTCGACCTTCACATACGCCGAACCGTTCCAGTACCGCGTCGTGATGTTCGTCAACATCTCCCGGGACCAGAACGTCGGGCCGTTGACGTTGCACGTCGCCCCAGACGCACAGGACTGGTCGATCGGCACATCCGGCCAGTAGGAACTGTTGGATGTGGTGAACTGCGAATCCGCGCACGTGTTCCCCGACGGCGTACCCGGAATGCAGCGCTCGCCGACGGTGAACAGGATCTGGTCCGGCGTGGCCGGGCCGTACACCGACCCGTTCTCGTCCCGCAGCCCGTAGTCGATCTTGTTCAGGTAACCGCCGCGGGTGTACGCCACACCGGTCGTGGAGCCGTTCTTGCCGTAGTAGTTGGTCTCCGGCGTGTAGTAATACATGGTGCCGTTGCCGTGGGCGTCCTCGACGTAGTCCAGGTTCCACCGCCACGCCTGCGTACACACGGAAGACGAGAACCCCGAAGAGCTGTAGCACGGGTCCCCGGAATGCGCACCGAACACCGGCTCCGTCCAGGTCGAGTTGGTTCCGCCCTGCGTCGTCTGCCCCGGGCCACCGCCGCGGCCGAAGAAGTACTGCGTCCCGTCGGGGGTCGTGACCTTCCAGTACTCACCGCCGAGAGCGCCGTTGTTGGCACCCGTCAGTCGCTGAATGCGGGATCCGTCGTCGGACTGGAGCTTCACCTGCTGCGTGACCGGATCCCACACCAGGGCGTTGGACTTGCCCTTGAGGCTCAACGTCAGGATCTGGCCGGCCCAGCAGTTGTCAGAGGTCTGCGAGGCCGCCGGTAGGTCGGTGAACGTCGAGCACGGCCGATAGCTGCGCTCGACGGAGCCCGGGGAATAGTCCCAGCCCTCACCGATCCACGACGGCTGGTTGTTGGTGGTCGCCGTCTCGCCGTCAAGGCTGCCGGAGTCGTATGACAGCGCCACCGACGGCGCCGAACCCGCCGCCACCGGCGGAACCGCGATCGGATACGACCACGTGAACGCCCCGCTGGCACCGCCGGCCGACCACGAACCCGACGGTGACAACGACGTCGCCGTGAAGTCGCCGTTGGTCCCGGAGCTCCCGGCAGTAGCCGCGAGCACCAGCGGTGTCGCCGCGACACTGGCCGTCACATCAGTACGCGCCAGGCTGATCCGGTGCCCCGACGAACCACCGAACGCATCCGCGCCGGAACCGACCGACACGTCAGCGGTGAGCTTGTGGCCGGAGGCGTAGTTGCGTCCGCCGGCGATCGGCTTCTGCACCTGACAAGCAGCGACCTGCGGCGTCGTCAGCGCACACGCCGGCAGCTGGACCAGTCGCAGACGACTACCATAGTCGGCACCGGCCGCGCCGGCGAAACCGCTATAGTCCACCACCGCTGTCGCGCCGAACGGCTGGGCGCCGGGCGGCGGCACGACCGTGAAGAGAACACCGTCCACGCCCGCCTTCAGAGCTGTGGCGTGGTCGGCCATCCGCACCTGGACACTCGGCTCGACCGCCCCATTCCCGGCGGCGTCGGATACCCCGGTACTCGATGGACCTCTAGCCGCCAGAGTCAGTGGAATCCCCGACGTTGAGGCCGCCGAGGTCAGGCCGTCGTCTCCGCCCTGCAAAGCACCAGCCACCGTACGGTGCGTCACCGCGACGTCGGATTCCCTAGCCGCCGGCCAGGTTCCAGCCACCTGCAAAGCAGGCATTGGAGCAGGACCAGCCGCCTTCTGCAGCGGAAAGGGATGCGCCGACGCCCGCTTGATATCAGGCATCGCAGGTCGTTTCGCTGTCGACGCCGTCGATGCGGCCGCGACCCCGACACCGGACCCCACGACGAAGCTCGCGATCGTCGCACCTGCGACAGCGGTCCCGACAATCCGGCGGAACACCGTCGACACAGCAAAAGACACAACGCATCCACGCATGCCGATACCCCACCCGATGACGAGACGACCTGAATACGAACATGTATACGCGCCGCCTGGAGACGATACAGACCGCTGATCAACCTGAATAGAAGGCCTCGCTGTCCTAATGCGGTCAAGGATCGCGCTCGCACGCCACCGGTGAATACCCATTGAGCACGTTCGAGCCATGCCGCTAGCGTGTGCGAACGCTACGGGCAGCGTGCCCACCGTAATCAGATATTCGTCGGGATCCCCGACAATGTGCGAAACCTGTCATCCTGTTTCTATCGGAGGCTTCATGACCGTGCCCCCGGGCGCTTCCTCAAGACGCTCACAGCACCCAAGGAATCGAAAGCGACTGACCGCGGGCATCGCGGCCGCGGCGACCGCCCTGATCGTCGCAACGCCGGCGCCGGCCTCCGCCGGGACGACGCCCGGCCCGTCGGAATCGACGTCTTCCTCGACGTCTTCCTCAACTACGTCGACAACGGCCCCCTCGTCGCCATCGAAGACTCAAGGCTCGACAACACCGCCGAAGAAGCCCTCGAAACCGACGAAGGACTCGGCAGCACCGCCTGCGGCCGCCGACGCTTCGACGACCGCGCAGGAGACCGGCACCGCCACCGAAGTCACGGCGCTGACGACCGAGACCCAGAAGATCGTCGCGAACCCCGACGGGACGTTCACCGCGACCACCGACTCCAGTCCGGTCCGGGTCAAGAAGAGCGGCGCCTGGACTCCCATCGACGCCACCCTGGTGACGAACGCCGACGGTTCACTGTCCCCGAAGGCGTCGTTGGGCCAGGTGACGTTCTCGCCCGGGGGCACCGGCCCGGCCGTCACCCTCGGCAGCGCCGACGGCAGCAAGACGGTCTCGGTGTCGCTGCCGGAAACCCTTCCGGCGCCCCAGGTCTCCGGCGACGTCGCGCTGTACCCGAACGTGCTACCTGGCGTCGACCTGCGGCTGGCCGCCAACGGCGTGTCCTACACCGAAGTCCTGGTCGTCCATGACGCCAAGGCCGCGGCCGACCCCGGGCTGTCCGATCTCAGCATGCACATGCACGCCACGGGCGTCTCCCTCAGCCTGGACTCGGACGAGAACCTCCAGGGCACGGACGCCGGCGGCAACGCGGTCTTCTCAGCGCCCCAGCCGATCATGTGGGACTCCCACCCGGACCAGCACGCCGGCCCGACACCGACGGCCGACGATCCCGGCTCCGGCTTCGTCACGAAGCTGCCGACCAGCCTGACCGCGGCCGCCCCGACCGGCGCCGCCACGAAGGCCGCCAGCAACACGCTGACCAGCGACGACACCATCA